>NZ_JBEORG010000026.1:0-111813 GCF_040302145.1 Spirillospora sp. NPDC127506 | reverse complement strand
CATCGGTGACGTCACGACCCTGGCCGACAGCACGGTCATGGACCTGATCTCGGAGAAGCTCCCCGCGAGCAAGTCCGAGGACTGACCGGCCCCGGGACGGGCCGCGCCCCCCCCGGGGCGCGGGCCCGTGCCCAGCCCCCCCCCCCCCCGGGGCCCGCGGGCGCCCCCGTTCACGGGGATCCCGTTCACGGGGATTCCGTTCCCGGGGCGGCGGCCGGGACGCCGCGGCGGCGAGCGCCGACGCCAGCAGCCCCGCCGCGAGCCCCGCCCAGGCGACCCGGAACGCGGCGCCGGTCGGCGCGTGCAGCACCGCGGCCAGGCCGCCGATCCCGGCCGCCGCGCCGGCGGACCGGGCCAGCATGATCAGCGCGCTGCCGCTGCCGAACCTGGCGGGCGGGACGTCCTCCACCGCGATGGTCTCGATCGCCACGGCGGCGGCGGCCATCCCCGCCGTGCCCGCGACGAGCGCGGGCAGCACCGCCAGCGGGTAGCTCCGCCCCGCGCCGAGCGCGTCCGCCGCCAGTGGCCAGCACCAGCCGGCGGCGCCGAGCACGCCGCCCGCGACCGCGACCGCCCGCGCGCCCGCCCGCCGCACCAGCGGCCCGCTCCGCCACGACACGACGGCCGAGGTCAGCGGGCCGGGGGTGAGCGCGAACCCGGCGGCGAGCACCGGGTAGCCCCACCGCTCGGTCAGGAACAGCGCCACGCACAGCGCCACCGCGAACTGGGTGACGCTCAGCATCACCATCGCCAGGTTCCCCGCGGCGGCCGACCGGGCCCGCAGCAGCGCGAAGTCGGCCGCCGGGCGCGGATGCCGCAGCGACCGGCGCACCCCGAGGCAGGTCAGCGCTGCGCCCGCGGCGAGCGCGGCGGCGGTCCGGGCGGCCGTCCAGCCCCAGTCCGGGCCCTGCACGACGCCGAGCACGAGGGCGGCGACGCCGCCGGCGAGCAGCGCCGTGCCGAGCAGGTCGGGCAGGCCGCGCCCCTCCGCGGGGCGGGACGGGACGCCGGCCGCGGCGCAGGCCAGCGCGACCGCGCCGAGCGGCAGGTTGACGAGGAAGATCCAGCGCCAGCCGCCGAGCGCGAGCAGCGCGGCGCCGAGCGCGGGCCCGCTCGCCCCCGCGATGCCCGCGGCGGCGCCGAGCAGCCCGAACGCGTGCCCGGCGCGGCCGGGGAACTCGCTCAGCCCGACCGAGATCGACAGCGCGACGACCGCGCCGCCGCCGGTGGCCTGCAGCATCCGCGCCAGCACCAGCGTCACCGGGCCGGCCGCGAGCGCGCACGCGGCCGAGCCGAGCGTGAACACCGCGAGGCCCAGCAGGAAGATCCGCTTGGGCCCGAGCCGGTCGGCCGTGCCGCCGGCGGGCAGCAGCACGGCCGCGAACACCACCGTGTACGCCGTGATCGTCCAGGACAGCCCCGCGAGGGTGCTGCCGGGGAACGCGCGGAGCAGCTGCGGGATCGCGACGCTGACGATGTTGTAGTCGACCACCGCCATGACGTTGGCGAGCACGACCGACGTGAGCGCCAGCGCCCGCCGCCGGGACGGCCGCGGCGGCGCGGCGGGCCGCCCGGCGAGGGACCCGGCGCTCACCGCGCCGCGGCGGTCCGGGCCCTCCGGGCGAACTCCTCCTCGAGGACGCGTTTGCGGACCTTCCCCGTCGGGGTCTTCGGCAGCTCGGCGACGACCTCCAGCCGGTCGGGCTCGTAGCCGGGCGTCATCCCCGCGTCCGCGACGAGCTTCTGGAGGTCCTCCAGCGGCGGCGGCGCGGCGCCCGGCGCGGGCACGACGACGGCGACGGCGGTCTCGCCGAGCAGCGGCTCCGGCTCGCCGACGACCGCGACCTCCGCGACGCGCGGGTCGGCGCGCAGGACGCCCTCGACCGCGACGGCGGGGACGTGCAGCCCGCCCTTGTTGATCATGTCCTTGGTGCGGCCGATGACCTTGATGCCGCCGCGGCCGTCCGGCCGGGCCAGGTCTCCGGTGACGAACCAGCCGTCGTGCAGCGCGGCGGCGAAGACGTCGTCGGCGCCCTCGTAGCCCAGGCACATGTTCGCGCCGCGGACCTCCAGGCGGCCCGGGCCGTCCGCGACGACCGCGCCGTCCTCGCCGACGAGCCGGATCTCCATCCACTCGACGGGCCGGCCGTCGCTCCGCGCGGCCCAGTCCGGCGGGTCGTCCGGGCGGCTGATCGTGACGCCGCCGTTCTCCGTCATCCCCCACAGCGACCGGACCGGGAACCCGAACGTCTCGCGGAACCGCCCCGGCAGATCCGGCGGGATGGGCGTGGAGCCGGTGACCATGTGCCGCAGCGCGACCTCCCGCGGGCGCGCCCGCTGCTCGGCGACCAGCTCGTCCAGGATGAACGGGGTGAAGTACGCGGCGGTGATCCCGTACCGCGCGGCGAGGTCGAGGAAGTCGCCGGGCTTGAACGCGTCCGCCCACACGGCCGTGGCGCCGGCGACGAGCGGCGCGAGCATCCCGTAGAGCCAGCCGCCCTGCCCGCCGACGATGCACGGCGTGGACAGCACGTCGTCCTCGCCGAGCCCGAGCGGGACGGTGTAGGAGCGCGCCATCGCGTACAGGGTGTTGTGGGAGTGCCGGACGCCCTTCGGCCGCCCGGTCGTCCCCGACGTGTACATGATCTGCAGGACGTCGTCGCCGGACGGGCGGTGCGGGGGCGGCGCGCCGCCCGACCCGAGCAGGCCGCTCTCGAAGCCGGTCGCGCCCGCGGGGACGTTCTCCCCCACCACGATCTGGTGGCGCAGCGCCGGCAGCCGGTCGCGCATGCCCGCGATGGTCCCGGCGACGTCCAGGCCGCGGACCCCGTCCAGCGACACGACGGCGCTCGCGCCGGACTCGCGCAGGATCCACTCGGTGTCCGCGGCGCCCGTCGCGATGTAGTACGGCACGGCGACCGCGCCGGCGCGCCCGCAGCCGAGCGCGAGGACGGTGGCCTGCCACTGGTTGACGAGCTGCATCGCGACCCGGTCGCCGGGACCGATGCCCAGCTCCGCCAGGCCCGCCGCGCACCGGTCCACCAGCTCGGCCAGCTCCGCGTACGTCAGCACGACGTCGGGGTCGTCGCCGGTCTCCCAGACATGGCCGACCACCGCCGGGCGGTCGGGGGCGGTCTCCGCCCACCGGTCGAGATCGTCGAGGAACGTCCCGTCCCGCCACCAGCCGCGCCGCCGGAACTCCTCTGCGTCGTGAAGGTTCGCCATCGTCGGCCCCTTCCATGCCGGGTGACTTGATCATGACCACGGCGCGGCGGGCCCGGCAACGGCCAGTGTTGACGAATTCCGGCGGGGGCCTCCGGTTCAGGCGATCTCGCGCCAGTCGAGGACGGGGGCGGCCATGTCCCGGACGGCGGCGAGGAGCCCGAGCCGGTTGGCGCGCACGCCCGGGTCGCCGGCCATGACCATGACGCCGTCGAAGTACGCGTCGACGGGCGCGACGAGCGCGGCCGCGGCCGCGGCGAACTCCGGCAGCGACGGGCGGGCGGTCAGCTCGGCCCTGACGCGGATGAACGCCTCGTGCAGGTCCCGCTCGGCGGGCTCGGTGAACAGGCCCGGGTCGTAGCCGGCGTCCGTCCCGTCCGGGACGATGCGCAGGACCCGCTGCAGCGCCGCGGTGAGCCGCCGGAACCGCGGCGAGCCGAGCAGCCCGGCCAGGTCGCCCGCGGCCCGCGCGGCGTGCGCGGGCGCGCCGGCGAGCGGCAGCACGGCGCGGACGACGCGCACCGGGCGCCCCTCGTCCAG
The DNA here is from genome assembly GCF_040302145.1 of Spirillospora sp. NPDC127506. Lineage (NCBI taxonomy): Bacteria > Bacillati > Actinomycetota > Actinomycetes > Streptosporangiales > Thermomonosporaceae > Spirillospora > Spirillospora sp. NPDC127506. The sequence continues at coordinate 108,051 of NZ_JBEORG010000026.1, read as the reverse complement.
GAGGCTCTGCTCCAGGCGGCGCGCGATGAACCGCTCGGCGTCCGCGAGCGCCTCGGGGGCGACGGCGACCGGCTGGTGCCGGGCGGCGAGGGCGAGGCAGTCCCCGACGGTGACCGGCGCGAGGCGCGGGACGTCCCGCAGGATCGCGGTCAGCGCCAGCGCCGCGCGGCGCAGCCCGAACGGGTCGGAGCTGCCGGTCGGCGCCGACCCGGCGGCGAACAGGCCGGTGAGGAGGTCGAGCCGGTCGGCGGCGGCGAGGACGGCCCCGGCGGTGGTCGCGGGCGGCGCGTCCCCGGCCGAGCGGGGCAGCTCCATCTCGTGGAGGGCGCGGGCGACGGCCTCGTCCTCGCCGGCGCGGCGGGCGTACTCGCGGGCCATCGTCCCGGCGAGGGCCGGCAGTTCGATGACCATGGACGAGGCGAGGTCGAACTTGGCGAGGGCGGCGGCGCGGTCCAGGACGGCGCGCTCCCCGGCGGCGAGGCCGAGGCGGCCGGCGAGGTCGGCGGCGAGCGCGGCGATGCGCGACGACCGGTCGGCCATCGACCCGAGCCGCTCGGTGAACGTGAGCCTGCCGAGCCCGGCCTTGATCTGCTCGGGCGTGCGCCGCAGGTCCTGCCGGAAGAAGAACGAGGCGTCCTCGTAGCGCGCGCGGAGCACGGCCTCGTTCCCGGCCCGGACGGCGCCGTGGTCGCACTCGCCGTCGGCGACCGCGACGAAATGCGGGAGGAGGCGGTTCGAGGGGCCGCGCACCGGCAGGTACCGCTGGTGCTCGCGCATGACCGTGGTGAGGATCTCCTCGGGCAGCTCCAGGTACTTCTCGTCGAACGAGCCGAGGATGGCGACGGGCTCCTCCACCAGGTCGACGATCTCCTCGACGAGCGCCCGCTCGGCGGCGAGGTCGACCGTGCCGCCGCGGCTCCCGGCGAGGTCCCCGGCGGCCTCGGCGACGCGGGTACGGCGGCGGGACCGGTCGGGTTCGATCCCGTGGCGGCGCAGCACGCCGGGCAGCGACGCGGCGTCCGGCACGTCGACCCGCGGCGTGCGGGACGTCCGGTGCACGCGGGTCGAGCGGCCGGCGGTCAGCCCGCCGACCGCGAACGGGATCTCCCGCCCGTCCAGCAGGGCGAGCAGCCAACGGATCGGGCGCGCGAACGACAGGCCGGGGGCGTTCCACCGCATGTTCTTCCCGGCGCGGAGCCCGCCGACGATGCCGGGCAGCAGCCCGGCGAGGACCTCGGCGGCGGGACGCCCCGCCGTCTTCCGGGTGTATCCGGCGTACTCCCCGCCCGCGACGGCGACCTTCCGGACGTCCGCCGGATCGATGCCGTGCCCGCGCGCGAACCCCAGCAGCGCACGCGTCGGCTCACCGGACGCGTCGTAGGCGGCGGCGAACCGGGGCCCCTTCACGACCTGCTCGGTGTCGGGTCCGCGGGCCTCCAGGCCGCGGACGAGCACGATGACGCGGCGGGGCGTCGCGCCCGTGTCGAGCGTGGAGGCGTCCGTGAACAGCCCGGCCTCCTCCAGCCCGCCGCGCAGCCGTCCGGCCACGTGGGCGGCCGTGCGTGCGACCTCGTGCGGCGGCAGCTCCTCGACGCCGATCTCCAGCGCGAACGTCCCGGCCGAGGCGGACTCCGGCGGCGGGCCGGGCTCGGCGGCGGCGGGCCGCGCCGCGGCGTCGCCGAGCGGATGCCCCAGCTCGGCGCGGCGCTCCACCCACAGGGCGGCGACCTCGCGGGCGAGGCCCCGCATCCGGGCGAACGCCCGCGCCCGCTCGGTGGTGCCGATCGCTCCCCGCGCGTCCAGCACGTTGAACGCGTGCGAGCACTTCAGCACGTAGGAGTGGGCGGGGACGGGCAGCCGCGCGTCCAGCATCCGCCGGGCCTCCGCCGCGTACGCCTCGAACAGCTCCCGGTTCGCCGCGATGTCGGCGTCGTCCAGGTAGTAGCGGCTCATCTCGTACTCGGCCTGGCCGAACGCCTCCCCGTAGGTGACGCCGGGCGCGTAGGCGATGTCCTTGAAGTGGGAGACGCCCTGCAGCGCCATCAGGATGCGCTCCATCCCGTAGGTGATCTCGACCGAGACCGGGTCGAGGGTCAGCCCGCCGGACTGCTGGAAGTAGGTGAACTGGGTGATCTCCAGGCCGTCCAGCCACACCTCCCAGCCGAGCCCCCACGCGCCGAGCGCCGGCGACGCCCAGTCGTCCTCGACGAACCGGACGTCGTGGGCGCGCAGGTCGACGCCGAGCGCGGCGAGGCTGCCGAGGTACTGCTCCTGCGCGTCGCCCGGCTCCGGCTTGAGGATCACCTGGAACTGGGTGTGGGTCTGCAGCCGGTTCGGGTTGTCGCCGTACCGGGAGTCGTCGGGGCGGACGCTCGGCTCGGTGTAGGCGACGCGCCACGGCTCCGGGCCGAGGACCCGCAGCGCCGTGGCCGGGTTGAGGGTGCCCGCCCCCACCTCGGTGTTCATCGGCTGCGCGACGAGGCAGCCGCGCCCCGCCCAGTAGCCGGTGAGCCGGATCAGGGCGTCCTGCATGGTCAGCACGGGAGCCTCCAACGGGCGCGAAAGGACAAGCCTAGAAGCGCCCGGGACCCCGCTCGATCGCGACCCGCGGGTTCAGCGGCGCAGCACGTTCAGCTCCACGCCGCCGACGATGCGGCCGCGGAGCACCTCGGCGAGCCGGTCGGACACCCGCTGGATCGTGCCGCGCTCGTCGTGCCCCGGCACCACCGCGAACCGGACGGCGACCTCGGCGGACGTGCCCTCGGTGACCCGGACGCCCGTCACCGACGGGTCGGAGCCGAACGCGGCCTCGACCGCGGCGAGGACCTCCGGGTCCTCGTGCGGCGGCGGGACGGGGCGGCCCTCCGCGAGCAGGTGCAGGCGCAGCCCGTCCACGGCGAACGGGACCGGGCCCGCCACGTCCACGACCAGGGCGTCGGCGCCCTCGTCGAGGGCGGCGCGGCACGCGTCGCCGCCCCGCACCGTCACGGGGCGGGCGTCGGCGCGCCACGCCTTCATCGTCTCCACGCAGGTGAAGCCGAGCACGCCGCGCCGGCCGTCGTCCCCGATCAGCGTCGGCAGCGCCATCTCGCTGCTCTTCTCGCGCCGCGGCTCCCCCGGCGCGGCCTCCTCCTCTTCGGTGAGGACGGCGACGATCGGCACGAGCAGCCGGGCGCCCTGCAGCCGCCGCAGCACGGTGTGCGCGCCGACGCGCCCGGCCGCGTACCCGGCGAGCGCCTCGCACAGCCGGGGGTCGGCGCTCCCGTCGTCCCCGGGGATCAGTGGTTCGGGAATCGTCAGTCCGGACACGCCAGGAAGGCTATAGCCTCCGGCGGCGTCCGCGGGCGGCTAACCGGATACTCTCCGTGTCCGGCGAGTCACCCGAGGTCGGCGATGGCGGCGACGGTGCCGCCGCCCGACGGCCCCTGGTGGACGGCCGCGACCGACACGAACACCGCCGGGTCGCCGGTGACGGACGCCGCGACGCCGCCGACGCACGCCTTGATCTGCCGGTGCCAGTGCACGTCGGAGTCGTCCAGCATGATGTTGCGGCGCCCCCGGACCGAGCCGCTCGGGTCGGCCTCGCACTTGATGAACACGTTGACGAGCCGGCCGCCGAGGTCGGACGTGCGGGGCCGGTCGGGCAGGTCGAGGCCCGTCGTCCGGATCGCGTCCCAGATGCCGTCGGCGTCCAGTGCGTCCTTCATCACACCGTGCCCCGCCCGGTACCGGCCGCCGATGCCGCGCACGTTGCCGACGACGACGATCTGCGCCCGGTCCAGCTCCACGCCGGACGAGCACGACGCCACCGACGAGTACAGCGACAGGTCCCGGTGGATCTGGTCGGCGGAGGGCGTCTCGATCTCGCCGAGCGCGACGGCGATGCCGAGCGCGGTCGTGGAGTTGGAGATGTCCATCGACTTGAGCGTGTCCTCGGTGACGACGTCCCGGCCGCGCGACTTGGCGTCGTTGATCGTGTCGAGGGTGAGCAGCGGCGTCTTCGTCTGCACGTAGTGCACGTCCGCCGGGTCGTCGATCCCGGCGATCTTCATGGCCTCGCGGACGCCGGCGGCGACGGTCTCCACCATCGCGGGCCGCCCGATGTCCTCCGGCAGGATGACGTCGCTCATCGCGACGCCGACCGACAGGCGCGGCTCGTCCGACGCGGGCGCCTTCGCCGGGTCGACGGTCGCGAAGACCGTCGCGTGCGGGCTGAGCACGCCGTCGGTGCCGCCCGACCACACCAGCGGGACGCGCGCCACCTCGTCCGCGCTCCGGGTGCCCTTCGCGGCCAGCACCTCGCGGAACGCCCGGTCGGCCAGCAGCCGCGTGTAGTCGTTCACGCCGCCGTTGCCCTCGGTCTTGCCGACGACGGCGAGGACCCGGTCGGCCTCCAGCACCCCGTCGTCGATCAGCCGGGCCAGCCCGGACGCGTCGGTCACGGACTCGATGGGGATCTTGCGGACTTCGATCGGATCGGGCACGTCATCGCTCCTCAGCTGCTCGGTCGCATCGATCTCTACCCTGCCGGGCCCCGCGGGTCACGCCTCCACGACCGTCCCGGCCTTGCCGTGCGCGGCGTCGCCCAGCCGGGCCAGCGACGCGATCGCGGCGCGCCGCCCGCCGGCCGCGACGAACCGCCGCACCGCCTCCACCTTCGGGCCCATGCTGCCGCCGGCGAAATGCCCGGCGGCGGCCAGCTCCGCCAGCTCCGCGACCGTCGTGCGGTGCAGCGGGCGCGCCCGCGGCGTCCCGAACCCGGCCATCGCGTTCTCCACGTCCGTGGCGATCACCAGGGTGGACGCGCCGAGCCTGCGGGCCAGCAGCTGCGCCGCGAGGTCCTTGTCGACGACGGCCTCGACGCCGCGCAGCCGCCCGCCCGACCGGACCACCGGCGCTCCCCCGCCGCCCGCCGCGACGACGACGTGCCCGGCGTCCAGCAGCACCGCCGCGGCGTCGGCGTCCAGAATCTCCAGCGGCTCCGGCGAGGCGACGACGCGCCGCCAGCCCCGCTCGCCGAACGGCCGCCACACCTCGCCGCGCGCCATGGACCGGCGCGCCTGCTCCTCCGGGAAGTACCGGCCGATCGGCTTGGCGGGGGCGGCGAAGCCGGGGTCGCCGGCGTCCACGAGCGTCCGCGTCACCACCGTCGCCACCGGGCGGGCCGCGCCCCGCGCGGCGAGGGCCCGCTCCAGCGCGTTCATGATCATCACGCCGACAGTGGCCTGGGTCTGCGCGCCGCACCAGTCCAGCGGGACGGGCGGCACCACGCCCGCCGCCAGCTGGTTCTTGATGAGCAGGTTGCCGACCTGCGGCCCGTTGCCGTGCGTGAGCGCGACCCGCGCGCCCGCCGCGACCAGCTCCGCCACGTGCGCCATCGCGGACTCGATCGCCGCCGCCTGCGCGTCCGGCGCGGCGCTGCCGTCCGGGGCGGTCATGGCGTTGCCGCCGAGCGCGATCAGGATCCGCTCGCCGCTGAGCGATCCCCCGTCGTTCCAGGTCACGGGAGGGACGGTAACCCGCGCGAAAGCGGCGCTCACGGGCGAAATCCGCCCAATGAGCGCCGCTTCTTCGGCAACTTCTAGGGGACGCGCACCGAGCGCGGCGGGGCGCTCCGCGAGCGGGGCGAGGCGCTCCGCGAGCGGGACGCCCCACGGACGGGCCGCTCCAGACGGCCGCTCAAGACGGGGCGCTCCACGGGCGGGGCGCTCCACGGGAGGGGCGAGGCGCTCCACGGGCGGGACGCCCCACGGGCGGGGCGCTCCACGGGAGGGGCGAGGCGCTCCACGGGCGGGACGCCCCACGGGCGGGGCGCTCCACGGGCGGGACGCCCCACGGGCGGGGGGCCTCTCAGTGGAGGCGGGTGAGGCGTTCCACGGCCTCGTCGATGACCTCGTCCTTCTTGCAGAACGCGAACCGGACGAAGTGGGCGCCCGCCTCGGCGTGGTCGTAGAACACCTGCGTCGGGATCGCGACGACGCCCGCCTTCTCCGGCAGCGCGCGGGCCAGTTCCATGCCGTCGGTGAACCCGAGCGGCCGGATGTCGGCCTGCACGAAGTACGTCCCCTGCGGCCGGTAGGCGGTGAACCCCGCGGCCTCCAGCCCGGTGATGAGGCGGTCGCGCTTGGCCTGGAGCGACTTGCGCAGCTCCTCCACCCACGGGATCTCGTTGCGCAGCGCATAGGCGGCGGCCTGCTGGTAGGGGGCGCTGACCGCGTACGTGAGGAACTGCTTCACCGTCTGGACGGCCCGGACATACGGGGCGGGCGCGGTGACCCAGCCCGTCTTCCACCCGGTGACGGAGAACGACTTGCCGGCGGACGACACCGACACCGTCCGCTCCCGCATCCCGTCAAGAGTCGCCAGCGGAATGTGCTCGGTCTCGTCGAAAGTGAGGTACTCGTACACCTCGTCGGTGATCGCCACCAGGTCGTGCTCGCGGCACACGTCCGCGATGGCCTCCAGCTCGCCGCGCGTGAACACGGTGCCGGCGGGGTTGTGCGGCGAGTTCACCAGGATCGCCCGCGTGCGGGGGCCGGCCGCCGCGCGCAGCTCGTCCGGGTCGAACGTGAACCGCCCTTCGACGGGGCGCAGCATGACGGGCTTGCGGACGGCCCCGGCCAGCGCGATCACGGCGGCGTAGGAGTCGTAGTACGGCTCGAAGACGATCACCTCGTCGCCCGGCCCGGTGAGCGCGAGCACGGACGCGGCGATGCCCTCGGTGGCGCCGACCGTCACGTACACCTCGGTCGCCGGGTCGTACGACAGCCCGTACCGCCCCAGCCGCTGCACCGCCACGGCCTCACGAAGCTCGGGCAGCCCGGGGCCGGGCGGATACTGGTTCGCGCCGGAGCGGATCGCGTCCACCGCCGCGTCCAGCACGCCCGCGGGGCCCGGCTCGTCCGGGAAGCCCTGGCCCAGATTGATGGACCCGGTCCGGACCGCCAGAGCCGACATCTCGGCGAAGATCGTCTCGCCGAATTCCCGCATGCGCTCGACAAGTGGCTCACTCACGCCACAAGACTAGGCCCCCGATCCCGGCGCGCCCGTGCGCCCCGGGGAGCGCTGCGGGTGCCGAGGGTGCCGAGGAGCGCGCTGCCGATGCTGAGGAGCGCACTGCCGATGCCGTAGAGCATGCTGCCGACCGAGCCCGAGCCGGCCGAAGAGCGCGGGTGGCCGCCCCGCCGCGCTCTTGAGCGGGAGGCCGGCCATGGCCTCGGGGTCGTCGCGGAGCCGGCGGCGGCCGTTGGCGCCCGATGCCGATGCTGCCGCCGATGGCCGGGTCTCCATGCCTTCAGGCTGGTGATTCGGCGGGGCGGCCTGCAGGGGCGTGCGTCGTCGCTCGGCTCCTTTCGTCCGGTTCCTCAGCCCGAGACGCTGATGACGTGCCCGATGGCGGACGGGTCGTCCGCGACGTCGAGGAGGGCCGAGGCCAGGTCGGCGCGGGCGATGGAGGCGCCGCCGAGGACGTTCCGGTCGACGGCCTTGCGGTAGCGGCCGTTGCCGGGCCCGTTCGTGAGCCGCGGCGGGCGGACGATCGTCCAGTGCAGGCCGGAGCCGCGGGTGATGTCCTCGGCGGCGCGCATGTCGGCGAACGCGTGCCTGAGGAGCGGCTGCAGGATCAGCGGCTTGACGACGAAGCGGGTGAACGGGTCGTCGCCCGGTCCGGCGTGCAGGCCGGATGCGCTGACCAGGACGAACCGGTCGGCGCCGGCGGCGGTCATCGCGGTGGTGATGCTGCGCGTGCCGTCCGCGCAGACGGTGGTGGGCGCGCGGCCCTCGCGGGTGCCGAGGGCGGACAGGACGGCGTCGCGGCCCTTGACCGCCTCCTCGATCGCGGCCGGGTCCATGACGTCGGCCTGGACGACGTCGGCGCACGCGCGCAGGTCGGACGGGAGGCGCGCCGTGTCGCGGACGACGGCGGTCACCTCGTGCCCGGCGTCCAGCGCCCGCCGGACGGTCAGGACGCCGGTCCCGCCGGTCGCCCCGAAGATCGTGAGCCTCATCGGTTCCCCCTGATGAACGATGGGTGAGTGAGTATTTACTAACCCCTATCCTGGTAAGCGTTCACTCACCTGTCAAGGGGGCCTCATTGAGCGCGCGGGAACGGATCCTCGACGCCGCGGCGGACATCATGCGGCGGCACGGCGTCGCCCGCGCCACCACCAAGGAGATCGCGAAGGCGGCCGGCTACTCCGAGGCGCTGCTCTACAAGCACTTCCGCGACAAGGAGGAGCTGATGCTGAGCGTGCTGAAGGAGCGGATGCCGCCGTTCACCTCGATGGGCGTCCCCGGCAAGGAGACGGTGGAGGCCAACCTCGTCGCGGTCGTCCACGGCGGGATGCGCTTCTACCGGCTGACGTTCCCGATGATGGCGTCGATGGCGGCGCAGCCCCGGCTGATGAACGCGACCCGCGAGTCGCTGCGCAAGTACGGGGCCGGCCCGCAGGAGCCGGTGCGCGCGCTGACCCGGTACCTGGACGCCGAGCGCGACCTCGGCCGTGTCGCCGCCGGAGCCGACACGGCCGCGGTGGCGGCGCTGCTGATGGGCGCCTGCTTCCAGCAGGGGTTCCTGATGTACTTCGCGGAGGGCGAGGACGGGCCGGACGTCCCGGAGTCGTTCGCGCGAGATCTCGTCCGGCCCGTGCTGGCGGAACTGCTGCCCTAGCGTTGTGAGGGCCACCGGCGGCTGTATGCCGGCTGCTGCCTGCTGCCTGCTGCCTGCTGTCTGCCGTCGGGTGGCTGGCGGGTGGCGGCTCAGAGTTCGTTCAAGCGGGTCTTGACGACCTTGCCCATGGCGTTGCGCGGCAGCGAGTCGACCAGGTGGACGACACGGGGCCGCTTGTGCACCGACAGGCGCTCGGCGACGAAGTCGATCAGCTGGTCTCCGGCGACGCCGTCCGCGACGACATAGGCGGTGACCTGCTCGCCGAGGTCGTCGTGCGGCGTGCCGACGACGGCGGCCTCGCTGACCGCGGGGTGGGCGAGCAGCGCGTTCTCGATCTCGCCGGCGCCGATCCGGTAGCCGCCGCTCTTGATGAGGTCGGTGGACGCGCGGCCCACGATGCGGTGCCAGCCGTCCGGCCCGATCGTGGCGATGTCGCCGGTGCGGAACCAGCCGTCCGGCGCGAACGACGCGGCCGTGGCCTCCGGGCGGTTGAGGTAGCCCTTGAAGAGGAGCGGGGCGCGGACGTGCAGCTCGCCGGGCGTCTCCCCGTCCGGCGGAACGGGCGCGCCGTCCTCGGCGGCGAGGCGCGTCTCGACGCCCGGCAGCGGGGTGCCGACATAGCCGGGCCGCCTGTCGCCGTCGGCGCGCGCGCTGACCGTGATGAGGGTCTCCGTCATGCCGTAGCGCTCGACGGGACGGTGCCCGGTCAGCTCGGAGAGGCGCTCGAACACCGGCACGGGGAGCGGTGCGCTGCCGGAGACGAGCAGCCGCGCGCCGCGGAGGGCCTGCGCGGTGCCCGGATCCGCCGCCGTCCGCGACCAGACGGTGGGGACGCCGAAGAAGAGGCTGCCGCCGTCGTTCTGCGCGGCCGCCGCGTACCGCTCGGGTTTGGGGCGGCCCGTGTGGACGAGCGGCGACCCGGTGCGGAGCGCCCCGAGGACGCCGAGCACGAGCCCGTGCACGTGGAACAGGGGCAGCCCGTGGACGAGGACGTCGTCGGGCGTCCAGGCCCACGCTTCGGCGAGCGCGTCCAGCCCGGCGGCGATCGCGCCGCGCGAGATGAGGACGCCCTTCGGCGCGCCCGTCGTGCCGCTCGTGTAGAGGATCAGCGCGGTCGCGTCGGACGGGGCGGCGGCGCCGCCGCTCCCGTCGTGCGGCAGCGCGTCGACCGGCACGAGGGGCGGCTCGCCCTCCACGGGCTTGGCGTCGCCGGCGGCGAGGAGCAGGCTCGCGCCCGAGTCGCCGAGGATGTGGGCGCGCTCGGCCGGGCCCGAGTCGGGCGGCAGCGGGACCACGGGGACGCCCGCGAGGACGCCGCCGACGACCGCCGCGACCGTCTCCAGGGACGCCGTGGCGTGCACGGCGACGGCGTCCGCGCCCGCGATCTCCGCGGCGACGGCGGACGCCCAGCCGAGCAGCTCGTCGCGCGGAAGCTCGCGGTCCGCGATCCGGACCGGGCCGCCGTTCTCGCCGAGCAGGTCCATCACTCGCCCCTCTCCATGTCGGTCTCGTCGGTCTCGTTCTTGTCGGTCTCGTTCTGCTTGTCGGTCTCGGCGTGGTTCTCGGGCTCGTCGTGGTTCTCAGGCTCGTCGTGGTTCTTGTCCTCGCCGTGGTTCTCGTCCAGACCGTCCAGGGCGTCCAGCCAGGCCAGTACCGCGTCATTGTGCTCGCCGAGCAGCGGCGGCGCGGTGTGCTCGCGCGGCGCCGCGCCGTCGAAGCGCAGCGGCGGCCCCGGCAGCTCGATCCGGCCGAGCTGAGGATGGTCGACCTCGATGACGAGGCCCTGCGAGCGCGTCTGCTCCCACTCGTACACCTCGTCGATCGACCGGATGGCCCCGGCGGGGATCCCCGCCTCGTCCAGGCGTGCGAGCCAGGCTTCGCGCGTGTCTCCCTGGAGGACGCGCTCGATGTCGGACGTCAGCTCCGGCCGCCGTGCCGCGCGGTCCGGGATCGTCGCATAGCGGGCGTCGTCGGGATCGAGGCCCACGATCGGCGCGAACCTGCGCCAGAGGTTCTGGTTGGCGACGCCTATCTGGATCTGCCCGTCCTTGCAGCGGAACGTCCCGTACGGCGCGATCGACGGATGATCGTTGCCGACCGACTCGGGGACGTCGCGGGCGACGGTCCAGCGCGTCCCCTGGAACATGTGGGCGCCGACGACCGAGGCGAGCAGCGACGTGCGGACGACCGTCCCGCGCCCGGTCCGGTCCCGCTCGTAGAGGGCGGCGAGGACGCCGGTGACGCCGTTGTGCGCCGCGAGGATGTCGGCGATGGACAGCCCCACCTTGCTGGGCGTGCCCGGCGGGCCGGTCACGCTCATGATCCCCGCCTCGCCCTGGACGATCGCGTCGTACCCGGGGCGTCCGCCCTCCGGTCCGTCGTGGCCGAACCCGGTGATGGACAGGACGACCAGGCCGGGGTTCAGCTCGTGCAGCCGCTCCACCGGGAAGCCGAGCCGGTCGAGGACGCCCGGGCGGAAGTTCTCCACGAGCACGTCGGCGTGCCGGACGAGCCGGGTCAGCGTGCGCCTGCCCTCCTCGGCCTTCAGATCGAGGGTGATCGACTCCTTGTTCCGGTTGATCGACAGGTAGTAGGTGCTGACCTGGTCGTCCCCCGCGAACGGCGGGCCCCAGCCGCGGGTCTCGTCCCCGCCGCCCGGCTGCTCGACCTTGATGACCCTGGCGCCGAGGTCGGCGAGCGTCATGGTGGCCTGCGGGCCCGCGACCACGCGGCTGAGATCGACGATCACGACGCCTTCGAGCGGTCCGGGCAAGGACGTCCTCCTTCGCGGGTGGGGCACCTGGAAGTATGCCGTCCGTGCCGCACACCACCCAGACCTACTCCGCGCTCGCGGCCCGCCTGCTGGCGCTGCCGCCGTCGTGCGGCCCGGCGCGGCTGGTCGCCGTGGACGGGCCGAGCGGCGCCGGCAAGTCGACGTTCGCCGGCCACCTGGCCGAGGTGCTGGTCGGCGCGCCCGTCATCCGCTCGGACGATTTCCGGGTGCCGTGGGATGCCGACCCGCTGACCTGGTGGGAGCCTCTGCGTGCGACCGTTCTCGACCCGCTCCGCGAGGGACGGCCGGCTGTACTCCGCCGCTACGACTGGCGCCATGACGTCTACGGCCCGGAAGAGGAGATCCCGCCGCCGCCCGTCCTCATCACCGAAGGCGTCGGCGCGGCCTGGGGCGGGTCGCCCGCCGCCTACCGAATCTGGATCGACGCCCCCCACGACCTGCGCCGCGCCCGGGCTCTCGATCGCGACGGCCTCGCCTACGCGGACGCCTGGGACGCCTGGGCCGTCCGCGAACAGGCCCACTTCACCGCCGACGGGACGCGCGGACGCGCCGACCTGCTGGTGGACGGCACCACATTCACCCAGCACCGCTTCTTCACCCTATAAGGCTTTACCGGGTACGTAGAGGTTTCACCGGGTCTACAGAGATGTTGTGACCTCCGCGCGCCGGGCTTGAGGTGTTCGTGCGTATCCGGGTTCACACGTCATCGGAGTCTCGCGTGTATGGGGATAGCGGAGCCGGAGTTCGTTGTTCTGATGTTCTACGGACCCGCGTCTGTAATTTCCGTTCTGGATTCCATGCGCGTTCTCTGAGCGAAGTATCGAGTTCGCCGAATTGTGGTGGGGGCGGCGCTGCGTACGGGGCCGCCCCTCCAAAGTCAAGGGCGCTTCGCGTCGCTTCGCGATGGCCTCCGGCCACCCTTGACTTCGGAGCCTCTGCGGCCCCTGAGTGCAGCTTTCGTCGGGCAGGCTCCGCCTGCCCTCTGCCCGACGCGCCGCCCCCACCCGTCCAGGCGGGAGCCGCCGCACACCGTATTAACGAATGCCCGATTCGAGCACTTTTTTGAGTGTTTGCCAGATTGGCGATTCGGCCTCAGATCATATTCTTGATATTCGTCGTCGGGACGCAAATGTGCCGTCGATCAGGTAGTATTTGGATATGAGCTCAGTTGCGCTCGACCTCGATACGGCGTCCACCATGGAATTGGTGAACGCCGCGTCGGCGATCGCGGCTGAACTCGCTCGTCGCAACCCACCGGAATCGGCTGCGGCCTGTATGGAACTCGCGGATACGCTCGCCACCGCCGGTGACATGCAGGAGGCCGCCCTCACTGGGTTCGTCGGCGTTCTGGATGCGGGCCGGGAAGTGCAGCGTTGGGGGTTTCCTTCCACGCGTGCGTGGCTGCGGTCCCGGCTCGGGATGCGCGAGTCCCGCGCCAAGGAGCGGCTGGCATTGGCGCGGCAGCGGCACCGCCTCACCGAGGTCACCGCCCGCTGGGCCCGCGGCGAGTTGTCCCTCGGCTATGCCGCCACGATCGCCGGCGCGGTCACCCGGCTGGACGACGACGATTGCGCCGCCGCCCAAGGCATCCTCTTGGACATGGTCGACCGGGGCTTCTCGGCCGGAAAGGTCGCCTCCTTCGGCAAGCGCATCCGTGACGTCATCGCCGAGCGCGACGGCACTGAGCACGCCGACCCCGACACCCGGCGCGGCTACGAGCGGTCCTGGATCGACTCGACGCGTTCGCTTGACGGCGGCCGCTACATCAAGGGCTGGCTGAACGCCGAAGACGCCGCCATCTGGGAAGGCGCGCTCGGCCCCCTGGCCAAGCCCGCGGGCACCGACGACCGCCGCGACCTGTCCGAACGCACGGCCGCCGCACTCAGCTCCGTCCTGTCCGGCGGCCACCGCGCCACCAAGGTCACCGTCATCTGCGACCTCGACACCCTCACCGGTGGCCAGGCCCCCGCGCGCCTCACCGACGGCACCCCGATCCCCGCCGCGCAGGCCCGCCGCATCGCGCTCAGCGCGGGCGTCTCACCCCTGCTGCTGGGACGCGGCCACACACCCCTCTACCTCGGTCACAGGGTCCGGTTCGCGACCGGCCCGCAACGCCGAGTCCTGGAGACCCTCTACCCGACCTGTGCGGTGCAGGACTGCGAAGTCCCCGGGACGTTGTGCGAAGTCGACCACGTCAGCGGCTGGGCCCTGGGCTCCCCCACCGACATCGACCGGCTCGCCCTGTGCTGCGGATGGCACAACCGCTACAAGCACGCAAACCCGGAGCGGCTCCGCATCACAAGGGAAGAAGACGGCCGCTACACCTACCGGGTGCACCCACCCGGAGTCAGCCCGCCCGGGGAGGCCGAGCCTCCCCCGGCGCAGGCAGCTTGATCACGGGTCTACGCTCGGGCCATGGCCGGCACCGACCACATCGCGGTCAACAAGGCGCTCTGGGACGAACGGGTGCCCATCCACGTTGCCAGCGACTTCTATGACGTCGCGGGCTTCAAAGCCGGTGGTCTCGCCCTGCGCGACTTCGAGTTGGCCGAAGTGGGGGACGTCGCCGGGCTTCAACTGGTCCACCTTCAGTGCCACTTCGGCCTCGATACCCTCTCCTGGGCTCGACGCGGTGCGCGGGTGACCGGCTTGGACTTCTCTGAGAAGGCCATCGAGGCGGCCCGCGCGCTGGCGGACGAGACACGGCTACCGTCCCGCTTCGTCGCCGCAGACGTGTATGACGCACCCGCTGTCCTCGGCGAAACGTACGACATCGTCTACACGGGCCTCGGTGCCCTGTGCTGGCTTCCCGACGTCGGCCGATGGGCCGAGGTCGTCACATCGCTCCTGCGTCCGGGCGGGTTCCTCTACCTCGCGGAGTTCCACCCCTTCGCCGACACCCTCGACGACGAAGAAGGCCGCACGGTCACCTACGACTACTTCGCTGAGGGACCCCAGATCTGGGACGAGCCCGACGTCGGCAGCTACGCCGACCCGCAGGCCCCCGTCCAGCACACCCGCTCAATCGAGTTCGCCCATGGGTTGGGCGAAGTGGTCACGGCATTGGCCACCGCAGGCTTGCGCATCGACTTCCTGCATGAGCACGACTTCACGCTCTGGCAGCGCTACTCCATCCTGGAGCGGGACGGCACCGCCTAGAGGAAGCGGCGGATCGGGGTGATCGCGAGTTCTTTGGCGCGTTGGGTCAGGGGGCGGCGTGTCCAGCGCTTGGGATCTATCTGTTCGCTGCGGGTCAGGTCCGCGTCGAACTGGGCGTCCAGTGTCGCGGTCAGGTCTTCGTCGATGACGGCGAGCATGACCTCCTCGTCGTGGTCGAGGGATCGCCGGTTGAAGTTCGTCGAGCCGAGCAGGGAGACCTTTCCGTCCATGGTGATGGTCTTGGTGTGCAGCATGGACGGCTGGTACTGGTAGATGCGCACGCCGCAGCCCAGGAGCGTCTCGTAGTGGCGCTGGCTCGCCAGGCGGCTCACTCGCTTGTCGGCGTGCGGGCCTGGTAGGAGCAGTTCCACCTCTACGCCGCGGCCGACCGTTTCGCACAGCAGGTCGACGAAGTAGGAGTCGGGGGCGAAGTAGGCGGTGGCCACCCGTAGCCGCTGCTCCGCCAGTTGGAGGACCACCCTGAAGAGGGTCTGCATGTCCTGCCAGCCGAGGCTGGCCGAGCCCCGCACCACCTGCACCACGGCGTCACCGGCGGGTTCGTGGACGCCGAAGCGGTCGCGGTCGTCGAACAGCGCGTCGTCGACCTCGGCCCAGTTCTGCGCGAACGCGGCCGCGATGCCGTCCACCGCGGGTCCGCGCACGCGGAAGTGGCTGTCGCGCCACTCGTTCTCGTTGCGGGCGTCGCCGCACCATTCCTCGGCGATGCCGACTCCACCGGTGAACGCCGTCTTCTCGTCCACGACCAGCACTTTGCGGTGGCAGCGGTGGTTCTGCTTGAACGGCGAGCGGGTGACGGGCTTGCGGAACCATCTGACCGTGACGCCCGCCTGGTCCATCTGGTCCAGTAGATCCTTTTCGATCTGCCAGCTGCCGATGCCGTCCAGGAGCAGGCGGACCCGCAGGCCGGCGCGCGCACGGTCCGAGAGCGCGTCGGCGAACCGGCGAGCGATGTCCCCGCGCCAGTACACGTAGGTCATCATGTCGATGGTGTGGCGTGCTCCGGCGATCTCGTCCAGCATCGCGGGGAATATCTCGTCGCCGTTGATCAGAGGGGTCACGGCGTTGCCCTCCGTCGCGGCGACGCCGATGAGCCGCTCCAGGGACCGGCGGATCCGGTGCGCGCGGTCGGCCGAGGGGGTGGTCTCAGGTTCAGCCGGTCGTTGCTGGGGGACGGTCATTCCGGCCTCTTCTCCTTACAGTGCCGTCGACGGCCGGCCTCGCGTGGCGCAGCCGGTCGTCTCGGCGGGGATTTGTCCCCCGGTCGGCGTGTTTCATGCCCCGCCGGCGGCCTCGTTCGCGGTCGAGGGGCGGCGCGCGTCGCTGATGTTCCGCTCCCCGACCGCGTCTTCGCCGAGCTCGCCGCCGGCGCGAACCCGAACGGTGAGGCCGCCGAGGCGGGGCTGGGCGCCGGGCGGCGCTTCCACCGGCGACCCGGCTTCCGCCATTGCGGCGGGGTGTGGTCGCCGCCTTCGGCGGTGCGCCGTTTGTGACGACGGCCTGCTTGTGCGGGATCGGGAGTCCGCATCGCCCCTGGTCGTCAGGCCGGTGCGCAGTGCGCGGGGGCTAAAGGGGTGTGCGCTGCGGCTAATGGCCGGCTCGGCGGACGGCGTGCATGCTCTAAAGCGAAGGCGAATGGACGGCGGCGGCCGAGTGCCTTCGCCGAGACTCCAGTCACAACGCCTCGCTCGCCGGATCCCGGGGGCCGCACGTCGATTAGTCGGGCCGTGCTCGGCAGTCCGTATCTCTGACACGCGATCGGCCGCAGGCCGCCAGGAGGGCATCATGACCGCCACCTACACGTTCGACGTCTTCTCCAGCCTCGACGGCTTCGGCGCCGCCGGCGGCGACTGGACCGGCTACTGGGGCAAGCAGGGCCCCGAGCTGCTCGACCGCCGCCTCGCCCAGTACAGCGAGGACCAGCGGATGGTCTTCGGCGCCAACACCTATCGGATGTTCGCCCAGATGCTGGCGTCGAGCACCGAGGACTCCGATGTGCGGGACCCCTGGGTCACCCGGATGCGGGACCTTCCCGCGACGGTGGTGTCGACCACCCTGTCCCGCCCCCTCGCCTCGCTGGACGCGGAAGTCGCCGCCGGCGACGCCGTCGACGTCGTCGCCCGGCTCAAGGAGGAGTCCAAGGTGCCGCTGCGCTCGCACGGCAGCCTGTCCATGAACCGGGCGCTGATGGCCGCCGGCCTGGTCGACCGCGTCCAGGTGACGCTCTTCCCCGTCATCACCGGCCGGACAGGGCTGGACCCCGTCTTCGGGGGCGCGCCCGACTTCGACCTCGAACTGATCGAGCACCGCACGCTGGACGGCGGCATCCAGGAACTCATCTACCGTCCCACCCTGCATCCCTGACAATGGCGGGCACGGCCTTCGACAAGCCTCCGGAGACGGCCGCCTGGCGGCACCTGGACGCCCGTGACGGGTTCGAAGTCCTCCAGGTGTCCTCCCTGCGCGACGGGTGGCGGCTGCACGGCACCACCGCGGCGGTCGAGGACGGTGTGGCCTGGGCCGTCCGCTACGTGATCCAGGTCGATGAGCGGTGGCGTACGCGCACGGCCCGGATCTCGCATCTGCTCGACGGCGGCCCCGGCGAGGTGACGCTCGAGCAGGCCGATGGACGATGGCTGGTGAACGGCAGGCCCGACCCCGGACTTGACGGCTGCCTCGATGTCGACCTGGAGTCGTCGGCCATGACGAACGCGCTGCCCGTGCACCGGCTGGGCCTCGCCGAGGGGGCGGCCGCCGACGCGCCGGCCGTCTACGTGCGGGCCGCCGACCTGGCCGTCGGGCGTCTGGAGCAGACCTACGCGCGGGTCGCCGGCGGTCCGGGGCGGCAGCGCTACGACTATGCGGCCCCCGCCTTCGGCTTCACCGCACTCCTGGTCTACGACGGCTCAGGGTTCGTCGTCGACTACCCCGGACTCGCGGTGCGCTGCGCCTGACGCCCGCTCCAGGGCGTCGACATCGGCGTGGGAGCGGCCGCCGGAGAGTTGGGGGTAGCCGGGGCCCCTGTCGAAGAAGGGGACGGGGCCGCGTTCGGCGCGCAGCCGGGCGCGCAGGGTCGCCGTCGCCTCCTCGTCCACGGCGCCGCCGGTGAGGACCACGCCGTAGTCCCCGCGGGCGCCTTCGACGGAGACCTTGCCGTCGCGGACGTCGTCGGCCACCCGGGACGGGTCGCGGTTCAGCGGGTCGCCCCAGCCGCCGCCCCCCGTCGTGCGGATGCGGATGGTCTGGCCCGCCTTGACCGGATGGTCGTCGACCAGGCCCTCCATCTCCTCGCCGTCGATGTCGACGCGGAAGGGGCGTCCCGCGCGGCCGCCGTTGACGCCCCAGCACGACAGGATGGAGCGGTCGGCGATCGACATGTAGCGGGCGTCGCGGAGCATCCGGATGTGCTTGTCGTAGCCGAGGCCGCCCCGGAACTCCCCCGGGCCGCCGGAGTCGACGGCGAGGCCGAGGCGCTCCACGATGAACGGCCAGCGGGCCTCGGCGAACTCGGCGGGGATGTTGCGGGAGTCGGGGACGACGTGGATGGCGTCCTCCCCGTCGGCGTAGTAGCGGCCGCCGGAGCCGCCGCCGAGCACCTCGCGCATCAGGTACGGGCCGCGGTCGTCCTCGCCGTACACGCCCGTGTAGCGGATCGTCTCCTGGTCGGCGGGCATCCGGCCGTTCGTGGCCTTGGCGAGGACGCCCGCCAGGACGCCCAGGAGCCGCAGGATGACGAAGGTGCGGGCGTTGGTCGGGGCCGGGAAGACCGGCGTGAGGAGCGTGCCCTTCTCCGGGAAGCGCATCTCCATGAGCGGGACGACGCCCTCGTTGACGTCGAGTTCGGCGGCCCGCTCCGGGGTGTCGGCCAGGTTCCGCAGGACGGGGGCCAGCCACTTCTTCAGGAACACGCCGTCGGCGTAGTCGCCCGCGTGGTTGATGGGGCCCTTGGCCTGGGGCGATGTGCCGGTGAAGTCGATGACCAGGGGCACCGCGGCGGACTTGTCCACGGTCAGCGTGATGCGCTGCGCGTGCAGGCGGGGCGGGTCCACCCCGTCGTGCTCGGCGTAGTCCTCCCACGTGAACGTGCCGTCGGGGATCTTGGCGAGCAGTTCGCGGCGGAACGTCTCGGTGGTGCGGTCGATGATCGCGTCGAAGCACGCCTCGACGTCGGCGCGGCCGTAGCGGGCGAACAGGTCGCCGAGGCGGCGGGCGCCCATCAGGCAGGCCGAGCACTCGGCGTCCAGGTCGCCGGCGAGGGAGTCGGGCATCCGCGAGTTGCGGGTCATGATCGTCAGGGCCGCCTCGTTCGGGACGCCCCGGTCCCACAGCTTGATCGGCGGGACCATCAGGCCCTCCTCGAACGCGCTGCGGGCGTGGCTCGGCATCGAGCCGGGGACGGCGCCGCCGATGTCGTCGTGGTGGCCGAACGCCTGGACGAACGCGACCACCTCGTCCCGGTGGAACACCGGGACGGTGACGCACAGGTCGGGCAGGTGGCCGATGCCGCCTTCCGACAGGTACACGTCGTTGTGGAAGAACACGTCGCCGGGGCGCATCGTCTCCGGCGGGAAGTCGCGCGCGACCGGCTGGACGAGCGCCGAGTAGGAGCGGCCGGTCAGCTTGCGCAGGCGGCGGTCGTGGACGCCGGCGCGGAAGTCGTGCGCGTCCCGGATCATCGGGGACCGGGCGGTGCGGGCGATGGCCGTCTCGACCTCGCGCTCCACCGAGGCGAGCGTCCCCTCGACGATCTCCAGGAGGATCGGGTCGATCACCGTGTCACCACCAGGTTGCCGTAGCCGTCGAGCCGCGCGGTGAAGCCGGGGTGGAGAGGCAGGGTGGAGCCGAACTCCTCGATGACGGCCGGGCCCTCGATCGCGTCGCCGGGGGCGAGCTTCTCCCGCCGGTAGATCGCCGTCTCCTCCCAGGCGTCGAAGTAGACGCGGCGGGCGCCGGCGCGGGCGCGGGACGGGTCGCCGTCGCCGCGCGGGCGCTCCGCCAGGCGCGGGCGGTCGATCGGGCCGATGCCGGAGACGCGCAGGTTCACCCACTCCACCGGATGGCGCGGGTCGTCCCGGTAGCAGTAGCCGTAGAGGGCCTCGTGCGCGTCGTGGAACCGGCGGACGACCTCCGCGCGGAACGCCTCGCCGGGCGGCCCGGCCGGGGCGGGCACGCGGACCTCGAACGCCTGGCCGCAGTAGCGCAGGTCGGCGGAGCGGGCGAAGCGGCGCCGCCCCTCCGGGAACCCCTCGCGGGCGAGCGCGCGGGCGGCCTCGCCTTCGAGGTCGGCGTAGACCTCGGCGAGGAGCGCCGGGTCGAGTTCGGCGTCGCGGACGACCCGCGTCCGGACGTAGTCGTTCTTCACGTCCACGGTGAGCAGCCCGAACGCCGACAGGTTGCCCGGGTTCTCCGGGACGACGGCCGCCGGCAGGCCGAGCACGTCGAGGAGCCGGCAGGCGAGCAGCGGCCCGGAGCCGCCGAACGCGACGAGCGGGTAGTCGCGGACGTCCAGGCCCCGCTTCACCGTGATCTGCCGGATCGCGTTGGCCTGGTTCCACGCGGAGATCTCCAGGATCCCCGCGGCGGCCCGTTCGACCGGCAGGCCGAGATCGCCGGCGAGCGCGTCGAGGCCGCGCCGGGCCGCCGCCACGTCCAGCGGCACCTCGCCGCCGAGCAGGTGCGGCGGGATGCGGCCGAGGACGGCGTGCGCGTCGGTCACCGTCACCTCGGCGCCGCCGCGCCCGTAGCAGAGCGGACCCGGGTCGGCGCCCGCGCTGCGCGGGCCGACCTTCAGCGCGCCCTCGGGCGAGCGCCACGCGACCGAGCCGCCGCCCGCGCCGACGGTCACGATGTCGATCATCGGGATCTTGACGGGGTGCCGGCCGATCGAGCCCTCGGTGGTGAGGGTGGGCTCGCCGTCCAGGACGACCGCGACGTCCGTGGACGTCCCGCCGCCGTCCAGCGTGACGACGGAGCCGTGGCCGCTGTGCGAGACGACGAACGCCGCGCCCAGCGCCCCCGCCGCCGGGCCCGACAGGACGGTCGTGATCGGCTGCCGCGCGACCTCCTCCGCCGACAGGACGCCGCCGTTGCTCTTCATCACCAGCAGCCGGGTCGCGACGCGCTCGGCGATCCGCGCGAGGTAGCCGTTCATCGCGGGCTTCACGGCGGCGTCCACCAGCGTCGTCACCGACCGCTCGTACTCGCGGTACTCGCGCAGCACCTCGCACGACAGCGACACGACGGCGCCGGGGTGCTCGCGGCGCAGCACGTCCCGCATCGCCAGCTCGTGGGACGGGTCGGCGTAGGAGTGCAGGAAGCACACCCCGATCGCGCGGATGCCCCGCTCGCGGAACCAGCGGGCCGCCGCCACCGCGGACTCCTCGTCGAACGGGCGGATCTCGGCGCCGGTGTGGTCGAGCCGCCCGCCGACCGTCCGCACCCGGTGCACGGGGACGATCCGGGGCGGCTTCACCCAGAAGTAGCTGTTGCCGTACCCGTCCGGGACGCTCTGCCGCGCGATCTCCAGGATCGACTCGAACCCCTCGGTGGTGATGAACCCGAGGTCGTCGATCCGGTCTTCGAGGAGCCGGTTCGTCGCGACCGTCGTGCCGTGCGACAGCGCCGCGACGTCGTCCGGTCCGGCGCCGAGCAGGCCGAGCACCTTGCCGACCCCGTTCGCGAACCCCTCCGCCGGGTCGGCGGGCGTCGACGGGGTCTTGGTGGTGACGAGCGCGCCGTGCTCGTCCAGCGCGACGACGTCGGTGAACGTCCCGCCCGTGTCGATGCCGATCCGCAGCCGCCTCGCCATGGTGAAGGGTCTACCGGACGGCGGCCACCTGCGAAACCGTCGCAATGTGACAACGGGCGCGTCGTTCTTTGGTGAGAGCGCATAGGGCTAGGCTGAGCCTTTTCCCGACAGACGTTCCCGACAGACGAACCGTCACGACATAGCTGGAGCCCTTCCATGGCGCTTGAACGCCCCGAGATCGACTTCCCCGAGGGACGGCCGCCCGAGTACCTCGACATCACCGACATCACCGAGGGCGACGGCCCCGAGGCGGCCAAGGGGTCGCACGTGTCGATGCACTACGTGGGCGTGTCGTGGTCCACCGGCGAGGAGTTCGACGCGTCCTGGAACCGCGGCTCCACGCTCGACTTCCAGCTCGGCACCGGCCGCGTCATCAAGGGCTGGGACATGGGCATCCAGGGCATGAAGGTCGGCGGCCGGCGCAAGCTCGTCATCCCGCCGCACCTCGCCTACGGCGACCGCAGCCCGAGCCCCGCGATCAAGCCCGGCGAGACGCTCATCTTCGTCGTCGACCTGGTCGCGGTCGGCTGACCCCTCGCCTCCGCCGGGAGGCACCGGCGGACGATCCGGGCGGGCGACCCGCGGGTGAGGACCCGCCCGGATGCCCGCCGCCGATGCACGTCGCTCATCCCGGCGAGGTTCGCGGCGAGGTTCACGGCGCTGCCCATCGGCCGGCCCGGTCCGCACCGGCGCCGCCGGGGGGCGGCGCGGGCGGCGCGGACGTGACTCAGCCGGACCGCCGGGCGCGGCGGCCGAGCAGGTAGCCGAGCGCGACGCCGGCGAGCGCGACGACGCCGCCGGAGACGAACGCCGCCACCATCGGCGGCGCCGCGGACGAGGGGCCCGGCGGGGCCGCGGCGCGTCCCGGGTAGACCGCGCCGCCGCCCGCCGGGACGGCGGGCGGCGCGGGCTCCGCCGCGGCCGCGGGCTCGGCGGGCGCTACCGCCGCGGTGCGGGCGCACAGGTCGCGTTCGACCGCGGCGAAGAACTCCCCGGCGGTGCGCTTGGCGACGCTGCCCAGCATCCGCTGCCCGACCCCGCCGACCATCCCGCCGACGACCGCGTCGGCGTCGTAGTCGATGCGGGTCGCGCCGCCGCCGTCCGACAGCCGGACGCGGACGGTCGCGTCCACCGTGCCCGGCGCGCCCTGGCCGCGCGCCTTCAGCACGAACGATCGCGGCGGGTCCGGGTCGGCGAGTTCCACCTGGCCCACGTAGGTGCCCTGGATCGAGGCGACGCCCGCGGTGACCGTCATCCGGTAGGTGTTCGGGCCGGTCTCCTCCAGGGAGCTGCACCCGGGGATCGTCCTGGCCAGGACGGCCGGGTCCTGGAGCGCGTCCCAGACGCGGTCGAGCGGCGCGGCGACGCCGGCACTGCCGTTCAGCTGCATGTCCCGACTGTAGAGAACGCCGCCGCCGCGCCGAACGGCAACATCTGCCGAGTACACGCCGATGTTTGGGCAGAGCACCCCGAAGGCCGGTGCAAATGATCAAATGTGTCGGGAGGTTCCGGTCCGGCGCGAACCCCGGCGGCGGCCGGCGCGTCAACCGATGCGGGACCCACAACCGAAGACCCCCCACCGAAACGGAGTACGCGGCCGATGCGAGGGAAGACGCCCGTGATCGCCATGGTTGCCGCCGGAGTGCTCGGCGTGGCGCTGGGCGGCTGGCCCGCCGTGGCCGCGCAGGTCGGCGACTCGGGACCGTCCATGCGGACGCAGCTCGCCTCGGTGCTCGGCGACAAGACCTGGGCGACGCCGAAGCCCGGGTCCTGGACGATGCCGAAGCCGGCCCCCAACGGCCTGCCCGCGGTCATCAACCACATCGAGACGCAGGATCGCGTCGTCTTCCTCACCATCGACGACGGCTACACCTACGACTCGGAGTTCGTGGACCTCGTCCGCAAGGAGAAGGTTCCGATCATGACGTTCCTGACCTCGACCTACATCAAGGGGCAGGGGCAGTACTTCTGGGCGATGCGCAACGCGGGCTCGCCGATGGAGAACCACACCGTCGACCACCCGAACATGGCGACGCTCAGCGCCGAGGCGCAGAAGAAGCAGATCTGCGGCGCGTCGGACGCCATCCAGGCGCAGTACGGCCGGCGGCCCGAGGTCTTCCGCCCGCCGTTCGGCAGCTACAACCAGACCACCCTGCAGGTCGCCAAGGAATGCGGCATCAAGTCGGTGCTGCTGTGGTCGGCGGAGTTCTACAACGGCACGTCCGGCCCGGGGGTCGGGTACAACGGCTTCGCCCGCGGCGACGGCGGCAAGGGGTTCAAGCCCGGCGACATCATCCTGATGCACTACCGCAAGGGGCTGGCCGGGGAGTTCAAGATGATCCTCGGCTGGATCAGGCAGGCCGGGTTCCGGCCCGCCGCCGTGCAGAACTACCTGCCGAAGTCGCTCGGCGGCAACGTCCCCGACAAGCCGTCGCACGCCTGACCCGCCCGCCGCGGCCCGACGGCCCCGGCCGTCCCACGTCCCACGTCCCACGGCGGCCCGTCCCACGGCGGCCGCCCCACCGGGGGAATTCCGACCTTCCCGGAGGAATCCCGGTTACGGCCAAGGCCGAGGGGGGCCTTCACTAGGGTCAACACGCTGGCGGGGCCGAGGTCCCCCGCTTCCCGAGCCGGTCCCGCCAGCATCAGCCGGCGACCCCGACGCCCCCGAGACCGGCATCGGCGGACAAGGGCCGGCCCGCCCCGTCAGCCCGCCCGGACGCTCTCCCGGACGCGCAGCGACGGATCGGCCGCGGCCCGCTCCCGCAGCGTGTACAGCTCGTCCGGGGAGATCGGCATCGCGTCGACGCGGACGCCCTCCGCGTCCTCCACCGCCGACGCGATCACCGCCGACACCGGGATGACGCCCGCCTCCCCCGCCCCCTTGATGCCGAGCGGGTTCAGCGGCGACGGCGTCTCCAGATGACCGGTCTCGATGCGCGGGATCTCCGTCGCGTACGGCATGAGGAAGTCCATGAAGGACGCGTTCAGCAGCTGCCCCGCCTCGTCGTACGCCATCCGCTCGTACAGCGCGCCGCCGATGCCCTGCGCCACGCCGCCGTGGATCTGCCCTTCGACGACCATCGGGTTGATGAGCCGGCCGCAGTCGTGGACGACGGCGTACCGGAGGATCGCGATCTCGGCGGTGTCCGGGTCGACCTCCACGATCGCGGCGTGCGCCCCGGCCGCGAACGTGGACCGGACGGGCGAGTAGTAGTCGCGCCCCTCCAGGCCCGGCTCGTCGCCGGACGCGACCGGCGGCTCGGTCGCCGGGCGGCCCACCGCGAACTGCGTCGCCGCCGCGGCCTCCTCGTCGAACGCGTACCGCAGCGGGTTCGACAGCACCGCCACCGTCCGCAGCGGGACCGCCGCCGACCGGTCGCCGCGCACGTGCACGACCCCGTCGGTGATGTCCAGGTCGTCCGGGTCGGCCTCCAGGGCCTCGCCGGCGATGCGCAGCGCCTTGCTCCGGACCTTCCGGCAGGCCAGCGCGATCGCGTTGCCGCTCATCACCGCGGCGCGGGACGCGAACGTCCCGACCGCGTACCCGAACCGGCGCGTGTCGCCCGTCGTGACGTGCACGTCCTCGATCGGGACGCCCAGCTCGGAGGCGGCGATCTGCGCGAACACCGTCTCATGGCCCTGGCCCTGCGAGGTCAGCCCGGTCGACACGTGCACCCGCCCGGCCGTGTCGATCTCGACGTGCCCGCCCTCGTACGGGCCGACGCCCGTCCCCTCCACGTAGACGCCGAGGCCGATGCCGAGGCGGCGGCCCCGGGACGCGGCGGCGGCGCGCTCGGCCTCGAACCCGTCCCAGCCGATCAGCTCCCGCGCCTTGCGCAGCAGCTCCGGGTAGTCGCCGGAGTCGTAGATCAGCGGGCGGCCGTCCTGGAAGGTGAGGCCCTGGTCGTAGGGGAACTCGTCGGGCTGGATGAGGTTCGCGGCGCGCACGTCGGCGCGGTCGGCGCCGAGGTGGCGGGCGATGCGGTCCATCGTCCGCTCCATGCAGAACACGCCCTGCGGGCGCCCCGCGCCCCGGTACGGGGTGACGATCAGGGTGTTGGTGTAGAGGCTGACGACCTCCGCCCGGTACGCGCCGATCTTGTACGGGCCGAGGAGCTGCGTGGACGTGACGATCGGGATGATGATCCCGTACGGGGTGTAGGCGCCGTGGTCGTGCCGGATGCGCACGTCCAGCCCGAGGACGCGGCCCGCGTCGTCGAACCCGACCCGCACGTCCTGCAGCTGGCCGCGCTCGTGCGCGGCGGAGACGAAGTGCTCGCGGCGGTCCTCGGTCCACTTGATCTCGCGGTCCAGCAGCCGCGCCGCCCACGGGACGAGGATCTCCTCCGGCCACGGGTGCACGATCTTGACGCCGAACCCGCCGCCGACGTCGGGGGCGACGACCTCGACCTTGCCGTTCGGCAGCCCGAGCCGCGCGGCGATCGCGGCCCGCACGCTGGTGGACGCCTGCGTGGACGAGTACACGCGCAGCGACCCGTCGTCGGCGTCCCACCGCGCGTACACGCCGCGCCCCTCCAGCGGCATCGACGCGCTGCGCTCGATCGACAGGCTGAACTCCAGCACGTGCGGCGCCGACTCGATCGCGCCCGCCGCGTCCCCCGTCTCCTGCACGAGGACGGCCCCGACGTTGCCCGGCACGTCGTCGTGGACGAGGTGCTCCGCCCGCGTCGCCGCCTCGATCCCGACGACGGCGGGCAGCGGCTCGTACTCGACGCGGATGCGCTCGGCGGCGTCCTCGGCCAGGTAGCGGTCGCGGGCGACGACCATCGCGACGGGCTCGCCGACGTGCCGGACGACGTCCCGCGCCAGCGGGTGGCCGGTGCGGCCGTGCGTCAGCGCCGGGTGCGGGATGAGCAGCGGCAGCGGCTCCCCGACCCGGCCGGGCAGGTCCTCCCAGGTGTAGACGGCGACGAGGCCGTCCACGTCGAGCGCCCCGGACACGTCGATGTCGGTGATGCGGGCGTGCGCGTGCGGCGACCGGACGAACGCCGCGGCGAGGGCGCCCTGCCCGAGGTCGTCGAGGTAGCGGCCGCGGCCGGTGACGAGCCGGCCGTCCTCGCGCCGCTCGACCCGTTCGCCGAAGACGCGCGTGCCCATCAGCCCTCCCCTTCTTCCGCGGCCGCGGCGAGCAGGTCGGCGGCGCGGTGCACCGACTTGACGATGTTCTGGTACCCCGTGCAGCGGCACAGGTTCCCGGAGATCCCCTCCAGGATCTGGTCCTCGGTCGGGCGCGGCGTCTCGCGCAGCAGCGCCGTGACCGTGCAGAGGAACCCGGGCGTGCAGAAGCCGCACTGCAGGCCGTGGCATTCGCGGAACGCCCGCTGCACCGGCGACGGCGTCCCGTCCTCGGCGGCGAGGCCCTCCACCGTGGTGACCTCCCGGCCGGCGGCGGTGACGGCGAACATCAGGCACGACCGCACCGGCTCCCCGTCCAGCAGGACGGTGCAGCAGCCGCAGACGCCGTGCTCGCAGCCGACGTGCGTGCCGGTGAGCCCGAGGTCGTGCCGGAGCAGGTCCGACAGCAGCCGCCTCGCCGGGACGCGCGCGGTGCGGTGCGTCCCGTTGACGGTCAGCGCCACCTCGAAGCTCTCCTCCATCAGTCCTCCGCCTTCCGCGGCGAACCCGTCCTGCGCAGGGCCCGGGCCGCCGCCGCGCGCAGCGCGCGCTCGGTGAGCACGCCGGTCAGGTGCCGCCGGTACGCGGCGCCGGCGTGGATGTCGGGTTCGGGGTCGATCCGGTCGCGGACGTGCGCGGCGGCCGCGGCCCAGTCGCCGTCCGGCCCGGCCGCGCCCGTCAGGTCGAGGACGAGCGGGGTCGCGGCGACGCCCAGGTATCCCGCGCGGGCCGCACTGACCCGCAGGTCCTCGTCGAGGGTGACGACGGCGGCGACGCCGGCGAGCGCGTAGTCGCCGTGCCGGCGGGCCGTCTCGGCGAACGCGGTGCCGGTGCGGGGCGGCGCCGCCGGGAAGAACGCGGAGACGGCCAGCTCGCCGGGCCGCAGCGCCGATTCGAGGGGGCCGGTGAAGAACTCGGCGGCCGGGATGGTGCGGCGCCCCCGCGCGGACGCCGCCTCGACCGTCCCGCCGAGCACGGCCAGCACCGCGGGCAGCTCGGCGGCGGGGTCGGCGTGCGCGAGGCTGCCGACGACCGTGCCCCGGTTGCGGATGACGGGGTGCGCGACGTGCCGCAGCGCCTGCCCGAGCAGCGGCTGCGCGGCCGCGGCCTCCGCCGAGCGCTCGACCCGCGCGTGCCGGGCGAGCGCGCCGACCCGCACGCCCGCGCCGTCCGCGTGCAGGGTGTCCAGTCCGGCGACCCGGTTGATGTCGACCAGGTCGGACGGCGCGGCGAGCCGCATGTTCAGCAGCGGGATGAGGCTCTGCCCGCCCGCGAGCACCTTGCCGCCCGGCGCGGCGGCGAGGGCGTCGAGCGCCTCGCCGACCGTGCCGGGGGCGTGGTAGCCGAACGGGGGCGGCTTCACGCGTCAGCCCGCATCGCTGCTCGGGGCGGGGCGGACCGGGCCGCCGATCTCCTCCTCCGCGGGCGCGATGATGCCGCCGCCCGCGTCCTCCGGTCTGCGCAGCACGTTGAGGACGTGGTAGCCGAGCAGGACCGCGATGGTGCCGAGCGCGATGCCCTGCAGCGGGAAGTCGTCGGTGACCTGCAGCGTCACGTTCCCGATCGCCAGGATGATCGCCGCGGCGACCGGGACCAGGTTGACCGGGTCGGCGAAGTCGACCCGGTTCTCGATCCAGATCTTCGCGCCGAGCAGGCCGATCATCCCGTAGAGGACGACGGTGATGCCGCCGAGCACGCCGCCCGGCGTCGCGGCGACCAGCGCGCCGAACTTGGGGCACAGCCCGAACAGGATCGCGACGGCCGCGGCGACGTAGTAGGCGGCGGTCGAGTAGATGCGGGTCGCGGCCATGACGCCGATGTTCTCGGCGTAGGTGGTGGTGGGGGAACCGCCGACCGCGCTGGCGAGGGTGGTGCCGACGCCGTCCGCGGCGATCGCGCGGCCGAGGACGGGGTTCAGGTCGTCGCCGGTCATCGCGGCCACGGCCTTGACGTGCCCGGTGTTCTCCGCGATCAGCGCGATGACCGCGGGCAGCGCGAGCAGGATCGCCGAGGTCTTGAAGTCGGGGCCGTGCAGGCTCGGGAACCCGAACCAGTCGGCGTCCTTAACGGCGGTGAAGTCGACCCGGTCGTGCGGGAAGGCGGTGGCGACGCAGTACGCGCCCTCGGAGGTGCACGCCTTGCCGGCCCCGTCCAGCAGGTTCTGGCCGGGAAGAACTGACGTGATCTTCCCGGCGGTGCTGTCGAGAATCCACGACAGGACGAAGCCGAAGATCAGCGCGAGCAGGATCGTGATGCGCGCCCAGAAGCCGCGCAGCAGCACCGCGCAGAGCACCGCGAAGGCGAGCGTGGCGAGGGCGACCCACTGGTCCTGCGGCCAGTAGACGGTCGCGACCACGGGGGCGAGGTTGAAGCCGATGAGCATGACCACGGCGCCGGTCACCACGGGCGGGAACACCCGGTGGATGACCTCGGCGCCGGCGAAGTGGATGAGGACGCCGACCAGCGTGAGGACGGCGCCCGCGACGAGGATCGCGCCGGTCACGGTGGCGCTGTCGCCGCCCGCCGCGCGGATCGCCGCGACGGCGCCGACGAACGAGGCGCTGGTGCCGAGGTAGCTCGGCACCCGGCCGCCGACGATCAGCAGGAACAGGACCGTCGCGACCCCGGACATCATGATCGCGAGGTTGGGGTCCAGGCCCATCACGATGGGGAACACGAACGTCGCGCCGAACATCGCCACGACGTGCTGGGCGCCGATGCCCGCGGTCCGCGGCCACGACAGCCGCTCGTCCGGGCGGACGACCTCCCCGGGCGGCGGCGTTCTCCCGTCGCCGTGCAGTTTCCAGCCGATCACCATCGGGGCCCCTCCTGCTCATCCGACCGCGTACATGCGGGCAAGGTAGATCTACCCTGATGGACGGGCATCGGCGAGTTCTGCCAAAGCCCGCGCCGCCGATTGGGAGGACCGGCCGGTGTGGGCTGGATTACACTACCCTCAGATACCGCGCATGCGCAGAACGTGCAGGGCGAGGGTGAGATTGAGCCGTAGATGGGCGTCCTCGGTGAACGCGCCGAGCATCCGTTCCAGCTTCCCGATGCGGTACCGGAGAGTGTTGTAGTGGAAATGCAGCCGGCGGGCCGTCTCGGCGACGTTGAGGTTGGTCTCCAAGAGCACCTGCAGGGTGCGGCGCAGATCCACCAGCTCCGGCTCGTCGTCGGCGGCGAGGTCGCCGAGCGTCTCCCGGACGAACGCGTGCAGCTCCCCCGGGTCCGACACCAGGCTGAGCAGCCGGTACACGCCGAGCTGGTCGAAGTGCGCCCGCGCGCCCGCGCCGTTCAGCTGGCGGCCGACCCGGACGGCCTTCACCGCCTGCTCGTACGCCTCGGGCAGCGCCGCCGGGGACTCCACCGTCCGGCTGATCCCGGTGGAGAACGTCCGCCGCACCGGCAGGTGCTCGGCGAAGATCGACGAAGCCTCCTTCACCATCGCCTGCACCGGCCCGGCCGCCCACTCGGCGGGGTCGGCGCCGTCCGCGCCGACGACCGCGACGACCTCGTGCGCGAAGCTCGCGACCGCCGCCCCCTTGTCGTGCCGGCGGACGGCCGTCGTCCACGCGGCGGCGAGGCGCTCCTGCGCCGACCGCTCCTCGGCGCCGCGGCTCTTCCCGTCGGGGTCGGGCGCCTTCCCGCGCCCCTTGCCGTCGGCCTCGGGGGCGGCGCCGCGCGGGCGCCCGTCCAGTTCGGCGACGAGCACCATCATCGGGCGGTCCAGGTCCCAGCCGAACCCGCCGCAGTGCGCGACGACGCGGTCGTCGTCGCCGGCGCGCCCGGCGAGGATGTCGCGCAGGAAGTCGGCGCGGTACTTGCTCTCCACCGCCGCGACGGCCTGCTGCTTGGTCACCACGAGCGCGGCGACGGTCGCGGCGCGCTCCAGGATGCCGAGGT
Organism: Spirillospora sp. NPDC127506; assembly: GCF_040302145.1. Lineage (NCBI taxonomy): Bacteria > Bacillati > Actinomycetota > Actinomycetes > Streptosporangiales > Thermomonosporaceae > Spirillospora > Spirillospora sp. NPDC127506. The sequence continues at coordinate 77,559 of NZ_JBEORG010000026.1, read as the reverse complement.
CGGTGCCGCGCAGCGTCCCGGCGGGGCTGAACGCGACGATCCGGCCGTGGTCAAAGCCGCCCGCCATCACGGGCACGACCAGGTGGTCGCCGGTGCCGTGCGCGCCGATGACGCCGCAGCCGCCGCGCCCGCAGGCCGCGTGCCGGCCCGCGTCGAACGCGCGCATCGCCTGGACGTGCTCGTCCGGCCCGGCGCCGGCGAGCACGCGCTGCTCGCCGTCCAGCACCACGACCGCGACGTCCAGCAGCGACGCGACCTCGTCGACCACCTCCTGGAGGCCGCCGCCGCACAGCACGATCTGCACGAGCGCCCGGTGCACCTCCTCGGTGCGGGCGAGGACCGCCGCCTGCCGGTTCAGGATGTCGGTCAGGACCTGGTTGAGGATGTCGTCGAAGCCGACGTCGTTCGGGAGCAGGATCAGGGGGAAGCCGCGCCGGTCGGCCTGCGCGATCATCTCGGCGGGGAGGGAGTCGAGGTAGCGGCCCAGTTTGATGGCCAGGGCCGCGAGGCCGCGCTCGTCGAGGTCGGCGACCAGGTTGTCGAGCGACTGGGGGGTGTTCCGCAGGGGGTAGCCGGTGGTCAGGAGCAGCTCGTTGGGCTTGACCCACGACAGGATGTCGGGGACCTCCATCACGTTGAGCCGCTGGACGACGCGTTCGAGGCCGGACCGGCCGGCGATGAGGCGGGCGCCGTTCAGGGTGCTGACGCCGAGGACCTCCCCCACCGACAGGCCGTAGGTCAGTGTTCCGGTACTCGCGAGCCGGAGGGCCGGTGGGCCCGGGTCCGCTGTGGTGTAGCTCATGCCAGGGGTCACCTCGCTTTTGGTGCGTACATCGTCCGTGACGATGTGATCGCTACCGGTTCCTGATCAAAAATGACAACAAAGACGAACGATGACAACCATCCTTGGCAGCTTTCTCCATACGACCGGTGCGGGGCCCGTTCTACCGTCGTCGCGAGGCCGGGCCGTCCGCGGGGCGGGCGGCCACCGACACCGGCCTCGGGAGGATCCGTGACTGCCCTCGTCCGCGACCCGATCCCGCTCCCGGCCCGGCCGCGGCGGCGGCCGCCCGCCGCCGGCGCCGCGAGCCTCGCGCTGCGGCCGCTGCTGGACCCGCCGCGCCGCCCGGCGCGGGTCATCGCCGTGTTCCCGTCGGCGCTGTACCTGGAGATGCGGGGCGGCGCCGAGCCGCGCGTGCTCGCCGTCGTCACCTCCGACGCCGGGCGGCTGCCGAACGCGGTGGTGGTCGTGGCGACGCGCCGCGAGCACCCGTTCCGGTCCGTCCGCGAGGGCGGGGACGCCCTCGTCGGCGAGGGCCGGGTGGAGGCGGACGGGCTGGCCGTGCGCGTCCGCCGCTGGTGGGACCCGTCCCCGGCGCTCGCCGCGATGCAGCCCGCGGCGCTCGCCCGCGGCGTCCGCGCCCTGGAGGACGAGCTGGCCTCGGCCGGCGCGCTCACCGCCGCCGGGCCGGCCGGCGGCGGCCTCGACGGGCACCCCGACCCGGCCGGCCTCGCCGCCGCCTGCGCGGCCGGCGACCTCGCCGACGCCGTGGAGGCGGCCGAGCGGATCGTCGGGCTCGGGCCGGGGCTGACGCCGTCCGGCGACGACATCCTGTGCGGCCTGCTCGTCTCGCTGCGGCTGGTCGGCGGCGCCGTCCGGCACGGGGAGGCGGCGGTGCGGATGGCCGACTGGATCGGCGCCGCCGTCACCGCCGACGCCGGCACCCGCACGACGGCGCTGGCCGCGACGCTGCTGCACTGCGCGGCGGCGGGCGGCGCGGGCGCCGAGGTCGCGGCCGTGCTGCGCTTCGTCGGCGGCCACGAACCGCCGGGCGGCGCGGGCCAGAGCGCCGTCCGGCGCCTGCTGTCGGTCGGGCACACCTCGGGCGCCGACCTCGCACACGGCGTCCTCGCCGGCTGCCGCGCCGCGCTCGCCCTGTCCGCCGCCACCGCCCGGAGCGCTGCGAAGGTGACTGCATGAGCGCAGCGGACCGGGGGGCCCGGGGGGCCGTCCCCCGCAGGAGGCACGCATGAGCGATTGGGTCGAGGTCCGGCGGGGGGGCTACCACGATTCGGTCACGCTCATGCGGGTCAGCCGGGAGATGGCCGCGCGTCCCGGCGTCGCCGCGGCGATGGTGGCGATGGCGACGGAGCTGAACCGCGAGATGTTCGAGCGGATGGGGTTCGAGGTCCCCGGCGACGCGGGGCCCGACGACCTCGTCGTGGCGGTCCGGGTGGACGGCGGCGGGCTCGACGAGGCCCGCGAGGCGCTGGACGGGCTGCTGCGCGACGCGTCCCGGCCCCCCGCCGGCGGCGGGCCGCTCGGCGCGCCGGAACCGCCGCGCACCACGGGGTCGGCGGCGGCGCGGGCGGACGCGACCGTCGCGCTGCTGTCGGTGCCGGGCCCGCACGTGTTCCCCGAGGCGATGGACGCGCTGGACGCCGGCCTCAACGTGATGATCTTCAGTGACAACGTGCCGCTCGCGCAGGAGATCACGCTGAAGGAGGCGGCCGCGCGGCGCGGGCTGATCGTGATGGGCCCGGACTGCGGGACCGCCGTCATCGGCGGCGCCGGCCTCGGGTTCGCCAACGCGGTCCGCCCCGGGCCGGTCGGCGTCGTCGCCGCGTCCGGGACGGGCGCGCAGCAGCTGATGTGCCTGCTCGACGCGGCGGGCGCCGGGGTGAGCCACGTGCTGGGCGTCGGCGGCCGGGACCTGTCGCCCGAGGTGAGCGGCCGGTCGGCGCTGTCCGCGCTGGCGGCCCTGGACGCCGACCCGGGCACCGAGCTGATCGTGCTGGTGTCGAAGCCGCCCGCGCCGCAGGTGCTGGACCTGATCCGGGAGGCGGCGCGGCGGCTGGACACGCCCGTGGTGTTCGCGCTGCCGATGGCCGACGAGGACGACCTGACCCGCGCTGCCGAGAAGGTGCTGACGGCGCTCGGCCGGACCGTCCCGGAGTGGCCGCGGTGGACGGCGGCGCGGCGCCCGGCCGCGGTGGCGGGGCGGGCGCTGCGCGGGCTGTTCGCGGGCGGCACGCTGCGGGACGAGGCGGAGATGATCGCGCGGGACGCCCTCGGCTGGGACCTGGAGTCGCGCGGCCACCGCTTCGCCGACTTCGGCGACGACGCCTACACGCGCGGCCGCGCGCACCCGATGATCGACCCGACGCTGCGGCTGGAGGCGCTGCGCGCCGAGGCCGCCGACCCCGGCTGCGGCGTCCTGCTCCTGGACGTGGTGCTCGGGTACGGCGCGGAGCCCGACCCGGCCGCCGCGCTGGCCCCGGCCATCGCCGACGCGGCCGGGAGCCGCCCCGACCTGGCCGTCGTGGTGTCGCTGTGCGGGACGCCGGGCGATCCGCAGGACCGCGACCGGCAGGCCGCGGCGCTGTGCGAGGCGGGCGCCGACGTGTTCGGCTCCAACGCCCAGGCGACCAGGCACGCCCTGCGCCTGGTCACCGGGGGCGCGGTCGGAGGCGGCACGGTCGAAAGCGGCACGGTCGAGGGGGGCGCCGAAGGCGGCGTCGAAGGGGGCATGGCGGAAGGGGGGTCGGCATGACCGATCAGCGGCTGGGCGGGCTGCTGTCCCGCGAGCCCCGGGTGGTCGCCGCGGGCGTCGAGGTGCTGGCCGAGGCGCTCGCCGACCAGGCCGTCCCGGTGGAGGCGGTCGACTGGCGGCCCCCGCCGCCCGGGACGGAGGCGGCGCTCGCCGCGGTGCTCGGCGACCCGCGCCGCGCGGACGCCAACGAGCGCGCCGTGCGGCGCATGGTCACGGCCCGCCCGCACCTGGTGGACGTGCGGCCCGCGCGGGACGTCCTCGGCCTGGAGCCCGGGACGTTCCTGCACGCGGGCCCGCCGCTGGAGTGGGAGCGCGCGTCCGGCCCGATGCGGGGCGCGCTCATCGGCGCGATGCTCCTCGAAGGGCTCGCCGAGACGCCGCTCGGCGCCCGGCACGCGCTGGAGCGCGGCGCGGCCGTGCTGGAACCGTGCCACCACCACGCCGCCGTCGGGCCGATGGCGGGCGTCGTCAGCCCGTCCATGTGGATGTTCGTGGTCGAGGACGCCGAGCACGGCGGGACCTCGTACTGCTCGCTCAACGAGGGGCTCGGGAAGGTCCTGCGGTACGGGGCGTACGGGCCGGAGGTGATCGAGCGGCTCAGGTGGATGGGCGAGGTGCTGGGACCGGCGCTGCGGGCGGCGGTCCGGCGGCACGGCCCGCTCGACCTGATGTCGGTCATCGCGCAGGCGCTGCAGATGGGCGACGAGCTGCACAACCGGAACCGGGCCGCGACGTCGCTGCTGCTGCGCGAGCTGGCGCCCGACCTCGCCGCCGCCGAGGACGTCCCGCGCGGTGAGGCGGCCGAGGCGCTGCGGTTCGCGGCGGGCAACGACCACTTCTTCCTCAACGCGGGGATGGCGGCGGCGAAGGCGTGCGCGGACGCGGCCCGGGACGTCCCCGGGTCGAGCCTCGTCGTGGCGATGGCCCGCAACGGCACCGACTTCGGCATCCAGGTGTCGGGCACGGGCGACCGCTGGTTCACCGCCCCCGCGGGCGTCCCGGACGGCCTCTACCTCGGCGACTACGGGCCGGACGACGCCAACCCCGACATCGGCGACTCGGCGATCACCGAGACGGCCGGGACGGGCGGGTTCGCGCTCGCCGCCGCGCCGGCGATCGTCCGGTTCGTCGGCGGCGAGGTCCCCGACGCGGTCGCCGCCACCCAGCGGATGTACGAGATCACCCTCGCGGAGCACCCGGGGCTGCAGATCCCGCTGCTGTCGTTCCGGGGCACCCCGGTCGGCATCGACGTCACCCGCGTCGTCCGCACCGGGATCCTGCCCGTCATCGACACCGGCATCGCGGGCCGCGAGGCCGGCACCGGCCAGGTCGGCGCGGGCCTCGTCGAGCCGCCGGCGGCGGTGTTCGCCGACGCCCTGCACGCCCTCGCGGAGATCGCGTAGAGGCGGTGCCGGCGGGTACCGTCCCGGACATGAGCGAGTCGATCACCGGGGAGCAGTACGCCCTGAGCGCCGGGCCGTACCAGGCCGTCATCACCGAGTCGGGCGCGAGCCTGCGCGAGCTGACCCGCGACGGCAGGCCGCTGGTGCTGTCGCACGGCGCGGACGAGCCCGCCCCCGCCGCGTTCGGGCACCTGCTGATCCCGTGGCCGAACCGCGTGGACCGCGGCCGCTACTCCTACGGCGGCGCCGAGCACCAGCTGGACGTGTCCGAGCCCGCCCGGGACTGCGCGATCCACGGCCTCGTCCGGTGGGCGCCGTGGCGGGCCGCCGAGCACGAGCCGCACCGGGTGCGGCTCACCCACCGGCTCCTCGCGACGGGCGGCTACCCGTTCCGGCTCGACCTGGAGGCCGAGTACTCCCTCGACGCGTCCGAGGGCCTGCGGGTGCGCATGACCGCCCGCAACCCCGGGTCGAGGACGGCCCCCTACGGCCACGGCGCGCACCCGTACCTGACGGTCGGCGAACCCATCGACGAGTGCACCGTCCGCCTGCTCGCCGACCGGTACCTCCCGGTGAACGACCGGATGATCCCGTGCGGGCCGTCCGAGGACGTCACGGGCACCGAGTACGACCTGCGCACCGGGCCGCTGCTCGGCGGCCGGCGGATCGACAACGCCTTCGCCGACCTGAACCGCGACGGCGGCGGCCGCGTCTGGGTGGTCCTCTCCGGCGGCGGCCGCACCGTGCGCCTGTGGGCCGACGAGGCCCACCCGTGGATGGAGATCTACACGGCCGACGACACCCCCGACCCCAGGCGGGGTCTGGGCGTCGAGCCCATGACGTGCCCCCCGAACGCGTTCGCCTCGGGCGAGGGCCTCGTCCACCTGGAGCCCGGCGCCGAGTTCACCGGCACGTGGGGCATCGTGGCCGACTCCTGATTCCGGCCGCGATCGGTTCCCCGAGGGGCGGCGGTTGGGGGATCATTGCGGGGTGAACCTCAGTGTGCCCTCGTTCGACGACCTGTCCGCGCGCATCGCCGCCGCCCGTGACGCGCACGGCGAGCGCTTCCCCGGCGGTGCGGAGGGGCGGCAGCCCGTGCACACCGTGTACGTGCCGGCCGACCGGTTCTCGCGCTCGACGCCCGCCGACTTCGGCGCCGAGGCGCTGCGGCTGCTGAACACGCACACGCCGGGCGCCGGGTCGTTCGGCGCCGCGTTCGGGCTCGACCCCGAGCTGGCCGAGCCGGTGCGCGCGCGGGTCGCGGCGAAGCTCGCGAACGAGCCGGTCGAGGACGTGCGGATCGACTTCGAGGACGGCTACGGCGTGCGCGAGGACGCCGAGGAGGACGGGCACGTCGAGCAGGTCGTCGAGGCGGTCGCCGCCGCGTACCAGGTGAAGGGCCTGCCGCACTACTGGGGGCTGCGGGTGAAGTCGTTCGCGGACGGCGGGCACGAGCGGGCGATGCGCACGCTCGACGGGTTCCTCACCTCGCTGCGCGACCGGCTCGGGCGGCTGCCGGGCGGGTTCACGATCACCTTCCCGAAGGTGCTGTCGGCCGAGCACGTCCGGCTGTTCACCGAGTTCCTGGACCGGCTGGAGAGCTCGCTCGGGCTGCCGCAGGGCATCCTGCGGTTCGAGATCCAGGTCGAGACGCCGCAGTCGCTCATCGACCACGCAGAGGACCGGGTCGGGCTCGGCCCGCTCGTGGCCGCGGCGCAGGGCCGCGTCACCGCCGCCCACTTCGGGGTGTTCGACTACACCGCCGCGCTGGGGCTGCCGCCGCACGAGCAGCGCCTCGACCACCCGGCGTGCGACTTCGCCCGGCACCTCATGCAGGTGTCGCTCGCGGGCACGGGCGTGCGGCTGTCGGACGGCTCCACCAACGTCATCCCGCGCAACGACGGCCCCGACGAGGTCAACGCGACGTGGGCGGCGCACGCGGCGCACGTCCGGCACTCGCTGGCGCACGGCTTCTACCAGGGCTGGGACCTGCACCCCGCGCACCTGCCGAGCCGGTACGCCGCCGTGTACGCGTTCCACCTGACCGGCGTCGACGACGTCATCGGGCGGGTCCGGGCGTGGCACGAGCAGGCGGCGGGCGGCGCGAGCGGGTTCCTGGACGAGCCCGCCACCGTCAAGGCGCTCACCGCCCGGCTGCGCCGCGCCGTCGACTGCGGTGCCCTGGACGAGAGCGTCCTGCCCGCCTAGCCCTTCCGCCAGAGGGGCGCGACCACGTCGAGGAGCGGACCGAGCTGCTCCTCCACGCAGGCGAAGTGCTCGTCGAGTTCGGCGGTGATCCGGTCGAGTTCGGCGCGGACCGCGTCCGGGTCGCGGGAGCCGGCGTCGTCCAGTACGGCCTGGAGCCTGCGCCTGTTCTCGGTGACGGCGGCGTGCTCGCGGCGCAGCCTGCCGACGACCGGGGCGAGGCCGGGGAACTGGGTCTCCAGGCGGGGGAAGGCGCGTCCTTCCTCGTTGTCGTGGTGCTCGCCGAGGACGCCGCAGACGGAGACGCAGTGTTCGCGCAGCTGCCGGGCCGGGTCGGGGGCGGCGCGGGTCCCGCCGCGCAGAGCGGCGGCGTCGATGCCGCGGTGGTCTCCGCCGCCAAGAAGATCAAGGTGCCGCGGAGCTGGCGTCCTTCGACCTCGCGCCGCGGCACCTGTCGCTGCCGGCCTACCTGCTGTTCGACGGGCCGATGACCGTGAACGCGCTCGCCCGGCGGCTGGAGGTCGCGCCCGCCACGGTCAGCCTGATGGTCGGCGACCTCAGCCGGCAGGGCATCCTCGAACGCCGCGAGGACCCCGCCGACCGGCGCCGCACCATCGTCAGCGTCGCCGCCGGGCACCTGCCCGCGATCAACGGCCGGCTCGGCCGCGGCGCCGGCGCCTGGCGCACCGCCCTGGAACCGCTCACCCCGGCGCAGCGCAAGATGTTCATCGACACGCTGCTCGCCTACGAGCGGGCCGTCACCGCGGCTCGCGGCGGTTGAACGCCTCCAGGTCGTCCGGGGTGTCGATGTCGTCGGGGGCGGCCACGTCGTCGCACGGGACGGGCGTGACCAGGCCGGCGTGGGCGCGCAGGTAGCCGCGGGCGCCCTGGTCGCCGACCGCGGCGGCGGCGACGCCGGCGAAGTGCTCGGCGCGCAGCAGGACCGGGTTGCGGCGCGCTCCCCCGTAGGTCGCGACGGCGATCGCGGCGCCCGCCTCGTAGGCGGTGATCAGCCGGGCGACGGCCGCCGGGGTGACGAGGGGCTGGTCGACGAGCGCGATCACCACGGCGGGGCAGGCGGGCGGCAGCGCGGCGAGGCCGGCGCGCAGCGAGGAGCCCATGCCGTCCCGCCAGCCGGGATTGGGCACGACGACGGCGCCGATGACCTCGATCTGCGCGGCCCCCGCCACCACCAGGACCGGGGAGCAGCCGCCGTCGCGCAGCGTCCGGACGCCCCGGTCGACGAGGCGTTCGCCGTCCAGCTCCAGGGTCGCCTTGGGCCGCCCGAGCCGGCTGCCCTCCCCCGCGGCGAGCAGCAGGCCGGCCGGGGACTCGTCACCGCGCAACGTCATCCGGAGAGGGTAGCCCCGTCAGTGCGCGTCGGCGTGGATCCTGCCGCTGGTGTCGGTGAGCGGGCGGCCCGAACCGCCCCAGCGGAGCTGGACGAGCTCCGCCGCGATCGACACCGCCGTCTCCTCCGGCGTCCGGGCGCCGAGGTCGAGCCCGATCGGCGAGCGCAGCCGGCCCAGCTCCGCGTCGGTCAGGCCCGCCTCCCGCAGCCGGGCCAGGCGGTCGTCGTGGGTGCGGCGCGAACCCATCGCGCCCACGTAGCCGGCCTCGGTGCGGAGCGCCACCTCCAGGAGCGGCACGTCGAACTTCGGGTCGTGGGTCAGGACGCAGATGGCGGTGCGCCCGTCGATCGCGGCGCGCGTCTCCTCCAGGTACTTGTGCGGCCACTTCACCACGACCTCGTCGGCGTCGGGGAACCGCTTGGCGGTCGCGAACACCGGCCGCGCGTCGCACACCGTCACGCGGTAGCCGAGGAACTTGCCGATGCGCGCGACGGCCGCGGCGAAGTCGATGGCGCCGAACACCAGCAGCCGCGGCGGCGGGGCGAAGGAGTGCACGAAGACCGACAGGTCGTCCAGCCGCCGCTCCCCCTGCGGGCCGTAGTGGCGCTGGCCGGTGATGCCCTGCGCGAGCATGCCGCGCGCGTCGTCGTCCACGGCGGCGTCGAGGCGGTCCGCGTGCGGCTCGCCCGGCGCGAGGGAGCCGGAGGCGCGGTCGGCCCAGATGACGCGGCGGGCGCCGATGCGCCCGGGACCGGCGACGACGGTGGCGACCGCGACCGGCTCGTGCCGCTCGATGGCCGCGGCGACCTCGGCGAACTCGGGGAACGTGGCGGGCCCCACCGGCTCCACCAGGACGTCGAGGATGCCGCCGCAGGTCAGCCCGACGGCGAACGCGTCGTCGTCGCTGACCCCGTAGCGCTGGACGACCGGCTCGCCCGTCTCCAGCACCGACTGCGCCAGCTCGTAGACGGCGCCCTCCACGCAGCCGCCGGACACGCTGCCCGCCACCTCCCCGCGGGGCGAGACCGCCATCGCCGCGCCCGGCGGGCGCGGCGCGCTGCGGAACGTGTGCACCACGGTCGCGAGCCCGAAGGTCTCCCCGGAGGCGTACCAGCGGGCGATGTCGTCGAGCACGTCACGCATGAGCCCTCCCCTTTCCGCCGCCCGCGACGATGCGGGCCAGCTCCTCCAGCGCCGCGAGGCTGTGCCCGGAGGTGAAGTCGTCCACGTGCGGGAGCGCCGCCGCCATCCCCGCGGTCAGCGGCTCGTAGCCGGGCCGCGCCTTGTGCGGGTTCGCCCACACGACCCGGTGCGCGAGCCGGTGCAGCCGCGCCATCTGCTCGCCGAGCAGCGTCGCGTCGCCGCGCTCCCAGCCGTCCGAGGCGATCACGACGATCGCGCCGCGGGCCTGGCCGCGCTGCCCGAACCGGTCGAGGAACTCCTTCAGCTCCTCGCCGAGCCGGGTGCCGCCGCTCCAGTCCGGGATGGCCGCGGACGCCGCCGCCATCGCCGCGTCCGGGTCGCGGTGCCGCAGCTCCCGGGTGAGGCGGGTGAGCCGCGTCCCGGCGCTGAACACCTCCACGGCGCGCCCGCCGGACCGGGCGGCGGCGTGCGCGAACCGCAGCAGCGCGTCGGCGTACGGGCTCATCGACCCGCTGACGTCCACGATCAGGACCACCCGGCGCGGGCGGGTGCGGTGCGCGCGGTGCCGCAGCAGGGAGAGTTCGCCGCCGCGGCGCAGCGTCTCCCGGACCGTCCGCGGAGGGTCGAGCCGCCCGGCCGGCGCGGGCGCGAACCGGCGCGACCTGCGCTGTTCGGCGCCGGTGTGCAGGACGGCGATCAGCCGGGCGACCTCGGCGCGCTCGGCGGCGGTGAGCCGCGCGACGTCCCGGTCGCGCAGCACCTCCACCTCGCTGGCGGTGGCGGCCTTCAGCTCGCCCGCCTCCTCGTTCCCGGCCTGCGCGCCCGGGTCGGGCACCGTCATCCGGCGCACGACGACCGGCGGCGGCCTGCGCCCCAGGCGCGCGGTCGCGCCGGAGAAGTACGCGGCGAAGCACCGGTCGTAGCGGGCGAGGTCGTCGGGGTCGGCGCACAGCGTCAGCCGCCCGGCCCAGTACACGTCGCGCGGGTCGAGGACGTCCAGGTGGTCGAGCGCCGCCAGCATCGCCTGGACGCGCTCGGGGTCGGCCGCGCCGCCCGCCGCGCGCAGCGTCCTGGCGAACCCGACCATCGTCTCGGTGACGTCCCGCTCCACGGCTCATCCCCCGTTGAGCAGGGCCTCTAGCCCGGCGCCGAGGACGCGCTGCTGGTCTTCGCGGTACTTGAGTACGGCGCCGAGCGTCACCGCGGCGGTCGCCGGATCCAGCTCGCGGACGCCGAGGGCGACGAGCGCCTCCGTCCAGTCGAGGGTCTCGGCGACGCCGGGCGGCTTCAGCAGGTCGGTCTCGCGCATCCGCTGCGCGGCGCGGGCGACCTGCCCGGCGAGCCGCTCCGCCGCGCCGGGCAGCCGCCGCCGGATGATGGCGACCTCCCGGTCGAACGACGGGTGCTCCAGCCAGTGGTACAGGCAGCGCCGCTTGAGCGCGTCGTGGACCTCGCGGGTGCGGTTGGAGGTGACCACGACGACGGGCGGGCGCTCCGCGCGGATCGTGCCCAGCTCCGGGACGGTGATCGTGAAGTCGCTGAGGACCTCCAGCAGGAACGCCTCGAACTCGTCGTCGGCGCGGTCGAGCTCGTCCACCAGCAGGACGCTCGGCGCGGTCTCCAGCGCCTGGAGCAGCGGCCGGGCCAGCAGGAACCGCCGGTCGTACAGCTCGCCCTCCAGCCGGGACACGTCGTTCACGCCCGCCGCCTCGGCCGCCCGCAGGTGCAGCAGCTGGCGCGGGAAGTCCCAGTCGTAGAGCGCCTGGGACGCGTCGAGGCCCTCGTAGCACTGCAGCCGGATCAGCGGCGCGCCGAGCCCGCGCGCCAGCGTCTTGGCCAGCTCGGTCTTGCCGACGCCGGCCTCGCCCTCCAGGAAGAGCGGCCTGCCCATCCGCAGCGCGAGGAAGCACGCCGTCGCGAGCCCCTCGTCGCACAGATAGGCGTGCCTGTCGAGCATGCCCGCGAGCTCCGCGGGCGATCCGAGCTGGTCCGTGGTCATCGCCGCCGTCTCCCCCACGGCTCTGAGGCTACTCGGCGGGAGACGCAACTCACACGCCCGGGACCCTTGCGTTTTCGCGGCACCGCCCTCCGGTGCGCGATCGCGGCAGGAATTGCCGCGCGGCCGTGGACATCCCGCCCCGCGGGCTGGACGCTGAATGTGGACAGGGGCCCGCACGTCCGACGCGGCCGGTCGCGGCCGGGCGGCGGCCGGTGACCGACGACCCTGAGGACGGACCATGGCACTGTGGAAGCCGGACCCGACCTTCTACGCCTCGCCGCGCGACGCGGCCGCCGCCCCGGCGGAGAGGCTCGCGTACGTGGCGGCGTTCGACCGCGCCGCCGAGAGACCGGACGCGATCGCCGTCGTCGACGTGGACCCGGGCTCGGCCTCCTACGGGTCCGTGGTGGGCTGGACCGACCTGCCGTACCTCGGCGACGAGCTGCACCACTTCGGGTGGAACGCGTGCAGCAGCGCGCTGTGCCCCGGGTCGCCGCATCCGCACGTGGAGCGCCGCTACCTGATCGTGCCGGGGCTGCGCTCGTCGCGGGTGTACGTGCTCGACACGAAGGGTGACCCGGCGGCCCCGGAGATCGTCAAGGTGCTGGAGCCGGACGAGCTGGCCAAGCGCGCCGGGTACTCGCGGCCCCACACCGTCCACTGCGGGCCCGAGGGGCTCTACCTGACGGCGCTCGGCGGCGCGGGCGGCGAGGACGGGCCGGGCGGCATCGCGCTGCTCGACCACAGTTCGTTCGACGTCCTCGGGCGCTGGGAGGTCGACCGGGGGCCGCAGTACTTCGCCTATGACGCGTGGTGGCACATCGCGCACGACGTCCTCATCGCCTCCGAGTGGGGCACACCGTCGATGGTGGAGGACGGTGTCGTCGGCGAACTGCTCCTCGGACGCAAGTACGGCCACTCGCTGAACTTCTTCGACCTGCGCAAGCGCAAGCACGTCCAGACCGTGGACCTCGGGGACGAGCACCAGATGGTCCTGGAGCTGCGCCCCGCGCACGACCCGACCAAGCTGTACGGGTTCGCCGGGGTGGTCGTGAGCGTCGAGGACCTGTCGGCGTCGGTGTGGGTGTGGCACCGCGACGGCGACGCGTGGGCCGCCACCAAGGTCATCACGATCCCCGCCGAGCCGGTCGATCCCGCCTCCCTGCCGCCGGTCATCCAGCCGTTCGGCGCGGTGCCGCCGCTCGTCACCGACATCGACCTGTCCGTGGACGACCAGTGGCTGTACGTGTCGTGCTGGGGCACCGGCGAGCTGAAGCGCTACGACGTCAGCGACCCGTTCCACCCGGTCGAGGCGGGCTCGGTGCGCATCGGCGGCATCGTCGGCCGGACCCCCCACCCCGCCGCCCCGGACCGCCCGCTCGCGGGCGGTCCGCAGATGGTGGAGATCAGCCGCGACGGGAAGCGCGTCTACGTCACCAACTCGCTCTACGGCGCGTGGGACGACCAGTTCTTCCCCGACGGCGTCGGCGCATGGATGGCCAAGCTCGACTCGACCCCCGACGCCTTCTCCTTCGACGAGCGCTTCTTCCCCAACGGCGACGACTTCAGAGGCCGCCGCCCGCACCAGACCCGCCTCCAGGGCGGCGACGCCTCCTCTGACTCGTACTGCTACCCGTGAACGACGGGTCGCTCGCCGCGCTGGTGGCGCTCGGCGCGTTCCACGGCGTCAACCCCGCCATGGGGTGGCTGTTCGCGGTGGCCCGCGGCCTCCAGGAGCGCAGCAGGCAACTCGTCCTGCAGTCGCTCCCGGCCATCGCCGCGGGCCACGCCGCGTCCGTCGGCGCCGTCGCGGTCCTGATCGCGCTCACCCGCTCGGTGGTCGCGACCCAGGCGGCCGCGATCGGCGGCGGAGTCCTGCTCGTCGGCTTCGGGCTCTGGCGGCTGCTGTCGAAGCGGCACTTCCGCTGGGTCGGCATGCGGATCTCGCTGTGGCAGCTCGCCGGCTGGTCGTTCCTGATGTCGTCGGTGCACGGGGCGGGCCTCATGCTGCTGCCCGTGCTCATGTCGTCGGAGGCGGCCCCGGCGCACCACGACCACGGCCTGGCCGCGTCGTCCGGCAGCGCGGTGTCGGCGGGCGTCTTCGTCACCGCGGTGCACACCCTGTCGATGCTCGCCGTCGCGGGCGCCGTCGCGGTGCTCGTCTACGAGGTCGTCGGCCTGGCGATCCTGCGGCGCGCCTGGTTCAACCTCGACCGCGTCTGGGCGGTGGCGCTCATCGGCGCCGGCGCCTTCACCCTCTTCACCGCGCTGTGAGCGCCGCGACCGGGGCCCCGTCTGCCCGCGGGCGGCGTCAGAACGGGCGGCGGCAGAAGGGGCGGTGTCAGAAGGGGCGGCGTCAGAAGGGGTCGGGGGCCTCGCCCCGGGTGCGGAGGAGCGCCTGGAGCTCGGCGAGCTGGCGGGCGGCGAGGGTCTTCTCCGCGCCGTTGATGCCCATGGCTCCGAGGGACGTGCCGTCCGACAGGTCGAGGGTGGGCCACGGGTCGCCGACGTTCATGGTGACGTCCAGGATCTCCGGCCATTCGAGGCGGCGGGTCTTGAACGCGTTGACCACCGTGACGCCGGACTCCTCGGCGGTGACGCGGCAGCGCGCCAGCATGTGCAGCACCCACGCGATGAACGCGCCGAACACGACCATCAGCACGCGGTCGGCGACGGTGTACTGCTCCGGCACCACCACGGCGAGCACGATCAGGGCCAGCACGATCGCGCCCGCCGTGGTGTAGGCCACGATCCGGGTGGTGCGGGGGCGCCACACGGTCGGCAGGGCCGGTGACTCAGTCAACGATCTTCGTGATGGGGATCTCGAGGATGTCGTGCGCGCCGGCCGCCTTGAGCGCCGGGATCAGCGTGTTGACGCCGCGCTTGGCGACCACCGACTCGACCGCGTTGGACTCCCCGCCGGCCAGCGAGGTCACCGTCGGGGACGCCATCGCGGGCATGATGTCGAGGACCTTCCGCAGGTCGGCCTGCGCGACGTTCAGCTTCAGCAGCACCTTGCCGCGCGCGCGGATCACGCCCTGCAGCAGGAGGGAGATGTCCTCCATCGCGGCGCGCTTCTCCGCGTCCTCGTAGGAGTCGCGGTTCGCGACCAGCTCGGTGTAGCTGGTCAGCAGCGTGTCGAGGATGCGCAGGCCGTTCTTGCGCAGCGACGAGCCGGTCTCGGTGAGGTCGACGATCGCGTCCACGATGTCGGGCACCTTCGCCTCGGTCGCGCCGTAGGACGGGACGACCGTGGCCTTCACGCCGTGCTTGTCGAGGAACCGCCTGGTCAGCGCCGGGAACTCGGTGGAGATCCGGACGCCCTCCGGCAGGTCGGACACCGACTGCCACGGCGCGCCGTCCGGCACCGCCATGATCACGCGGACCGGGTTGGCGGTGGCCTTGGAGTACTTCAGCTCGCCGAGGCTGACGACGTCGGCGTCGGTCTCGGTGATCCAGTCGCGGCCGGTGATGCCGAGGTCGAACAGCCCCTGCTCCAGGTAGGTCGGGATCTCCTGCGGGCGCAGGACCCGGACCCGCTCGATGCGGGGGTCGTCGATGGACGCCCGGTAGTCGCGGTCCGACGAGCGCTGGACGGTGAGGTCGGCGGCGTCGAACAGCTGCATGGTCGCCTTCTCCAGCGACCCCTTGGGCAGGACGAGTGACAGCACGGAATTGCCTTTCGGTGAGGATGCGTCCGGGATGTCCGGGTGGTCAGATGCTCGGATGGCGCGCGAGTCCGTCAGGGGCGGAAGCCCTGGACCCGCTCCAAATGCTCTGGACCATGCCCGGCGTGACCGTGATGCCGCAGACCTCGCAGGGTCAGTGCCGTGTCGAGTGCGGCCACAGTCGCCTCCCATCCCTTGTCCTCGGGGCTGCCCGGCAGCCCGCTGCGTTCCAGTGCCTGCTCAATGGTGTCACATGTGAGGACCCCGTTGCCCACCGGAGTCGACTCGTCGAGCGCGACACGGGTCACACCGGCGGTCACCGAGTCGCAGACGTAGTCGAAATGGGCGGTCGCGCCGCGGATGACCGCGCCGAGGCAGACGACCGCGTCGAGCTCGCGGGCCATCTGCTGGGCGACCACCGGCAGTTCGAGCGCGCCGGCGACGCGGGCGACGACCGGCTCGGCGATCCCGCACGCCTTCGCCGCGGCGAGCGCGCGGTCGAGCAGCTGGTCGGTGATCCGCCCGTGCCAGCGGGTGCAGACGATGCCGAGCGTCAGCCCGGCCGCGTCGACGGTGATGTCCTCGGGGCGTCCCGCGCCGCTCATGAGAGTCCCTCGATCTGGTGTCCGAGACGGTCGCGCTTGACCGTCAGGTAGCGCCGGTTGTGCTCGGTGACGACGACGGGCATGGACTCGCGTCCCCGGACGTCCACGCCGAACCCGTCCAGGCCCTTCAGCTTGGCCGGGTTGTTGGTGAGCACCCGCACCGACCGGACGCCCAGCTCCCGCAGCATGTGCGCCGCGTTGGAGTACTCGCGCGCGTCGGCCGGGAGGCCCAGCTCCAGGTTCGCGTCGACGGTGTCGGACCCGTTGTCCTGGAGAGCGTACGCCCGCAGCTTGGCGAGCAGGCCGATGCCGCGCCCCTCGTGGCCCCGCAGGTAGAGGACGATGCCGCGCCCCTCCCGCGCGATGCGCTCCATGGCGGCGTCCAGCTGGGTGCCGCAGTCGCAGCGCTCGGAGTGCAGGACGTCGCCGGTGAGGCACTCCGAGTGCGCCCGGATCAGGACGTCCTCGCCGTCGCCGATGTCGCCGAGCACGAGCGCGATGTGCTCGCCGCCGTCGATGGCGCTGGAGAACCCGACGGCGCGCCACGTCCCGAACCGGTTGGGCAGGCGGGTCTCGACGACGCGGGTGACCATCTTCTCGGTGCGCCGGCGGTGTTCGGCGAGCTGTTCGATGGAGATCAGCCTGAGCCCGTGCTCCTTCGCGAAGACCTGGAGTTCGGGCAGGCGCGCCATGGTGCCGTCCTCGTTGACGACCTCGGCGAGGACGCCGGCGGGGGTGAGACCGGCGAGCCGGGCGAGGTCGACGGCCGCCTCGGTGTGGCCGCGGCGCCGCAGGACGCCGCCCTCCCGGTAGCGGAGCGGGAAGATGTGGCCTGGGCGGACGAGGTCGCGCGGCTCGGACGCCGAGTCGCACAGCGTGCGGATGGTCCTGGCCCGGTCGGCGGCGGAGATGCCGGTGGTGACGCCGAGCCGGGCGTCCACGCTGACCGTGTAGGCGGTGCGCATCCGCTCGTTGTTCTGCGCCGTCATCAGCGGGATCTGCAGCCGGTCGAGGTCGGCGCCCTCCATCGGGACGCAGATGACGCCGCTGGTGTGGCGGATCGTGAACGCCAGCAGCTCGGGCGTCGCCTTGGCGGCCGCGAAGATGATGTCGCCCTCGTTCTCGCGGTCCTCGTCGTCGACGACCACGACGGGGCGCCCCGCCGCGATGTCGGCGACCGCCGCCTCGATGGTGTCGAAAATGCCCGTGTCGTTGCCGCCGCTCATGCGGTCACCGCCTTCTGCCTGGGGGTGTGCGGGCCCCGGGCGCCCCGGAGCCGGTTCCTGAACGCGATCGCGCCGAGCCGTTTCACGACCGGCCGCCCAGCATGCGCTCGACGTACTTGGCGACGACGTCCACCTCGAGGTTCACCGGGTCGCCGGGCTTCTTGTGGCCGAGCGTGGTGAGGGCGAGCGTCGTCGGGATGAGCGCGACGCTGAACCGGTCGGCGCCCGCCTCCACGACCGTCAGGCTGATGCCGTCGACGGTGATGGAGCCCTTGTCGACCAGGTAGCGGCTCAGGTCGGACGGCAGCGAGACCGTCACCACGTCCCACCGCTCGCCCGGCTCGCGGGAGATGATCGTGCCGACGCCGTCGACGTGGCCCTGCACCAGGTGCCCGCCGAGCCGGTCGGACAGCCGGACGGGGCGTTCCAGGTTGACCTTGGAGCCCGGTTCCAGCACGCCGAGGCTGGACTTGTCGAGGGTCTCCTTGATGGCGTCGGCGGTGAAGACCCCGTCCTCGACGTCCACCACCGTGAGGCAGACGCCGTTGACCGCGATCGACGCGCCGTGGACGGCGTCCTCGGTGACGAGCGGCCCGCGGACCGCGAGCGTGACCGAGTCCCCCTGGGGCTCGATCGCCACGATCTCGCCGAGCTCCTCGACGATGCCGGTGAACATCTCCCGGGCCTCCTAGATCAGGGCTCCGGGGGGACGTTCATACATCGGCGCACGCCCCAGGCCAGGGGCGTACCGCGCGCTGCCTCCCATCCGGACTTTAACCGTCGGTCCCGGAATCCCACCGGGTCAACCGGCCGATGGCTTCGGCCGGGTCGCGGACTGTCACCGCCGGTTCGGAGTTTCACCGACCCCGGAGCACGCGTTCATGCTTTGCCAACCAGTGTGCCATGCCTTCCATTCCGCGCCCCATGTGACCATCGCCACTGGCAGCCCAGGTTGAACGTTCAACGATCTTGGAAAGGGGGTAGGTCCTGCGACACATGTGACGCATGACGACATTCCCCCCAGGAGGCAGTCATGGACGTCGTCGCCCTCATCGCCCGCATCGCCTTCGCGGCGATCTTCATCGGCGCCGGAATCGGCCACCTCACCGCCACCGACGCCATGGCCGGATACGCGGCCGCGAAGAAGATCCCCATGGCCAGGCTCGCCGTGCAGGTCTCCGGCGCCTACATCCTGGTGGCGTCTGCCCTGCTCGTCCTCGGCATCTGGCCGGATCTCGGCGCGGTCGCCCTCGTCCCGTTCCTGCTCATCACCGCGTTCGTCCTCCACGACTTCTGGACGCAGGAGTCCGCGGAGGCGCGCCAGATGGAGCAGCAGCAGTTCCTCAAGGACCTCGCCCTCGCCGGCGGCGCCCTCGGATTCTTCGTCCTGTACGCCTCGGACGCCCACCCCGGACTGAACCTGGTCGGCCCCCTCTTCGCCTGACCCCGTCCCGCGGCGGGTCTTGCCATGACCGGGGGGCGGGGCGAAACTCGTTTACTGAAGGCCCGCCGCGGACTCGGGGAAGAGGCCCATGGCCAAGCTGTCCTTGTCGCCGAAGATCCTCGACGTCCTCGACTTCGGCACCCCTTCGGCGGAGCGCGACATCTCCCGGGGGCTGGAGAAGTACTTCGTGGAGTCCGCGGCGTACCAGCGCGTCCGGTCCGGGGCGAAGACGATCCTGATGGGCAACCGGGGATCGGGCAAGAGCGCGATCTTCAAGGTGCTGGCCAGGCGCGAGCGCGCCGCCGGCGGCCACGTCATCGAGCTGTCGCCGGAGGACTACTCCTACGAGCTGCTCAGCGCGACGATGGAGGCGGAGCACGCCGGCTCGTGGGCCAAGACCGGCGCCTACGCCGCCGCCTGGAAGTACCTGATCTACGTCCTGGTCATGAAGGCGCTGGCGAAGAAGGGGATGCGGCTGACCAAGGGCGGCGGGCGGGAGATCCACCGCTACATCAGGGACAGCCACGGCGCGCAGCAGCTCGGCCCCCTGTCGCTGCTGGTCTCGTACCTGAAGCGGCTGGAGGCCATCAAGCTCGGCCCGCTCGAGGCCGGGCTGCGCACCCGGGAGCTGGACCGCCTCTACAAGCTGGAGGAGATCCACAACCTGATGCCGGCGCTGCAGCGGGTGCTGGACGGCCAGCGCGTCGCGGTGTTCGTCGACGAGCTGGACCGCGGCTGGGACTCCTCCGAGGACGCCAGGGCGTTCGTGTCCGGCCTCTTCCAGGCGTGCGTGTCGATCAACGGGATGCACCGGAACCTGCGGGTGTACGTCTCGCTCCGGCAGGAGCTGTACGACGACATCCCGGCCCTCTACGAGGACGCGCAGAAGCACCGCGACCTGCTGGAGAAGATCCACTGGTCGGAGGAGTCGCTGCTCGAGCTGATCGCCAAGCGGATCTGCTACTCCGCGCGCGAGCACGGCTTCGACGCCGACGCGCTCGAACGCGCCGGGGCCCGCGCCTGCTGGTCGGCGGTCTTCGCCGGCCAGCCGGGCCGCGCGCGGCACACCTCGTTCGGCTACATGGTCGACCGGACTCTGTACCGGCCACGGGAGCTCATCCAGTTCTGCTCGGAGGCGCTCGACCAGGCCAGGGGGCGCATCGCGAGGCTGCCCGTCCCGTACGCGGCGATCGAGCGGTCCGAGTACGGCTACTCCGCGGAGCGCACGAAGGACATCGCCGCCGAGTACCGCTCCCAGTACCCGGGCCTGCTGAGCGTCTTCGAGGTGTTCCGCAGCCGCCCGCCCGCGTTCGGCCGCGAGGAGCTGGAACTGCTCTGCCTCGAACTGGCCGTCGGCGACGTCCCCACGCACGGCACCGAGTCATGGCTGCCGCTGTGCGACCCCAACGACCTCATCGAGATCCTGTGGCGCGCGGGCCTCCTCACCGCCCAGCCCGCCGAGAACGGCCGCTTCCTCGGCAGCCACCAGGTCCAGCACCTCAACCTGGCCGCCGTCCGGCGCTTCCGCGTCCACGAGATGTTCCACGCCTCCCTGGGGATCACCTCCGGAGCGAACGCCTGAAGGGTCGCACCAAGGTCTCCCCTGGTCGGCGCCCATGGCGAGCGGCTCGTCGGCGTGGTCCTCGCCGGGCCGGCGCCTCCCGCCTCCTGATCGCCGGCGGGGCGGTCAGGTGGCCAGGCGGAGGCCGGCGGGGGCCGCCGTCACCCGGGTCAGCGTCTCGACGGTGTGGTGGGCCGCGGTCAGGGATTCCTTCGGGTGGCTCGTCAGGACCGCCACGACGGTGGCGCCCGCGGCGCGGCCCGCGGCGATGCCCGCCGGGGCGTCTTCGATGACCACGCAGTCGGCGGGGTCGACGCCCAGGCGTGCGGCCGCCTGGAGGTAGCCGGACGGGTCGGGCTTGCCGGCCGGGACGTCCTCCGCCGTGACGACCGTGGGCGGGAGGGGGACGCCGGCCACGCCGGTGCGGAGCGCCAGCTGCGCCCTGTCCATCGAGGTGACGAAGGCGTGGGGCAGGCCGCCGAGGCCGGCCAGCAGGTCCACCGCGCCCGGCAGGGCGGTGATGCCGTCCGTGCCGGTCGATTCGAGGGCGTCCAGGCGCGCGGTGGCCTCGGCGACCAGGCCGGGCGGGAGGAACTCGGCCACGCGGTCGCTCGTGCGGCGGCCGTGGGCGTCCGCCAGGAACTCCTCGGGGTCGATGCCGTACTCGGCGGCCCATTCGCGGGCCGCGCGCTCGACGAGGGGCGTGGAGTCGACGAGGGTGCCGTCCACGTCGAACAGGACGGCGGCGCAGGGCAGGATCACCAGTCCGCCTTCGCGGTGGCCTCCTCGGCCTGCGCGCGGAGCCCGCGGACCGCCTCGGCCGGGTCGTCGGCGCCGTAGACCGCGCTGCCGGCGACGAAGACGTCCGCTCCGGCGTCGGCGCAGCGCTCGATGGTCTCGGCGCTGACGCCGCCGTCGACCTGGAGCCAGACGGGGAGGTCGCGGCCCTTGATCAGCTCGCGGGCGCGGCGGATCTTCGGCAGCACGACGTCCAGGAACGGCTGCCCGCCGAAGCCCGGCTCGACGGTCATCAGGAGCAGCATGTCGATCTCGCCGAGGAGGTCTTCGAAGCCGTCCACCGGGGTGGCCGGGTTGACGCCGAGGCCCGCGCGCGCACCGGCGGCGCGGATGGCGCGCAGGGTGCGGACCGGGGCCTTCGCCGCCTCGGCGTGGATGGTGACGCTCTTCGCGCCGGCCTCGGCGTAGTCCGGCGCCCAGCGGTCGGGATCCTCGATCATCAGGTGGCAGTCGAGCGGGAGCGCGCTGTGCTTCAGCAGCGCCTGGACGACCGGCAGCCCCAGGGTCAGGTTGGGGACGAAGTGGTTGTCCATGACGTCGACGTGGACCCAGTCGGCGGAGTCGGCTATGCGCGCGACGTCCTCGGCCAACCGGGCGAAGTCGGCGGACAGGATGCTGGGTGAGATCTGAGGAGCCATGATGCCTCGGAGTCTATTGGCGCAGTTCCGCCCGCTCCTCACCCGGCCGGGTGACGGCGGGGGTGGGACGGGAGGCCAGGCGGAGGCGGACGAACGCCTCGGGCGCCCCGGCCGTGATCCACAGGGCGAGCGCCGCCTGGACGGTGAACGCCTGGACCAGGTTCGTTCCGGTGGTCAGCAGGTGGGGCAGGCCGAAGACGGCGGCGCCGGCGAGCCCCACCGGAAGCCGGGCCAGGCGCTGCCAGGCCCGGCCGCCGGGGTCGAACCAGCCGCGGGCCGCGAGGATGGACAGGCCGGCCAGGCCGCCGCACAGGCCGCCCGAGGCGCTGGCCGAGTCGACCAGGGTGATGGGCCCGGTCTCGCCCCCGGCGGCTTGGACGGCCTGCACCCAGGCGTCCGGCCATTGCCAGTCCCGGAGCGGGTGCCACGCTCCCCAGGCCGCTGCCAGCAGTAGCAGGGATATCACCAGCGAGAGGACCACCTGTACGGCCAGGTGCCGGCGGGTCCACCACGGGACGAGGACGGGTTCCACCGCGAGGGCGGCCACCAGGAGGGTCAGGCCGATGCCCCAGCCCGCGAGGACCTGGCCGATCGAGTGGACCCCCAGGTAGACGCGCGACGCCCCGATCAGGGCGATGATGACGGCGGCCCCCGGCCACAGGAGCCGCCGCTTGGTCTGGGCGGCGAAGAACCCCCAGGCCACGATGCCGTTCTGGGCGTGCCCGGACGGCATCCCGAAAGAGGACAGGGACTGCCCGCCCTTGACGGAGGGGTCCGTCCAGTAGGGGCGCGGTTCGTGGAAGACCAGCTTGAGGAGCGTGTTGAGCAGCGCGCCGAACAGCAGGAGCACCGACGCCCGCGCGGCGAGGCGCGGCGCCACGCACCAGAACAGCACGACCAGCAGCGGGACGTAGAAGCCCGCGCTCCCCAGGAACGACATGAAAAGCCAGAATCCGGTGAGCACGGGTCGGTCCCCCAGGGGCTAGGTCCGGCGCAGGAGGGCCAGGAACATCGCGTCCGTGCCGTGGCGGTGCGGCCAGAACTGGGCGTACGGGCCGTCCCCCACGCCGGTGAGGTTCGGGCTGAGCGACGTCAGAACGGCCGGCGCGTGGAGCCGTTCGACGTCCTCGCGCTTGCCCACGACGTCGTCCACCACTACACGGGTCTCGGCCAGATGGGGCGAGCACGTCACATAGGCGACGACGCCGCCAGGCCGGACGGACTCCAGTGCCGTGGTGAGCAGGCTCCGCTGGAGCGCGCCCAGCTCGGCCACCGATTCGGGGCCGCGCCGCCAGCGCGCCTCGGGGCGGCGCCGGAGCGCCCCCAGGCCGGTGCACGGCGCGTCCACCATGACGCGGTCGAACGACCCGGGCCGCCATGCGGGGACCGTGCCGTCGGCCGCCACCACGCCGGTGCGGTCGTCCACCGCGCGGCGGACGAGCGCGGCGCGGTGCGGCTGGACGTCGGCGGCCAGGAGCCGCGCATCGCGCTGGGCGGCGAGAGCGGAGAGAAGACCCGCCTTGCCTCCGGGGCCGGCGCACAGGTCCGCCCAGCGGGCGTCGGCGCCGTCCATGGGGGCCTCGGTCAGCGCCAGGGCGACCATCTGGCTCGCCTCGTCCTGGACGGCGGCGCGCCCCTCGCGGACGGCCGCGACGCCGGCCGGGTCCCCTTCGGGCAGCACGGCGGCGTAGGGCGAGTACGGGGCGGGTTCCGCACCGGACTCGCGGAGCTCCTCCACCGTGGCCCGGCCGGGGCGGGCGACCAGCGTCACCCGCGGGCGGGCGTTGTCGGCGGCGAGGAGTTCGCCGATCTCGCCCGGCCCGACGGCGTCGCGCAGCGCCGACACGATCCACTTCGGGTGGCTGTGCGCGACCGACAGGCGGGTCGTGACGTCGGCGTCGGACGGCGCCACGATCTCCAGCCAGGCGTCCATGTCGCGGGTGGCGACCTTGCGGAGCACCGCGTTGGCGAACTTCGCCTGGCCGGGGCCGGCGACGGAGCGGGCCAGCTCCACGGCCGTCCCCACGGCCGCGTGCGCCGGGATGCGGGTGGCGAGGACCTGGTGCGCGCCCAGGCGCAGGACGTCCAGCAGCGGGGCGTCGATGCGGCGCAGCTCCCGGTCGCTGCACAGCGCGAGCACCGCGTCGTAGGTGCCGCGGCCGCGCAGCGTCCCGTAGGTGAGCTCGGTGGCGAGGGCGGCGTCGCGCCCGGTGAGGCCGCGGTCGTGCAGGCGCTTGGGCAGCAGGAGGTTCGCGTAGGCGTCGCGGGTCTCCACCGCCCGGATCACGTCGAACGCCGTGCGGCGGACGAGGTCCTGGGGGCGGCCCGTCCTGCGGGGGCCGCCCGGCCTGCGGTTCGGAGCGCGTCGGCGGTCGCGGGCGGGCGGCATCAGTGCAGCGCGTCCTCACCGGTGAGGGCGGCGCCGCGGACCCAGTCGGCGGCGGGCATGCCGCGCTTGCCCTGCGGCTGGACCTCGCCGAGCGCGACCGGATGCGTCCCCGTCCCCACGAGCACCTCGTTCTTCCCCGCCCGGATCTCGCCGGGCGCCAGCTCCCCGGCGCCGGGCGCCGGGCGGACCGGGCCCAGCTTGAGGCGCGCGCCGCGGAACGTCGTCCACGCGCCGGGCGCCGGCGTGCAGGCGCGGACGAGGCGGTCGATGTGCAGCGCGGGGCTGTGCCAGTCGACGCGGGCGTCCTCGGGCGTCAGCTTCGCCGCGTGGGACACGCCCTCGGTCGGCTGCGGCCGGGGTTCGAGGACGCCAGCCTCGATGCCGTTCATCGTGTCGAGCAGGAGGCTCGCGCCGGCGACGGCGAGGCGTCCCAGCAGGTCCCCGGAGGTGTCGGTCGGCCGGATCGGCTCGGTGAGGACGCCGTAGACCGGGCCCGTGTCGAGGCCCTCCTCGATCAGGAACGTGGACGCCCCGGTCATGTCGTCGCCGTGCAGGATCGCGCGCTGCACGGGCGCCGCGCCGCGCCACGCGGGCAGCAGCGAGAAGTGGAGGTTCACCCAGCCGTGCCGGGGGATCTCCAGCGCCTCGCGCGGCAGCAGGGCGCCGTAGGCGACGACGGGGCAGCAGTCGGGCGCGATCTCGCGGAGCCGGCCGAGGAACTCCGGATCGCGGGCGGAGGCGGGTTTGAGCACCTCGACGCCCGCCTCGGCCGCCAGCGAGGCGACGGGAGAGGGCCTGAGCCGCCTCCCACGGCCCGACGGGCGGTCCGGCCGGGTCACGACCGCCGCGACCTCGTGCGAGGACCCCAGCAGCGCCGTCAGCGACGGGAGCGCGGTGTCGGGGGTGCCGGCGAAGACGAGGCGCACCTAGATCGCCTTCCCGAAGGTCCGGTGCGGCGACTCCTTGACGACGGGGACCGGGTCGCCGAACCACTCGGCCTCCCGGATCGCCTTCATCGCGGCCTTGCGCTGCTCCGGGTCCATCCGGTCGATGAAGATGATCCCGTCGAGGTGGTCGGTCTCGTGCTGGACGCAGCGGGCCAGCAGGTGCGTGCCCTCCAGCGTGACGGGCTCGCCGTGCATGTTGAAGCCCTTCGCCACCACGCCGACCGACCGCGGCGTGGGGAACGCCAGGCCGGGCAGGGACAGGCAGCCCTCGTCGTCGGTCTCCTGCTCGTCGGTGAGGTCCAGGGTGGGGTTCACCAGGTGCCCCAGCACGTCGTCGACGTAGTAGGTGAACACCCGCAGGCCCACGCCGAGCTGCGGGGCCGCCAGGCCCGCGCCGGGAGCGTCGATCATCGTGTCGGTGAGGTCCTTGACGAGCTGGCGCAGCTCCTTGTCGAAGTCCTTCACCGGCTCCGCGGGCGTGCGCAGCACGGGGTCGCCGAAGAGGCGGATGGGCTTGACGGCCAACGAGGACTCCGTTTCCTGCGAGGTTCTCCTGCGAACGGGACGTGCCCGTCCAGTCTACGGAGACATCCTGTACTGATTCACACGGCGCTTCACACGCCGCGGTGCGCGCTCTGGTGCGCCGAGCGCGCCTTGTAGGCGGCGGTGCGGGCCGCCTTGGCGGTCGCCTTGTCGGGATGGTGCGCGCCCAGGGCCTCCAGCACCTCGGCCACGCCCGGATGGTGGGTGCGCCACAGCTCGTCGACCATGACCTTCATCTCCGCCTCCGGCGGCGCGTCGATGAGCGCGGCCTCGACCGCCTCCTCCGGCTCGGCGGTCTCCAGCATCCCGGCGACGGTGTCGACGAACACCCACAGGTACTCCTCGCGGGCCAGCTCCCGCCCGGACGGGTCGCCGACGGCGTTCAGCCACAGCGCGGCGTACGGCGAGACCAGCGGGTGCTCCCGCGCCGCGCGCACCACGCCGGCGGCTTCGGGGCCGATGCGGTGCAGGACGGCGGCGGCCAGGTTGCGGGCGCCCGGGCCGCCGGTGCGCATGACGTCCAGCAGGTCGGCGGCGGCGTCCTTGGGGTCGTGCGCGGCCAGCCACCCGTCGATCTCCTCGTCGGCGGCCTCCGGCCGGTACCAGGTGAGCCCGGCGATGAGCTCGGACGCGCGCGCACCGGCCAGCTCGCCGATGACGGGGGCGGTGAAGCCGTCGGCCAGCAGCAGCTCGCGGACCGCCCACACGCCGAGCGGCGTCAGCGCGCGCCCGCCGCCGGACTCCTCGACGATCCCCCAGTCCGCGAGGGTCGCGAGCTCCAGGTGGAACGCGTCCCGGACGAGGGGCGCCATGGCCTCGGCGTCGGACAGGTCGTAGGCCTCCTCGACATGGCCGAGCAGCGCCCCGGCCAGGATCTGCGGGTCGGTGGGCTCCTCCTGCTCGTACAGGTGGATGAGGACGCCGGTCATCTCGTTCTGGACGAGCTCCAGCGCGTCGAGGCCGTCCGCGTAGTCGTGGCCGGGCACCACGACGGCCTCGAACAGCGGCAGCCACGCGGCGAGCAGCTCCTCGTCGTCGTCGGACCGGAGGCCCTCGCAGGCGGGCCCCGGCGAGGCGGCGCCGTCCTCGGCGGTGATGACGTTCGCCTCGACGGCGGCCCACCACAGCCGTTCCAGCTCGCCCTCGTCCTCCATCCGCCCGTGGCGGCGCGGGGCCTCCAGGCCGAGGGCGGCGCCGGCGGCGCCGATGTCCGCCTCGGTCAGCGTGTCGTGCTCGGTGAGGGCGCGCTCCCCCGTCCAGTCGGCCAGGGCCAGCATCGCCCGCGTCAGCCGCGACCCGCGCGCCGCCGCGGCCGCCTCCGCGCGGGGCACCGCGCGGACCGGCGGGACGACCAGCTCGCCGGCCCGCCGCAGGTACTCCTCGGTGCGGGCGTAGCGCTCCGCCTCGGGCAGCGCCTCGAACTCGCGCACCCACGCGTCGACGGCCTCCTGGTCGTCCAGGGACACCCCGTCGGCCTGCAGCAGCCCGCTGATCACCTCGGCGGCGGCCTGCCGCTCCTCGCCGTCGACCGCGGCGACGACCTCGGCGAACTCGGGCTCGGTCCGGTCGATCTCGGCGGCCAGCGCGGCGGCCTCCGGCGCGGTCACGGCGGCGGTGTCGCGCAGGTAGGCGACGATCGCGCGGAGGGCGTCCAGGACGGTGGGGACGTCGTCGCTCCCGGCGACCACGGTCTCCGGGAAGACCTCCAGCAGCAGCGCCCGGACCCCGTCCGGGGTCAGCTCCTCAGGCCCCGCGAGGCCCATCTCCTCCCGCGCGAGGCCGAGCAGGATCCCGGCGCCCTGCTCGTCCAGCGTCTCACCGCGTTCGTCCGCCCACCGGCGCAGGTCGCCGGCGGTGCTCTCCACCCAGTTGTCGGCCACCCGAGAACCCTATTGGTCAGATCAGCTCCAGGGGGTCGATCTGGACCCTAACCGTCTCGGCGGCCTTGCGCGCGCTGCGCACGCCCTGGGCCTCCTTCAGCGCGCGCGCCATGGCGTGCCCGGCGGCCCGCGGCACCCGGATCAGCGCGCGCTCCTTCTCCTGGGCGTCGGTCCCCGCCTGCGGGACGGGCACGGGCCCGAGGACCTCCGCCCCTTCCGGCAGCCGGGCTTCGGACAGGAGCTCCCGCACGGCGGCCGGGGAGCCGGTCAGCGACGCCATCCGCGCGGCGGGCGGGAACCCCGCCTCCCTCCGCTCGGCCAGCTCGCGCTCCGCGTAGGTGACCGGGTCCCACCGGACGAGCGCCTGGACGGGCGGGAGCGACCCTTCGGCGGCCACGATCACCGGCCCCTGCGGGCGGACGAGCGACGCCGCGTTCATCCAGCGCCGCAGCGCCTCCTCGCCGGCGCGCAGATCGGGGCGGCCCAGCAGGACCCAGCCGTCCAGCAGCAGGGCGGCCGCGTACCCCTCGTCCGCGGGCGGTTCGGCCCCCGGCGTGGCGACCACCAGGGCAGGGGCCGGGCCGATGCGTCCGAGGATCGCGTCCCGGCCGGACGTCCGCACCGGCACGCCGGGGAACGCCCGGCCCAGCTCCTCCGCCGTGCGCTTGGCCCCCACCACGACGGCCCGCACCTGGACGAAGCCGCACTCGGGGCAGTGCCAGTCGCCCGCGATGCGCCCGCACCAGCGGCAGTAGGGGGCGGCGTGGGACGACGCCAGCGACAGGGGCCCGCGGCACCCCCCGCACCGCGCCGGCGTGCGGCAGCGCCCGCATGCGATGCCCGGCACGTATCCGCGCCTCGGCACCTGGACCAGGACGGGCCCGCCCTCCAGCGCGCCGCGGGCCGCCTCGAACGCGACGTTCGGCAGGCGCGCCGTGCGGGCGGCGGGGTCGCGGGCGAGCTGCGCGTCCTCCCCCGCGTACCGGACGCGGGGCATCACCGCGCGGACCCGGTCCCGGCCGGCGGAGAGGGCGTGCGCCCAGCCGGTCTCCACCAGCTGCGTCGCGTCGGTGGTCCGGGTGAACCCGCCGATCAGCGCCCCCGCGTCCGCCCTGTGCGCGCGCAGCGCGAGGACGTCGCGGGGGTGCGGGTAGGGCGCGTGGGGCTCGGCGTGGACGTCGTCGCCGTCGTCCCACAGCACGACCAGCCCGAGATCGGCGACGGGCGCGAACATGGCGGCGCGCGTGCCGACGACCGCCCGCGCCCTGCCGCGCAGGACGGCGAGCCAGCGGCGGTAGCGCTCGGCGGGGCCGAGCTCCGCGGTCAGGGCGACGTGGAGGCCCTCCCCCAGCTCGGCCTTGAGCGCGGCGTCGACCCGCGCCACGTCGCGCCCGTCGGCGACCACCACGATGGCGCCGCGCCCGCCGCTCAGCGCGGCGGCGACGGCCCGCGCGATGGCGGCGGTCCAGCCGGGGCCGGGCAGCGCCGTCCAGACCGCGCGGGGCGCCCGCCCTCCGGCGAGGGCGCGCAGGAACGACGGGCCGGCCGGATAGTCCGCCCAGACGCCGGCGTCGACCGCGGCCGGCGGCTCCGGCGGCTCGGGGGGCTCGGGGGGACCGGTGGCGGGCTCGGCCTCCACCCGGGCGTGCCGGGGCGGGACGGCCAGCCGCAGCACGTCGGCGAACGAGCCCGCGTACCGGTCGGCCACCTCCCGGGCCAGCGCGGCGACCTCCGGCGTCAGGACCGGCTCGGACGAGGTGACCCGCTCCAGGTACAGCAGCTTCCCGTCGTGCCCGCTCTCGGCGGCCCGCTCCAGCAGGAACCCGTCGACGAGCTGCCCGGCGAACCGCACCCGCACCCGGCACCCCGGCACGGCCTCGGCGTCCAGCTCGGCGGGCACCAGGTAGTCGAAGGGCCGGTCGAGGTGCGGAAGGGACACGTCGACCGCGATCCGCGCCACGGGCAGCTCCGCGGCCGGGCTGCGCGCCCCCTTCTTCCGCGGCCTGGCCGCCTTCTTCCCCGCGCCCTTGCCCGCCCCCTTGCCCCCAGCCCGTCCGCCGGGTTCGCCGGCGGGCGGGCGCGGGAGGTCGGCCAGCCCCGGGATCAGGTCCGCTCCCCCGCCGTCCTTCGTCACGCTCACCGTCCTACCAGACCGACCCGACAGCCGGACCGGCCCGGCGGCCGGACGCGCACGCTAGGGTTGATCCGTTTGAAGGGCGCGCGCCCGCCGGCCCATTGCCCGAGGCCCCCCTCCGCGCCCACGCCGTCCGACGAGCCCGTGCAGGCGAAGTGACCACAGCGCATACTCGAGAGCGGGCGGACGCCCCGGTCCCGCACGGATCGCCGCGCCGTCCCGCCGGCCCCCCGTCCGCATGGGCCAGATGGAAGAAGCGGGCGCGCCACCCGGTGGTGGCGGCGACGGTCGCGGCCGCCGCCCTCCACCTGGTGTGGGGGCTGTTCCTGGCGGCCGAGGGCGGGGACCTCGCCGCCCAGGCCGCGTGGACCGACTTCGCCTGGGAGCACCCCGGCGCCGCGTACAGCTTCGCCTGGTACGGCGGGATGCATCCGGCGTCCTACAGCGTGATGTCGCCGTACCTGATGGCGCTGTTCGGCATACGCACGGTCGCGGTGGTGACCGGCACGCTCTCCGCCGCCCTGACCGCGCACCTGCTGAAGAGGTTCCGGGCGCCCGTGGCGCTGCCCGCCTCGCTGTGGGCGGCGTTCGCGCTGTCGTGCAACGCCGCCTCCGGCCGCGTCACCTTCGGCCTGGGCCTGACGTTCGCGCTCATGGCGACGATCGCGGCGTTCACGCCGCGCGGCACGCCCGCCCTGCGGGCCGCGGCGATGGCGGGGTGCAGCGTGCTCGCCTCGCTCGCCAGCCCCGTCGCCGGCCTGTTCCTGCTGGTGCTGGCCGCCGCGCTGTTCCTCACCGGCCGCCGCCGCGCGGGCGTCTGCGTCGCCGTGGGCCTGCCCCTGGTGGTGGGGACGACCAGCCTGCTGTTCCCCTTCAGCGGCGTCCAGCCGATCTCGCTCACCGCGATCGTGCTGCCCGCCGTGACCAGCGTCGCCGCGCTCCTGCTGTGCGCGCCGAAGAGCTGGACGTTCGTGCGCCTCGGCGCGGGCGTCTACCTGACCGGGATCATCCTGACCTGGCTGATCCCCTCCCCCGTCGGCAGCAACGTCGAGCGCCTGTCGCTGCTGTTCGGCGGCATGTTCCTGCTGTCGGCGGTGGCCCGCGCGCAGGGCACGTTCCGGATCGCCGTGCTGTCGCTGGCGTTCATCGTCACCGCGTCCTGGCAGGTCGTGAAGCCCGTCGACGACCTGATCCACACCGAGCCCGCGGCGGCCGCGGCCGGCCACGCCCGCGGCCTCGTCGCGGAGCTGGACGCGCTCGGCGCGGAGAAGGGCCGCATCGAGGTCGTGCCGCTGCGCTCCCACTGGGAGTCGTCCGGCCTCGCCCGCCACTTCGTCCTGGCGCGCGGCTGGAACCGGCAGGTCGACGCCGAACGCCACGAGCTGTTCTATGAGGACGGCGCGCTGACGCCCGGCTCATACCGCGACTGGCTGCACGAGTGGGCGGTGCAGTACGTCGTCCTGCCCGAGCAGGAGGTCGACTGGTCGGCGCAGGAGGAGGCCGCGCTCGTCGGGGGCGGCCAGCCCTACCTCACCGAGGTGTGGCGGGACGAGCACTGGCGCCTGTTCCGCGTCGCGCGCCCGACGCCGCTCGTCGACCGCCCCGCGTCCGTCCACGAGCTGAACGCCGGTGAACTCGTCGTCGACATGCCGTCCCCGGGATCCGTCCTGGTGCGGGTCTCCTGGTCGCCGTGGCTGAGCGCGACGGGCGGGGACGCCTGCCTGGCGCGCGCGGGCGACTTCGTCCGGCTGACGGCGCACGAGCCCGGCCGGTACACCATCGCCGCCCGGTACGGCCTGCACCGCGGCAACCACTGCCCAGCCTGAGCGGCCCCATGGGAAAGGCCCCGGGGGCGCCCCGGGGCCTTTCCGTGCCCGCGGGTCAGAGGCCGGCGGCGGAGGCCAGGTCCTTGGCGCGGTCCGTCGACTCCCAGGAGAAGTCGGGCTCGGACCGGCCGAAGTGGCCGTAGGCGGCGGTCTGCGAGTAGATCGGGCGGAGCAGGTCGAGGTCGCGGACGATCGCGGCCGGACGCAGGTCGAACACGTCGTCGATCGCCTTCTCGATCTTCTCGGGGGCGACCTTCTCGGTGCCGAACGTCTCCACGAACACGCCGACCGGGTGCGCCTTGCCGATCGCGTAGGCGACCTGGACCTCGGCGCGGTCGGCGAGCTGCGCGGCGACGAGGTTCTTGGCGACCCAGCGCATCGCGTAGGCGGCGGACCGGTCGACCTTGGACGGGTCCTTGCCGGAGAACGCGCCGCCGCCGTGCCGGGCCATGCCGCCGTAGGTGTCGACGATGATCTTGCGGCCGGTGAGGCCGGCGTCGCCCATCGGGCCGCCGATCTCGAAGCGGCCGGTCGGGTTGACCAGCAGCCGGTAGCCCTCGGTGTCGAGGTCGAACTGGGCGAGCACCGGGTCGACCACGTGCTCCTTCACGTCCGGCGCGAGCAGCTCCTTCAGGTCGATGTCGGGAGCGTGCTGGCTGGACACCACGACGGTGTCGAGGCGGACGCCGCGGTCGCCGTCGTACTCGATGGTGACCTGGGTCTTGCCGTCCGGGCGCAGGTAGGGGACGTCGCCGCTCTTGCGGACCGCCGACAGCCGCTGCGCGAGCCGGTGCGCCAGGGTGATCGGCAGCGGCATCAGCTCGGGCGTCTCGTTGGTGGCGTAGCCGAACATGAGGCCCTGGTCGCCGGCGCCCTGCCGGTCGAGGTCGTCGACGCCCTCGCCCTCGCGGGTCTCGTAGGCGTCGTCGACGCCCTGCGCGATGTCGGGCGACTGCGCGCCGATGGACACCGACACGCCGCAGGAGTGCCCGTCGAAGCCCTTCTTGGACGAGTCGTAGCCGATCTCCAGGATCTTCTCCCGGATCACGCCCGGGATGTCCACATAGGTCTCGGTGGTGACCTCACCGGCCACATGCACCTGACCGGTCGTGATCAACGTCTCGACGGCGACCCGGCTCTTCGGGTCGTCCTTGAGCATCGAGTCGAGGATCGCGTCGCTGATCTGGTCCGCGATCTTGTCCGGGTGTCCTTCGGTCACGGACTCGGAGGTGAACAGGCGGCGAGACACGTACGTGAACTCCTTGCAGCGGCTGCTGACTGACGTCGCAGGACGGATTCTTTGTCGAGTTCGGAGGGGGACGGCGCCCCCGCCGGGGTTCCCCACGGGTGTTAGGGCCAACGGGTGTCAGGATCGGAAGTCTAGCGGGATCGCCGCCGGTCCCGGCTACGCACGATCCGGGACGGGGGGTTTCAGGCGGGCGGCCACGAGGTCCCAGACGACCTCGGCGAGCGCCTCCTTGGCGCCGCGCGGGACCTCGGTCTGCGAGCCGTCCGCGCCGAGGATCACGGCCTCGTTGTCGGGCCGCCCGAAGGTCAGGTTCTCGCCGACCCGGTTGACGACGAGGAGGTCGCTGCCCTTGCGGGCGAGCTTCGCGCGGCCGTTGGCGAGGACGTCGTCGGTCTCGGCCGCGAAGCCGACGATGACCTGGCCGGGGCGCCGGGTGCGCCCGAGCTCGGCCAGGATGTCGGGGTTCTTCACGAGCCGGATCGGCTCCGGCTCGGCGCCCTCGGCCTTCTTGATCTTCGAGCCCCGGTAGCCGGCCGGGCGGAAGTCGGCGACGGCGGCGGCCATCACGACCGCGTCGGCGCCGGCGGCGGCCGCCGCCACGGCCTTGTGCATCTCCTCGGCCGACCCGACGGGGACGACCTCGGCGCCGGCGGGGTCGGGCAGCGCGACGTTGGCGGAGACGAGGGTCACCCGGGCGCCGCGGGCCACGGCGGTGCGGGCGAGGGCGTAGCCCTGCAGGCCGGACGAGCGGTTCCCGATGAACCGGACGGGGTCGATCGGCTCCCGGGTGCCGCCCGCGGAGACCACCACGTGCCGCCCGGCGAGGTCGCGGCCGCCGGCGCCGCGGGCCAGGACGTGCCGCGCCACCTCGAACAGCTCGGCGGGGTCGGGCAGCCGGCCGGGGCCGGTGTCCTTGCCGGTGAGCCGCCCGGAGGCGGGCTCCACCACGATCGCGCCCCGGGAGCGCAGCGTCGCCGCGTTGGCCTGGGTCGCCGGGTGCTCCCACATCTCGGTGTGCATCGCGGGCGCGAACACGACCGGGCAGCGGGCGGTGAGCAGGGTGTTGGTGAGCAGGTCGTCGGCCAGCCCCTGCGCGGCCCGGGCGAGCAGGTCGGCGGTGGCGGGCGCGACGAACACCAGGTCGGCGTTCTGGCCGAGCCGCACGTGCGGCACGTCGGCGACGCCGTCCCACACCCGCGTGGACACCGGGTTGCCCGACAGCGCCGCCCAGGTGGGCTCGCCGACGAAGCGGAGCGCGTCGGCGGTCGGCACGACGGTGACGTCGTGGCCCGACTCGGTGAGCCGCCGGAGCAGCTCGCACGCCTTGTACGCGGCGATGCCGGCGCTCACGCCGAGCACGACGCGCGGCTTACGGGAGGTCATGGTGACACTGTCCCATCAGGCGCCCGCACCGGCGGCACCGGGTCGCCCGGCCGCCCGGACGCGGGACGCTCAGCCCTCGATGGGCTCGGCGTTCAGGAGGCCCTCGCGCGTCTCGCGGAGCGCGATCGACAGGGGCTTCTCCTGCACCTGGGTCTCGACGAGCGGGCCGACGTACTCCAGCAGGCCCTCGCCCAGCTGGGCGTAGTAGGCGTTGATCTGCCGGGCGCGCTTGGCCGCGATGCTCACGAGGCCGTACTTGGTGTCGACGACCTCCAGGAGCTCGTCGATCGACGGGTTGGTGATGCCCTCATTGCTGGCTGCCACTCGGTGGCCTTCCGCTGGTAGGTCTCGCTACTGTTCGGCCATCAAGGCTAGCAGCTCGTCGCACACGTCCTGGACGGACGTGTTGACGAGGGTGACGTCGAACTCCTTCTCGGCGGCGAGTTCGACGCGGGCCGCCTCGAGCCGGCGCTCGATCACCTCGGGCGGCTCGGTGCCGCGGCCGGTGAGCCGGCGGACGAGCTCCTCCCAGCTGGGCGGGGCGAGGAACACCAGCCGCGCCTCCGGCATCGACGCGCGGACCTGCCGGGCGCCCTGGAGGTCGATCTCCAGGAGGACCGGCTCTCCGCGGGCGAGGCGCTCCTCGACGGGCCGGCGCGGGGTGCCGTAGCGGTTCCCCGCGAACTCGGCCCATTCGAGGAGCTCCCCTTCGGCGACGAGCCGGTCGAAACCGGCGTCGTCGACGAAGTAGTACTGCACACCATCGGTCTCACCCGGGCGGGGGGCCCGGGTTGTCACCGAGACCGACAGCCACACCTCGGGGTGTGATCGCCGGATCTCGGCGACGACCGTGCTCTTGCCGACGCCCGACGGCCCGGAGAGGACCGTCAGCCGCCGCGCGAGCGGGCCGGGCGCTGTGGAGCCTTCCGGCGCGTCGGAGGGTGCGCCGGAGCCGGGCGGGATGGTGCCGGGCCCGGGTCGCCCCGGGCCGGCCGCGGCGGCCTGACCGCCGCGCCCGCCCGTGAGTCGCGCGTCAGCGGTTCGCACTTCCGCCGAACTCACGCTCCAGGGAGGCGCGCTGGTTGGCGCCGAGGCCCCGCACACGGCGGGACTCGGCGATGCCCAGACGCTCCATGATCTGCTTCGCACGGACCTTGCCCACGCCGGGCAGGGACTCCAGGAGCGCCGACACCTTCATCTTGCCGATGACGTCGTCGGACTGACCTTCTTTGAGAACCTCGGCGAGCGAGGTTCCCCCGTGCTTCAGCTTGTTCTTAACCTCGGCCCGCTCCTTGCGGGCCTTGGCAGCCTTCTCCAGGGCTGCGGCGCGCTGTTCGGGGGTTAGGGGCGGAAGAGCCACGCCGGGTCACCTCAGGTTTCCACTCGACGGAGTCGGACGGGTTGGGAAACTAGCGAGTTCACCACCCATTAGGCAACGTGAAGTGCCGTTTAGCCCACCATAAATTCACGAAAATCACTCCCCGGAGTGTCCTGAATACAGAGTGTACCCAATCCGGGGGTGCCGGCGGCCCATCCCCTTGCCTTGCTGGGACTTTCGCATGATCGTGAAAATCCCCCCGATCCGACCCCAAATGCGGCGCTGGGTACCCTTATGTCACTGAGGTTCGCGCGCCCTCCGGGGCCGCCCCGCCGGCCCGCCGGCGGCCTCCGCGACCGTCCCCCGCCGCCCCCTGTGAGGTCTCCCACAACCGATCCCGACCGGGTGACACTCGTCACGCCGCGCCGTTCCGCACGTCGCGGCGGCACCGTTACTGTCATCCTCGACAACAACCGACCCGCCAAGATCGTCTCCCGCTCGGAGGGCCGCGCCACCCGCCACACAGCTCCCCGCCCGCCGCCAGGGCGCCGACATGGACGCGGAACGACCGGCGCTCCCGCCGGAGCCGTCCGGCCGGAATCGCCACTCCGCGTGAACGACTTCGTCGTTCGGCACGTACTCGCAATGCGAACACTCCGGCTCCGACATTCGCATGCGACTAAAACCACAATGCGCGATCCCGCACGCCCAACAACGCTCGAAAC
Source organism: Spirillospora sp. NPDC127506 (assembly GCF_040302145.1). Lineage (NCBI taxonomy): Bacteria > Bacillati > Actinomycetota > Actinomycetes > Streptosporangiales > Thermomonosporaceae > Spirillospora > Spirillospora sp. NPDC127506. The sequence continues at coordinate 41,569 of NZ_JBEORG010000026.1, read as the reverse complement.
TTTCGCACCGAATGGAGTTATCTCCCATCGGGCGCCGCCGCGGAACCGCGCGCCGCGCGCGGCTGCCGCGCCGGTCAGGGGGTGTTGGCGCGGTCGGGGGCGGCGGCGGAGGTGCGGCGCAGGGCCGCGGCGATGGCCGCCGCGGCGGCGCCCGGATCGGGCGCGCCGGTGATGGGGCGGCCGATGACCAGCAGGTCGGCGCCGGCGGCGAGGGCGTCCTCGGGGGTGGCCACCCGCGCCTGGTCCTGGTTGGCGGCGCCGGCCGGGCGGACACCCGGCGTGATCAGCGTGATGCCGGGGCCGACCTCGGCGCGCACGGCGGCGGCCTCCTGCGGGGAGCAGACGAGGGCCTGCGCGCCCGCCTCGACCGACAGCAGCGCCAGCCGGCGGACGGCGTCCGGCGCCGGCCCGGCGAGACCGAGCGCGGTGAGGTCGGCCTCGCCGAGGGAGGTGAGGACGGTCACCGCCGCGATCCTGGTGGCGGGGGCGGCCTCCACGGCGGCGCGGATCATCGCCGGGCCGCCGGCGGCGTGCACGGTCAGGTAGGACGGCTTCAGGCGCGCCACGGCGCGGGCGGCGCCGCGGACGGTCGCCGGGATGTCGTGGAGCTTGAGGTCCAGGAAGACCTGGACGCGGCTGGCGCCGCGCACGCTGGCGACGGCGTCCGGCCCGTACCGCAGGTACAGCTCCAGGCCCACCTTGACGGTGGAGACGTGCGGCGTCACCAGGGTGGCCCAGCGCGCGGCCGTCTCCAGGTCGGGCGCGTCCAGCGCGACGGCGATGGGGGCGGCGGTCACAGCTTCTCCTTCTCGGGCTCTTGCGGGCGCACCTGGGGCGGGACGTACCCGGCGGGCTTGTGCGCGAGGCCGACGGCGTCGGCGAGGCGGCCGATGCGGCGGGCCGCGAGGGCCTCCTCCAGCTCGCGCAGGACGCGGGGGGCGGCCGCGGGGTCGTGGAACAGGGCGGTGCCGACGGCGACGGCGGACGCGCCGGCGAGGATGAACTCCAGCGCGTCGAGCCCGGTGGCGATGCCGCCGACGCCGATGATCGGGGTGCTGGGCAGCGCGGCGTGCACCTGGTAGACGCAGCGGACCGCGAGCGGCCGGATCGCGGGCCCGGACAGGCCGCCGGACACGCCGCTGAGCGCGGGCCGGAGCGTCCCCGGGTCGATCGCCATGGCCTCCACCGTGTTGATCAGGGTGAGGCCGTCGGCGCCCGCGTCGGCGCAGGCGAGCGCGATCGTGACGATGTCGGTCACGTCCGGGGCGAGCTTGGCGAAGACCGGGACGCCGGGCCGCGCGTGGGCGCGGACGGCGCGCACGACGGACGCGGCGGCGGCGGGGTGCCAGGCGAACACGCGGCCGCGGTCCTCGACGTTGGGGCAGGCGACGTTCACCTCGAGCGCGGCGATGCCGGGCACGCCCCGCAGCCGGCGGGCGACCTCGCCGTACTCCTCGACGCTGCCGCCGGCGATGGAGACGATCGTGCGGACGCCCTGCTCGATGAGCCAGGGCAGGTCGCGTTCCAGGAACGCCTCGACGCCGGGGCCCGGCAGGCCCATGGCGGTGAGGAGGCCGCTCGGGGTCTCGGTCACGCGGGGCGTGGGGCGTCCCGCGCGCGCCTGCGGCATCACCGACGTGGTGACGAACGCCCCCAGGCGGGCGGGGTCGAAGAACTGGGCGAGCTCGCGCCCCGTCCCGCCGCACCCGGAGGCCGTCATGACGGGGTTGGGCAGTTCCAGGGGCCCGAGCGTCGTCGTGACCCTGTCGCTCATTGGGAGCCCCCTTCGGAGACGCTCAGGACGCGCGGCGCGCCGAGCGCGTCGAACGGGATGGTGCCGAGGTCGCCCCAGCGGACGCGGTCGCCGCGCAGGACGGGCCCGTCCGCGCAGGCGCGCACCATGCGGGTGACGCCGTCGTCGCCGTGGACGGGGAGCATGCAGGTCATGCACACGCCGATGCCGCACGCGCCGGTCTCCCGCAGGAACTCCATGACCGACACCTGCGAGGGGAGGCCGAAGTCGCCGGCGATCTGGGTGACCGACCGCAGCAGGGCCGTGGGGCCGCAGCCGTAGACGACGTCGGCGCCGGTCTCCTCGATGACGCGGGGCAGGACGTCGCGGACGGCGCCCCGCTCCCCCATCGAGCCGTCCTCGGTGGCGACGGTCGCGCTGTCGCCGATGCGCTGCGCCATCCGGGACCCGAACACCTGCCGGGCGGACGGCCCGCCGAGCACGAAGTGGACCTGGCAGCCGCGCCGCAGCAGCGTGTCGGCGAGCGCGAACACCGCGGCGCCGCCCGGGCCGCCGCCGACGAGCAGGCAGGTGACCGGGTCGCGGGGCAGCCGGAACGGGCGGCCGAGCGGCCCGACGAGGTCGATCTGGTCGCGGGAGCGGCGGCCGGCGAGCCACGCCGTGCCGGGCTCGGTGTCGGCGAACACCAGCTCGACCGTGCCGCCGTAGTCGGACTTGACCTCGTGCACGCCGAAGCAGCGGCGGACCAGGCGGGACGTGTGCTCGCCGCCGACGGCGAGCGCCACGAACTGGCCCGGCCGGAACCGCTCGGCGACGGCCGGGGCCACCAGCGTCATCGCGTGGTAGTCCTGCACCTGGCGGACCGTCAGCACCGTCGCCGACGTCTGCACCGGCGTGTCGGACACCCGTCTCCCTCTCCTCGTCGTGCGCCGGGCGGGCCGGACGCGCCGCCCGGTCCGCCCGGCCCGTCCTCACCCGGCCGGGCCGGCGCCGGCACCGGCGGAGCCGGTGCGCCCGTGCGCGCCGCTGAGCCGCTCGGCGTGCTCCTGGAGGGAGCGGACGCCGACCTGGCCGCTCGCGACGGCCTCGATGCCCTGCACGGCCGCCGCGAGCCCCTGCACGGTCGTCACGCACGGTACGCCCCGCAGCACCGCCGCGGTGCGGATCTCGTAACCGTCGAGCCGCGGCCCGGACTGGCCGGGGCTGCCGAAGGGCGTGTTGACGATGAGGTCGACCTCGCCGTCCAGGACGCGCCGCACGATCGTGGGCTCGCCGGACGGGCCCGGACCCTCGCTGTGCTTGCGCACGATCTTGGCACGCACGCCGTTGCGGTGCAGGACCTCCGCGGTCCCTTCCGTGGCAAGAATCTCAAAGCCCAGGTCAGCGAGCCGCTTCACGGGGAACACCATGTGCCGTTTGTCGCGGTTCGCGACGGACACGAAGACGCTCCCCTTCGTCGGCAGGGAACCGCCGTAGGCGGCCTGCTGCGACTTGGCGAACGCGGTGCCGAACACCTCGTCGATGCCCATGACCTCGCCGGTGGAGCGCATCTCGGGGCCGAGGACGATGTCGACGCCCTGCCCGAGCTCGTTGCGGAACCGGTCGAAGGGCAGTACGGCCTCCTTCACCGCGATGGGCGCGTCCAGCGGCAGCGCGCCGCCGTCGCCCGCCTCCGGCAGCATGCCCTCGGCGCGCAGCTCGGCGATGGTGGCGCCCATCATGACGCGCGCCGCCGCCTTGGCGAGCGGCACGGCGGTCGCCTTGGACACGAACGGCACGGTGCGGGACGCGCGAGGGTTGGCCTCCAGGACGTACAGGACGCCCGCGGCCAGCGCGTACTGGACGTTCATGAGCCCGCGCACGCCGACGCCGCGCGCGAGCGCCTCCGTCGACTCCCGGATGCGGCGGATGTCGTCGTGCCCCAGCGTGATCGGCGGCAGCGCGCACGCCGAGTCGCCGGAGTGGATGCCGGCCTCCTCGATGTGCTCCATGACGCCGCCGAGGTAGAGTTCCTCGCCGTCGAACAGGGCGTCGACGTCGATCTCGATGGCCTCGTCCAGGAAGCGGTCGACCAGCACGGGGTGCTCGGGGCTCGCCTCCGTGGCGCGGGCCATGTACGACTCCAGCGTGGCGTCGTCGTACACGATCTCCATGCCGCGCCCGCCGAGCACGTACGAGGGCCGGACCAGGACCGGGTAGCCGATCTCGGCGGCGATCTCCAGCGCCTCCTCGTAGGAGGTGGCGGTGCCGTGCTTGGGGGCGAGCAGGCCCGCCTTGTGCAGGACGTGCCCGAACGCGCCGCGCTCTTCGGCGAGGTGGATGCTCTCCGGGGAGGTGCCCACGATCGGCACCCCGGCGTCCTTCAGCTTCTGCGCCAGCCCCAGGGGCGTCTGGCCGCCGAGCTGGACGATGACTCCGGCGACCTCGCCGGACTGCTGCTCGGCGTAGACGACCTCCAGGACGTCCTCCAGGGTGAGGGGCTCGAAGTAGAGCCGGTCGGAGGTGTCGTAGTCGGTGGAGACGGTCTCGGGGTTGCAGTTGACCATCACGGTCTCGTAGCCGGCCTCGGCCAGCGTGAAGGACGCGTGGACGCAGGAGTAGTCGAACTCGACGCCCTGGCCGATGCGGTTGGGGCCGCTGCCCAGGATGATGACCTTGGGCTTGGTCCCCGGCGGGACCTCGGTCTCCTCGTCGTAGGCCGAGTACAGGTACGGCGTCCGCGCCTCGAACTCGGCGGCGCAGGTGTCGACGGTCAGGTAGACGGGGCGGATCCCGAGCGCGTGCCGCACCTCCCTGACCACCTCCTCGGAGAGGTTGCGCAGCTCGCCGATCTGCGCGTCGGAGAACCCGTGCCGCTTGGCGCGCAGCAGCTTGTCCCTGGTGAGCGCGTCGTCGGCGGTGCGGATCTCCTCGGCGATCTCGTTGACGGCGGCGATCTGGTCGAGGAACCAGGGGTCGATGCCGGTCGCCTCGTACAGGTCCTGGACGCCCGCCCCGGCCCAGAGCGCGCGCTGGACGTCCCTGAGCCGCCCGTCGTGCGGGCGCCTGGCCGACTCGACCAGCGCCTGGGCGTCGGCGTCGCCGGCCCAGCTGAAGGACGAGTCCTTCTTCTCCAGGGACCGCAGCGCCTTCTGCAGGGCCTCGGTGAAGCAGCGCCCGATGGCCATGGCCTCGCCCACGGACTTCATGTGCGTGGTCAGGGTGCCGTCGGCCCCGGGGAACTTCTCGAACGCGAACCGGGGCACCTTCACCACGACGTAGTCGAGCGTGGGCTCGAACGAGGCGGGCGTCTCGCGGGTGATGTCGTTCGGGATCTCGTCGAGGGTGTACCCGATGGCCAGCTTCGCCGCGATCTTGGCGATGGGGAAGCCGGTGGCCTTGGACGCAAGCGCCGACGACCGCGACACCCGCGGGTTCATCTCGATGACGATCATCCGGCCGGTGGCGGGGTGCACGGCGAACTGGATGTTGCAGCCCCCGGTGTCGACGCCGACCTCGCGGATCACCGCGATCGCGACGTCCCGCATGTTCTGGTACTCGCGGTCGGTGAGCGTCATCGCGGGCGCGACCGTGATCGAGTCGCCGGTGTGCACGCCCATCGGATCGAGGTTCTCGATGGAGCACACGATGACGGTGTTGTCGGCGCGGTCGCGCATGACCTCCAGCTCGTACTCCTTCCAGCCGAGGATCGACTCCTCCAGGAGCACCTCGCTGGTCGGGGACGCGTCGAGCCCGGCACCGGCGATGCGGCGCAGGTCGTCCTCGCCGTGGGCGAAGCCGGAGCCGCGCCCGCCCATCGTGAAGGACGGCCGGACGACGAGCGGGTAGCCCAGCTCCGCGGCCGCCGCGAGGCACTCGTCCATCGTGCGGCAGATGGCCGACCGGGCGGACTCGGCGTTCAGGCCGTGCTCCCGCGCGACCTTGGCGACGACCTCCTTGAACCGCTCGCGGTTCTCGCCGGCCTGGATGGCGTCCACGTCGGCGCCGATCAGCTCCACGCCGTACTTCTCCAGGACGCCGCCCTCGTGCAGCGCGATGGCGGTGTTCAGCGCGGTCTGGCCGCCGAGGGTGGGCAGCAGCGCGTCCGGCCGCTCCCTGGCGATGATCTTCTCGACGACCTCGGGGGTGATCGGCTCGACATAGGTGGCGTCGGCGAACTCGGGGTCGGTCATGATCGTGGCCGGGTTGCTGTTGACCAGCGTGACCCGCAGGCCCTCGGCCTTCAGCACCCGGCACGCCTGGGTGCCGGAGTAGTCGAACTCGCACGCCTGGCCGATGACGATCGGCCCGGAGCCGATGACCAGGACGGACTTGAGGTCTTCCCTGCGGGGCATCAGTCCGCCGCCTCCATCAGCTCGCAGAAACGGTCGAAGAGCCCGGACGCGTCGTGCGGGCCCGCGGCGGCCTCCGGGTGGTACTGGACGCTGAACGCCGGCCGCTCCAGGAGCCGGAGCCCCTCGACGCAGCCGTCGTTGAGGTTGACGTGGCTGACCTCGCCGGGCCCGTACGGGGTGTCGAACGGGCCGTCGGCGGGGGCGTCCACGGCGAACCCGTGGTTGTGGGCCGAGACGTCGACCTTGCCGGTCGTGCGGTCCTGTACGGGCTGGTTGATGCCCCGGTGGCCGAACCTCAGCTTGTACGTGCCGAGGCCCAGCGCGCGGCCGAAGATCTGGTTGCCGAAGCAGATGCCGAAGAACGGCGCGCCGGCGTCGAGGACGCCCTTCAGCGCCTCGACGGCGTAGCCGGCGGCGGCCGGGTCGCCGGGCCCGTTGGAGAAGAACACGCCGTCGGGGCCGAGCGCGAGGATGTCCTCGGCGGTGCTGGTCGCGGGCAGGACGTGCACTTCGCAGCCCCGCTCCGCCATCCGGTACGGCGTCATCGCCTTGATGCCGAGGTCGACGGCGGCGACCGTGTAGCGCTTCTCCCCCTTGGCGGGGACGACGTAGGGCTCGGGGGTGGAGACGTCCCGCGCGAGGTCGGCGCCCTCCATCGAGGGGCTCTGCCGCACGCGCTCCACGAGGGCGCCTTCACCGTGCGCCAGGGCGTCCGCCCCGCTGAAGATGGCGGCGCGCATCGCGCCCCTGTCGCGCAGGTGCCGCGTCAGCGCGCGGGTGCCGGGGATGGCGATTCCCACGACCCCCTGCTCGCGCAGCGCGGACCCCAGCGAGCCGGTGGCGCGCCAGTTGGACGCCACACGGGCGGGCTCGCGCACCACGTAGCCGGCCACCTGGATGCGGCGCGACTCGGGGTCCTCGCCGTTCATGCCGGTGTTGCCGATGTGCGGCGCGGTCATCGCGACGATCTGGCGGGCGTAGGAGGGATCGGTGAGCGTCTCCTGGTAGCCGGTCATCCCGGTGTTGAAGACCATCTCGCCGAAGGTCTCCCCCACGGCGCCGTACGCGGTCCCGCGGAACACCCTGCCGTCTTCGAGGACGAGCAGCGCAGGGGTCATTGGAGCTTCCCTTCGAGGACGGTCGGCCGGCCGCGCAGGAACGCCGCGACGACCCGCCCGGGCAGCTCCAGCCCCGCGAACGGGGTGTTGCGGCTCTTGGAGGTCAGCGCGGACGGGTCCACGGCGCGGCGCGGCGACGGGTCGTACAGCGTGATGTTGGCGGGCGAACCTGCCTCCAGCGGACGACCCTGTCCGGAAAGGCGGCCGATGCGGGCGGGGCGGGCGGACATGCGGTCGGCGACCCCGGCCCAGTCGAGCAGGCCGGTCTCGACCATGGCCTCCTGGACGACCGGCAGCGCGGTCTCCAGCCCGACCATGCCCATCGCGGCCACGGCCCACTCGGTCTCCTTGGCCTCGACCGGGTGGGGGGCGTGGTCGGTGGCGACGCAGTCGATGGTGCCGTCGGCGAGGGCGTGCCGCAGCGCGGTGACGTCGTCGGCGGTGCGCAGCGGCGGGTTGACCTTGAAGATCGGGTCGTAGGTGCCGGCCTTGGCGTCGGTCAGCAGCAGGTGGTGCGGGGTGACCTCGGCGGTCACCGGGCAGCCCTTGCTCTTCGCCCAGCGGATGATCTCCACCGAGCCGGCCGTGGACACGTGGCAGACGTGCAGCCGCGACCCGACGTGCTGGGCGAGCAGCACGTCCCGCGCGATCACCGCCTCCTCGGCGACGGCGGGCCAGCCGCGCAGGCCGAGCGCGGCCGACATCTCGCCCTCGTTCATCTGCGCGCCCTCGGTGAGGCGCGGCTCCTGGGCGTGCTGGGCGACGACGCCGTCGAACGCCTTCACGTACTCCAGCGCGCGGCGCATGATGACCGCGTCGGACACGCAGTGCCCGTCGTCGGAGAAGACGCGCACCCGCGCGGCGGAGTCGGCCATCGCGCCGAGCTCGGCGAGCTGCTCGCCGGCGATGCCGCGGGTGACGGCCCCGACCGGCTGGACGTCGCAGTACCCGGCCTCGCGGCCGAGGCGCCACACCTGCTCGACGACGCCCGCCGTGTCGGCGACGGGATCGGTGTTGGCCATCGCGTGGACGGCGGTGTACCCGCCCATCGCGGCGGCCTTCGTCCCGGATTCGACGGTCTCGGCGTCCTCGCGGCCGGGCTCGCGCAGATGGGTGTGGAGGTCGACCAGCCCGGGGAGGGCGACGAGGCCGTCGGCGTCGACGGCCTGCGCGCCGGCCTCGTCCAGCCCGCGCCCGATCTCGGCGATCGCGCCCTCGCGGACCAGGATGTCGGCGGCCTCGCCGCCGAGGATCCGGGCGCCCCTGATGATGTACGCGGTCACTGGGAGACCTCCTGGCCGATGGCGGGCTCGGAGCCGCCGAGCAGCAGGTACAGGACCGCCATGCGTGCGCTGACGCCGTTGGCGACCTGCTCGACGATCGTGGAGCGGACCGAGTCGGCGACCTCGGCGGCGATCTCCACGCCGCGGTTCATCGGCCCGGGGTGCATGACGATGGCGTGCTCGGGGAGCTGCGCCATGCGGTCGGCGTCCAGCCCGTAGCGGCGGCTGTACTCGCGCACCGTCGGGAAGTAGGCGGCGTTCATGCGCTCCTGCTGGACGCGCAGCATCATGATGACGTCGCTCTTGGGGATGACGCCGTCGAGGTCGTACGACACCGAGCACGGCCAGGTGTCGATGGCGACGGGCAGCAGCGTCGGGGGCGCGACCACGGTGACGTCCGCACCGAGCGTGTTCAGCAGCAGGACGTTGGATCGTGCCACGCGGCTGTGCAGGACGTCGCCCACGATCGTGACGCGGCGGCCGTCCAGCCCGCCGAGGCGCTTGCGCATGGTGAGCGCGTCAAGGAGCGCCTGGGTGGGGTGCTCGTGCGTGCCGTCGCCGGCGTTGACCACGCTGCCGCGCACCCAGCCGGCGAGCCGGTGCGGCGCGCCCGAGGCGCTGTGCCGGATGACGACGCCGTCGGCGCCCATCGCCTCCAGCGTGAGGGCCGTGTCCTTCAGGCTCTCGCCCTTGGACACGCTCGACCCCTTGGCGGAGAAGTTGATGACGTCCGCGGACAGCCGCTTGGCCGCCGCCTCGAACGAGATCCGGGTGCGGGTGGAGTCCTCGAAGAACAGGTTGACGACCGTCCGGCCGCGCAGCGTCGGCAGCTTCTTGATGGAGCGGTCGGCGATCTGCGCCAGCTCCTCGGCGGTGTCGAGGACGAGCAGCGCGTCGTCGCGGGACAGGTCGGCGGCGGAGATCAGATGGCGGTTCACCGGGCACCCCCCGTCGTGCCGGGCGCGGGTCCGAGCAGGACCGCGTCGCGCCCGTCGTTCTCCTCGAGCAGGACCTTCACGGTCTCGCGCATCGAGGTGGGCAGGTTCTTGCCCACGTAGTCGGCGCGGATGGGCAGCTCCCGGTGCCCGCGGTCGACCAGCACGGCCAGCTGGACGGCGCGGGGCCGGCCGAGGTCGTTCAGCGAGTCGAGCGCGGCGCGCACGGTACGGCCCGAGAACAGCACGTCGTCGACCAGCACGACGACCTTGTCGTCGACGCCGCCGGGCGGCAGCTCGGTGCGGCCGAGGGCGCGGGCGGGCCGCATCCGCAGGTCGTCGCGGTACATGGTCACGTCGAGCGAGCCCCATGGCACCGGGCGGCCCTCGACCTCGCGCAGCGCCCCCGCCAGCCGCTCGGCCAGCGTCACGCCGCGGGTCTGGATGCCGAGCAGCAGGACGTCGTGGCCGCCCTTGGTGCGCTCGAGGATCTCGTGTGCGATGCGGGTCAGCGCGCGCCTGATGTCGGGACCCTCCAGAACGGCCTTGGGCCGGGGATCACCGTCCGCCACGCGCTGCTCCTGTCCGGAGGCAGCATTCACCGCCGAAACCTCCTTCCCCGCCTCACGGGACGGGCCTTAAAGGACGTTGTGTCGCCCCCACGTTAGCAGCCGGCCCGGACCGGCCCACCCCCGGACCGGTCCACGTCTTCGCAGGTGAGAGGCGTCACATTCGATCACCGGCCGGCGGGCGTGACCGACCCGGCACGCCGCGTCGGCACGGGGAGGCGGCGATCCGGACGGCCCGGATCGAGACCTGCGGATTCGACCGCTTTTTTCCAATCAGCTTGACCTGGGGCCGTACCCGTTTTACCGTCACTGTCCGTAACCATCCCTGGAGACAGACTCTTGAGGCCCCCTGGCTTCGTGAATCTGTCTCCCCCCGGTGACAACGACCGGGGTCCCGACGACGCTGAAAGTGAGCCTGGGGGGCCGAGAATGCCGTCTGAATACGCTAAGGCTCTCGGCGCGCGCCTGCGCGCCATCCGCACCCAGCAGGGCCTGTCCCTGCACGGGGTGGAGGAGAAGTCACGCGGCCGCTGGAAGGCCGTCGTCGTGGGTTCGTACGAGCGGGGCGACCGCGCCGTCACCGTTCAGAAGCTGGCCGAGCTCGCCGATTTCTACGGCGTGCCGGTTTCCGAGTTGCTGCCCGGCGGAGCCGCGCCGAGCCCGCTCGGGCCAACACCCAAGCTCGTGATCGATCTAGAGCGGTTGCAGCAGCTTCCGAAAGACAAGGCCGGTCCTCTCGCCCGCTACGCCGCGACGATCCAGAGCCAGCGGGGCGACTACAACGGAAAGGTCCTGTCCATCCGCCAGGAAGACCTGCGTTCACTCGCGGTCATCTACGACAAGTCCCCGACCGAGCTGACCGAAGAGCTGATCGGCTGGGGCGTCCTCGACCCGGAGGCGCGCCGCGCCGTCGAGTCCTTCTGATCCGCCCGCACCACCGAGACGGGGCCCGGCGTCGCCGGGCCCCGTTCCGCGTCGCGGGGCGTTCCGGGTTGCGGGGGCGTTCCGGGTTGCGGGGGTGTTCCGGGTTGCGGGGGTGTTCCGGGTTGCGGGGGTGTTCCGGGCAGCGAGTGTTCCGGGCAGCGGCGCCGTCCAGCGCCGAGGCCGCTCGTCAGAGCGCCTCCACGGCGCGCCGCCCGTCCACGTCGCGCACGCGTGCGCCGGCGAGGCGGCGGCGCGGGGCCAGCAGGGCCAGGGGGAGGACGGCGGCCATGGCGGCGGCGCTCAGCGCGAAGCCGGCGGTGTAGCCGCCCTCGCCGGGGACCGCCACGATGACGACCGCGCTGATCTGCGTCCCGAGGGACGCGCCGACCGTGCGGACGAGGGTGTTGACGCCGGTCGCCACCCCGGTCGCGCCCGCGGGCACGGCGGCGACGACGAGGTTCGCCACGGCCGCGTAGGCGAAGCCCAGGCCGATGCCCCTGGCCAGGCCGCCGACGTAGAGCTGCCACATGGCGGCGTGCTGGAAGACCACGAACGCGTAGCCGAGGCCGGTCGTCAGCGCGCCGCCGAGCAGCACCAGGCGGGAGCCGATCCGCCGGTCGAGCAGGCCCGCCGCCATGCCCGCCGCGGTCATGCCGATGCTCGCGGGGAGCTGGAGGAGGGCCGCCTGGGTCGCGGTCCCGCCGAAGCCGTAGCCGGTGTCCCGCGGAAGCTGCACGAGCAGCGGGAACAGCAGGCCGCCCGCCATGAGCGCGTAGCCGGACAGCAGGGACGCGGCGTTCGCCGTCCAGACGCCGCGCATGCGCATCACCCGCAGGTCGACCAGGGGCTCGGCGACGCGGCCCTCGACCCGCGCCCAAGCGCAGGCGGTCACGGCCGACAGCGCGAGCAGGCCGAGGACGCCCGGGGACGTCCAGCCCCAGTCCATGCCCTCGGTCAGCGCGGTGAGCGCGGCCACCAGCCAGGCGGCGAAGAGCGCGGCGCCCCACCAGTCGACCCCGACCGCCTTCTTCGGGGCCGGCCGCGGCACGATCCACCAGGCGAGGACCGCGCCGGGCACCAGCCCGATCACCGGCACCCAGAGCAGCCACCGCCAGCCGAGGAAGTCGATGATCGGCCCCGCCAGGCACCAGGAGACGGCCCCGCCGAGCCCGAGCATGGACGACATGAGGCCGACCGCGGACGCCGTCCGGGCGGGCGGCACGACGTCCCGGATGATCGTGTACGCGAGCGGGAAGACGCCGCCGCCGGCGCCGCTGAGCACCCGCCCCACCAGCATGACCGGGACGCTCGGGGCCAGCGCCGCGACGACCATGCCCGCGGCCGCGGTCACGAGCACGGCGAGCAGCACGCGGCGCGGCCCGTACAGGTCGCCCAGCCGCCCGACCACCGGCGTGGCGACCGCCGCGGACAGCGTCATCGCGGTGAGCGCCCACGCCGCGCCCGCCGGCGTGGTGTCCAGGCCGTCCTGGATCTGCGGCAGGGCGGGCGTCACCACGGCCATGGACAGCGAGTAGGCCATCACGCCGAGGAACGCCAGCAGCGGGACCAGCCCGCGCCCGCCCCGCGCCGCCACCGCACCTCCCGTACTTCGCAGCCCTAACATTCTCATATCGGGACAGAACGCCACCGCCCCGGCCCACCGTCTCGGGCCGGGACCGCGTCCCCCGCACGGCCGGGACTCCCCGCGGCGTCAGGGGGCCGCGATGGCGCCGATGCCGCGCAGAGCCTCGATGCGTTCCGGAGGCAGGTTCAGGACGTCCCGCAGGACCTCCTCCGTGTGCTCACCGAGCGTCGGCGCCGGTGCGGGAGGAAGGGAGGCGTCGCCGAGGCGGAGCGGGGAGCCGGGGGCCAGGTGGGGGCCGATGCCCGGCTGGTCGAGTTCGCCCATGAGGGGCTCGCGGTGCAGCGCGGCGGCCACTTCGGCGAAGTCGCGGTAGCGGGACCACAGGACGGACGTGCCCTCCAGGGCGTCCCCGACCTCGTCGCAGGTGCGGGACGCGAACCAGGGGGCCAGGACGCCGCCGAGGGCCTCGCGGCAGGCGAAGCGGTCGCCGGCGCGGCGGAAGTCGGCGCCGAGGGCGCGTTCGAGGGCGGCGCTCACCTCGGTGAGGCCCGTCGCCTCGACCAGGTCGCGCCAGTGGCGGGACGTGAGGACCGCCACCATCACGCGGCCGTCGGCGGTGGCGAAATCGCGCCCGAAATCGCCGAAGAGGTGGTTGCCCAGGCGCCGCCTGGGCTCGCCCAGCTGCGCCTCCGCGAGATATCCCAGGTTGCCCGCGGTGGCGAGGGCGACGTCCTGCAGCGCGACGCGGATGCTCTGCCCCTCGCCGGTGCGCAGGCGGTGCCGCTCCGCCGCGAGGAGGCCGACGGCCAGGTAGAGGCCGCACGCCACGTCCCAGGCGGGCAGCGCGTGGTTGACCGGCGCGTCCCGGCCGGGCGGGCCCGTGATCGCGGGGAAGCCGGCGGCGGCGTTCACCGTGTAGTCGACGGCGTTGCCGCCGTCGCGGGTGCCCTGGAGCTGGACGTGGATCAGGTCGGGCCGGGCCGCCTTCAGCTCGTCGTAGGCGAGCCCCCGGCGCGGCGGCGCGTTGGTCAGGACGATGCCGCTCTCCGCGGCGAGCCCGGCGACCAGCTCGCGGCCCTCCGGGGAGCGCAGGTCGACGGTTACCGACCGCTTGCCCTTGTTCAGCCCGGCCCAGTACAGGCTCCGGCCGGACGGGGCGAGCGGCCACCGGTCGATGTCGGGGCCGCCGCCCACCTGGTCGACCCGGATGACGTCCGCGCCGAGCTGCGCGAGCGTCATCCCGCCCAGCGGCGTCGCGACGAAGCTGGACAGCTCCACCACGCGCATCCCGTCCAGCGGCAGCGTTCCCGTCATGCAGCGATGTCTATCAGGCGCCCGCCGCGCGTCCCGGGACGGGTCGGGAGAACCCGGGCGGGCGGGGATCGCGCCGGCGGGGCCGGCTCGGGGGGATTGCGGCCGCCGCCGGCGCGATCGTCCGGGGATCCGCCGGAAACCGGGGCGCCGCCCGCGGGTGGGGGCCCGCGGCGGCCGCCCCCGGTCTCCGGCGCGGCCGGTCCCGTGGGGAGGGTGGGGACGGGCCTCCGGTAACGGCTAGCTGGCCTCCGGGACGGGCAGGGTCGGCTGCCCGTCGATGCCGAGGGTGTCCTCGACGAGGGTGACGAAGACCTCGGCGTCGTGCACGAGCTCCTCCGCCTCGCGCGGGGTGACGGCTCGCGGCAGGCCCGCCTCGGCGGCGGCGCGCTTGTCGGCGCCGGCGGCGAAGAACGCGGCCCACTCGCGCAGGGCGGGCTCGGCCTCGGGCAGCAGCACCCACACGCTGCGCGGCCGGCCGCGGCGGTGGGTCTCCAGTGGCTCCTTGGACGCCAGCACCGCGGCGGCGGCGCGCAGCGCGGCCAGGTGGGCGCAGACGTAGCGGACGGCGGGCGAGGAGGCCTCGGCCGCCTCGGCGAGGCCCATGCGGGCGGCGTGCAGCTGGCCGACGGCCGTGTGCGCCGGGCGCGGCGCGGGCAGCGGGCGGTGGCGCGGGCTCGGCGGCGGGACGGACTGGGCGGCGGAGTGGACTCCGCGTGCGGTCATCGTTCCGGACATGTGTGCCTCCTTCCGGGCTCGGGCCGGCCGGGCGGAGAGCTTCCCCTCACTCCGCCCGGCCGTCCGTCCCGCCGAAACACCGCGATCGGCGGGGACGTCGCCCTGGCGCGGGCCGCGAGTCCCGCGCCAACGTCGAACATAAGTTCGACGCATTCACAGTAAACCGCCCTGACGGCGATTCGTCAACGTGTTCGAAGGTGTGTCGCCACCCGCAGGTCAGCGGGCATGACGGCAGTACAGCAGCGGGGTACGACAGTTCGCGGAGGCGTGCTAGCGGGGCCGCCTGACGTGCACGGGGACGTTCGTCCCGAGCAGGCCCGGGAAGTACTCGGCGATGTGCATCGGCATCCGGACGCAGCCGTGCGACGCCGGGTACTTCGGCACGTCCAGCGCGCCGTGGAAGGCGATGCCGCCGTTGAAGTAGATCGGGTTGTAGAGCCGCCCGAGGGGCGAGGTCTCCCAGCCGGTGAAGCGGCGACCCGTCCGGAAGTCGCCCGTGCCCGTGGTGGCGTAGCGGCACCGGGGGACGGTGGCGCCGCGGTCCTTGGCGCAGTAGTACTCCCCCGAACCGGACGAGATGTGCGAGATGAGGCGCGGGCTGCCGTCCTTGTAGAGGACGAGGTACTGCCGCTTCAGGTCGACGTCGACCCGGTTCTTCTCGCGCTTCTTGGCCACCGGGCGCGGTTCCTTAGGCGCGTCCAGGGCCTTCCAGAAGGACTTGCCCAAGGTGCTGGTCTGCTTCATGCGGTTGACCGCCTGGAACGCCCACACGGCCATCTGCGTGGACGGCCCGTACTTCCCGTCCACCTTGCCGGGGTCGTAGTTGAGGTCCTTGAGGCGGCGCTGGAGCTCCTTGACGTCGTCGCCCTTCGCGCCCGGCTTCAGCTTGCGGTGCGTGGGCGTGGGGGTGGGCGTCGGCGTGGGCGTCGCCGGCGCCGTGGCGGCCGGCGTGCCCTCCTGTGCGCGGGGCGCCGCCTGCTCCGTCCCGTCGCAACCCGCAAGCGCTGCGGCCGCGACCAGCAGCACCGCGCCTTTCCGCACGTCGATCGGTATCCCGCGCATGGAGGAAGCTTAAAGTGCTTCCCATGCATCCGAATGCCGAAATCGTCGCGAAGGCCCTGCGGGACCAGGGCGCCACCGGGTCCATCATCGAACTCCCCGACTCCGCGCCGACCGCGCAGGCCGCCGCGGACCAGCTGGGCTGCGAGGTCGGCGCGATCGCCAACAGCCTGGTGTTCGACGCCGACGGGGTCCCGCTGCTGGTGATGACCAGCGGCGCGCACCGGGTGGACACCGCGAAGGTGGCGGCCTTCGTGGGCGCGGCGAAGGTGCGGCGCGCGACGCCGGAGTTCGTCCGGGAGGCGACCGGGCAGCCGATCGGGGGCGTGGCTCCGGTCGGCCACCCCGCGCCGATCCGTACGCTCGTGGACGTCTGGCTGAACAGGTACGACGAGGTCTGGGCGGCCGGCGGGCACCCGCACACCGTCTTCCCGACGTCGTACGAGGAACTGCTGAGGATCACCGGGGGGACCCCCGCGGAGGTGGAGTGATGGAGATCTGGCACAACCCGCGCTGCTCGAAGAGCCGCGCCGCGAAGGCCGCGCTGGACGAGGCGGGCGTCGCCTACACCGAGCGCCGCTACCTGGACGAGCCGCCCACCGCGGCCGAGCTGGACGAGGTGCTCACCCGGATCGGCGCCGAGCCGTGGGACGTGGCGCGGCTGAACGAGCCGGTCGCCAAGGAGCTCGGCCTCAAGGACATGGAGCGCGACCGGGCGCGGTGGATCGAGGTCATGGTGGCGAACCCGGTGCTGATCCAGCGCCCGATCGTCGTGACCGGGGACGGCGCCGTCGTGGCCAGGGACGACGAATCGGTGCGCAAGGTACTCGACAGTCGGTGACGGCGGTGTGATTCTGGGGAGTCGGGAGACGTCGGCGACGGTGACCTCCGGAGGTGCGATGACCGCGCAGATGCGCACGGGTCCGGCGGCGCGCGACCCGGAGTTCCGGGGCATCGACCCGCCCGCGCTCGACCGGGTCATCAGGCAGCTGCAGGACGCGCAGAACGCGATCCGGGGCTGGCTCGACGCGCACCGTCCCCCGCCGGGGGTGCCGGCCGCGGGCTACCGGCAGGCCGACCAGGTGGCGCAGTGGGCCGCCGACCAGCTCGGGATGCTGTCGCGCCGCTACAACTACGCGATCACCCATCCCTCCCCCGGCGGCGGGGTCGACGCCCCGCCGCCGCCCGCGCCCGCGCCGCCGCCGGGCGACCCGCGCACCGATCCGGTCGGCACGCCCCGGCCCGCGCAGCCGCCGCCCCGCAGGACGGCGCCCGGTGGAACGCCGCCCGGACCGACGCCGCGGGGCGCCGGGGACATCGGCGACTTCCCCACGAGGCAGGCCGCCGCGAAGGCCGCCAAGACCGACGCCCTGGCCGTCGTGGCCGCCGTCCAGGACGGCGGGCCCGTCCCCGACGCGGTCTGGAAGCACCTCCGGGCCAACGCCGACGATCCCGACTACACCGAGAAGCTGTACGAGCGGCTCGGCCCCGCGGCGGCCGCCGGCCTGCTGAAGGCGGCCGGCGGGGACGAGGCGAGGCTGAAGGCCGTCCGGGAGTCGCTCGGTACGGCGAGCCACCACGTGGTGATGGACGCGAAGTGGCTGCGCGCCTTCCTCGCCGAGGCCGACCGCGCCGGAGTCCGCCCCGCCGCCGTCCGGGCGGTCACGGGCGCCGGCATGAGCGAGCGGACGCGCGCGGCGGCCGGCGGGCTCGGCCTGCGCGGACCGGACGCGGCCGGCCCGAGGCGGTTCCACGTCGCCTGATCCACGTCGCCTGATCCACGTCGCCTGATCCACGTCGCCTGATCCACGTCGCCTGAGAGCCTGCGAGGCCGCCATGGCCGCTCCACCGCCTCCCGGGAGCCTGCCCGTGCCGCTGACCGGCGCCGCGGCGGCCGCGCTGCCGCCGGCCGAGCGGCCCAATCCGGAGTACCAGCGGCTGTACCAGGCGTACGCGGACGCCTACGGCGGGATCGACCGGCTCCGGGAGGCCCTCGACGCGCCGGCGAAGACCCTGCGCGGGACGGACGCGTGGCTGGGCCCGGAGGCGCGCGAGTGGGGCGGGCGGCTCGACGCCAACCGCGCGGCGCTGAAGAAGGCCGCCGACCGCATCCTCTGGGACATCTACGATCGGCTCTCCGCGACGCAGCGGACCGTCCCCCGGGTCTAGGCTCTGTCCGGTGAGGGACCCGAAACTCCGCGAGATCGACCGACGCGCCTTCCTACGCAGGCTCGATCCGATGCTGGAGGTGTACGCCGCGGCGATGGAGCCGCCGCACGAGCAGCTCCCCGGCCGGCACACGATCATGGAGCGGCACGCCTCGTATCCGGGGTTCCGCGCGTTCACGGTCGAGCGGCGCGGGGCGCTGCCCGGGCTGCCGGGACCGCTCCAGGGGTTCGCCTACGGGTTCCACGGGACGCGCGGCCAGTGGTGGCACGACGTCGTCCACCAGGCGCTGTCCGACCTTGAGGGGGCCAGCCACGCCGAGGCGTGGCTGGACGACGCGTTCGAGGTCGCCGAGCTGCACGTCCATCCGCGGGCCCAGGGCAGGGGCCTCGGCCGGGGCCTGCTCAACGCGCTGTGCGAGGGCAGGCCGGAGCGGACGGTCGTGCTGTCGACGCTGGACCGGACGCCGGACACCCCGGCCCGCAACCTCTACCGCTCGGTCGGCATGGTGGACCTGCTGACCGACTTCGAGTTCCCGGGCGGCGGGCCGCGCTACGCGGTCATGGGCGGGACGCTGCCCCTGGCGCCGTACTCGCCGGCGCCGAGGAGCGAGTAGACCTCGCGAGTCGCCGTCGACTTGTTGAACGTGATGAAGTGGATGCCGGGCGCGTCCTGGTCGAGCAGCTCGCGGCACAGCTCGGCGGCGTGCTCGACGCCGAGCCGCCGCACCGCCTCCGGGTCGTCGGCGACGGCGTCGAACCGGGCCCTGACCTCCGGCGGGAACGGCGCGCCGGACAGCTGCTCGGACCGCTCGATCGTGCTCATCCGGGTCACCGGCATGATGCCCGGCAGGATCGGCACGTCGCAGCCGGCGGCGGAGACGCGGTCGCGGAGCCGGAAGTAGTCCTCGGCGCGGAAGAACATCTGGGTGATCGCGTAGTCGGCGCCGGCCCGGCACTTCTCGACGAAGTACCGGACGTCGCTCTCGACGTCGGGCGAGCGCGGGTGCTTGTAGGGGAACGCGGCCACGCCGACGCAGAAGTCGCCGTAGGAGCGGATCATCCGGACCAGCTCGGCGGCGTACTCGACGCCGTCGGGGTGCTTGACCCACTCCCCCATCGGGTCGCCGGGCGGGTCGCCGCGCAGCGCGAGCACGTTGCGGACGCCGGCCGCGGCGAACCGGCCGATCAGGTTGCGCAGCTCCGCCTGCGAGTGGTTCACGGCGGTGAAGTGCGCGACCGGGGTGAGCGTGGTGTCGGTGGTGATGCGCTCGACGATGTCGACGGTCTTGTCGCGGGTGCCGCCGCCGGCGCCGTAGGTCACCGACACGAACGTCGGGTGCAGCGGCTCCAGCTCGCGGATGGCGCGCCACAGGTTCCGCGCGCCCTGGTCGGTCTTGGGCGGCATGAACTCGAACGAGAAGGACCGGCCTCCGGAGGCCAGCAGCTCTCGGACGGTCGGGGGCCGGTCGGGGCGTGCGCGTCGCATTCCCCAAGCCTACAGAAGACCCGGGGAGGGGCCCGGGACCGCCGATATGCGTGATGCTCGCCACACCTCACGGGCGTTATGTCCCTGTTTCCGAAGATTCAGTGACTTCTCACGTTCTGGCAGCAGGGTTGAATTCCCCCAGGTGGATACGATCTCGACATGTCGACCACCCGCATCCGCAAGGAGGTCGACGAGGCCCTCCTCGGGTTCGTCGACCGGCAGCGCCCCGCGCTGCTGACCATCAGCGACGACCTCGGGCCGCTGCTGTCCGCCCTCGACGCCCTGATGAGCGGCGGCAAGCGGCTGCGCCCGGCGTTCTGCTACTGGGGGTGGCGCGCCGCGGGCGGCGAGGACGGCCCCGGCATCGTGGCGGCCGCCGCGTCCCTGGAGCTGCTCCAGGCGAGCGCGCTGGTCCACGACGACGTGATGGACTCCAGCGACACCCGCCGAGGCCAGCCGTCCGCGCACCGCCGGTTCGAGGCCCTGCACCGCGCGCAGGCGTGGCCGGGCGACGCGGAGGCGTTCGGCGGCGGCGCCGCCATCCTGCTCGGCGACCTGTGCCTGGCCTGGTCGAGCGAGATGTTCGAGACCTGCGGGCTGGACGCCGAGCGCCGCAGCCGCGGCCGGGCCGTCTACGACCTGATGCGCACCGAGGTCATGTGCGGCCAGTACCTGGACATGCTGGAGGGCACCCGCGGCCGGGCGACCGTCGCGACGGCGCTGCGCGTGGTCGAGTACAAGAGCGCCAAGTACACGATCGAGCGCCCGCTGCACCTCGGCGCCGCGCTGGCCGGCGCCCGCCCGGACGTGACCGCCGCCCTCACCGGCTACGGGCTGCCGCTCGGCATCGCCTTCCAGCTCCGCGACGACGTGCTCGGCGTGTTCGGCGACCCGGCCGCGACCGGCAAGCCGGCCGGGGACGACCTCCGCGAGGGCAAGCGGACCGTGCTGATCGCGCTGACCCTGGAGCGCGCCTCCGCCGCGCAGGCCGCCGCGGTGCGGCGCCGGCTCGGCGACCCGGCCCTCGACCGCCCCGGCGTGGACGAGCTGCGCACGATCATCGAGGAGACCGGCGGGCTCGCCGCCTGCGAGGCCATGATCGAGCGGTACCAGCGGGAGGCGGAGAGGACCCTGGACTCGGCCCCCATCGACGACGAGTCCCGGCACGCGCTCCGGGAACTCGCGGTGGCCGCCACCACCCGCACCATGTGAGCACCCGCGCCACGTAAGTACCCAATGACACAATCCGGCCAAATTTTCCCGGTGCACTAGAACTTTCCCACTGATTGGTGGCACAAATGTCGCCATGTGCGCCGATACCCCGGGGACCCGCGTCCCGCGCCTCGACCCGCCGCCCGAGGACCGGTGGGACGACACGCCGAGGGCGGTGGCCGCCGCCACGGGGCCGCTGAACGTCTTCACCACGCTCGCCCGGCACCCCGAGCTGTTCCAGAACGAGGGGGAGCAGTGATGCGGACGGGACGGTGGCTCCCGGCGGCGGGGGCGCTCACGGCGGTGCTGGCGCTGGCGGCGGTCCCGGCGCCGCAGGACGCGCGGGCGGCGGCGGGACGCTGCGGCGACCCCGCGCAGCGGCCCTGGTGCGACGCCTCCCTCACGCCCGACCGGCGGACGGCGCTGCTGCTGCCGCGGATGACCGACGACGAGAAGATCTCGCTGCTGGCGTCCGACGACCCGTTCGGCGGCCCGCTCGGCGGCTTCTTCGAGGACGCGCACGCCGACACCGCCCACGGCGTCGAGCGGCTCGGCATCCCGCCCCTGTACATGTCCGACGGGCCGGCCGGCGTGCGGCAGGGCAAGGCGACCGCGCTGCCCGCCCCGATCGCGCTCGCGGCGGGCTTCGACCGGGACGCCGCGCGGCTGTACGGCCGGACGGTCGCGTGGGAGGCCAGGCACCGCGGCAACGACCTGGTCTTCGGCCCGACCGTCGACGTCCTGCGCACGCCGCGCAACGGCCGGACGTTCGAGGGCTTCGGCGAGGACCCCTACCTGTCGGCGACGCTCGGCGCGCCGTGGATCCAGGGCGCGCAGGAGCAGGGCGTGATGACGTCGGTCAAGCACATGGCCGTCTACACGCAGGAGCAGGACCGGCTGTCGCTGGGCATGGACGTCGACCCGCGCACGCTGCGGGAGATCTACCTGCCGCCGTTCGAGGCCGCCGTCAAGGAGGGCGGCACGGCGACCGTCATGTGCGGATTCGGCAAGCTGAACGGCCGGTGGGCGTGCCAGGACGGCGCCGTGCTCAACGGGATCCTGCGGTCGGAGTGGGGCTTCGAGGGGTTCGTGCCGTCCGACCACACCGCCGCTCAGGACACCGTGGGCGCCGCCAACGGCGGGCTCGACATGGAGCTGCCGATCGGCATGAAGTACAACGCGTTCATGCTGAAGCCGGCCGTCGCGCAGAAGAAGGTCGCGCAGGCGACCATCGACGGGCACGTCCGCAACATCCTGCGGACGATGTTCGAGTTCGGGGTGTTCGACCGGCAGGCGTACCCGAACGACCTGTCCCGCATCGACCGGACGGCGAGCGAGACCGCCGCGCGGCGGATCGAGGAGGCGGGGATCACGCTGCTGAAGAACGACGGCGCCCTGCCGCTGCGGGCGCCGGCGTCGATCGCGCTGATCGGGCGGGCCGCGCGGGAGAGCCCGGGCGGGTTCGGCTCGGCCAAGGTCGTGCCGTTCACGTCCGTCAGCGCGCAGGACGGCATCGCGCGGCGCGCCGGATCCGGCACCAGGATCACCTACAGCAGCGGCGACGACCGCGCCGCGGCCGCGAACGCGGCGCGGAGCGCCGACGTCGCGATCGTGTTCGCCACCGACAGCCAGGGCGAGTTCTTCGACAAGTCGTGCCTGACGCTCCAGTGCGGCGAGCCGCTCCGCGGCGACCAGGACGGGCTGATCTCCGAGGTCGCCGCGGCCAACCCCAACACGATCGTCGTGCTGAACACGGGCGGACCGGTGCTGACGCCGTGGGCCGGCCAGGTGAAGGGCATCGTGGAGGCGTGGTACCCGGGCCAGGAGGCGGGCAACGCCCTGGCGCGCGTCCTGTACGGCGACGTGGACCCCGGCGGGCGGCTGCCGGTGACGTTCCCCGTGGAGGAGAACGACGCGCCGGCGTCCGGCGACCCCGCGCAGTACCCCGGCGTCGACAAGACCGTCACGTTCTCCGAGGGCGTCATGGTCGGTTACCGGCACTACGACGCGAAGGGCATCGAGCCGCGGTTCCCGTTCGGGCACGGGCTGTCCTACACGACGTTCCGCTACAGCGGCCTCAAGGCGAGCGCCAAGGCGGTGCAGGTGACCGTCACCAACACGGGCGACCGCACCGGCGTCGCCGTCCCGCAGCTCTACATCGGGATGCCGTCGCCGGGCGTGGACGTGCCGCAGCCGCCGAAGCAGCTCAAGGGCTACGCCAAGGTCACGCTGGCGCCCGGCCGGAGCACCACGGTGACGTTCCCGCTGTCCTCGCGGTCGTTCGCCTACTGGAACGACGAGGCGAAGGCGTGGAAGGTCGCGGACGGCTGCTACCGGGTCATGGTCGGCTCCTCATCCCGACAGATAGCCCAAACAGGAACATTGGGCACATGCAGCTGAAAACAAAGATCTCGGTTCCCCTGCCGTGCTCAGCCGTCACGCGGTACAAATAAGGAAATCTTCGTCCGTCCCCGCCGAGTCGGAGTTATCCAGTGCCGCACGACACCTCCCGCGGGAGGACGACCCCCCATTCCCCGCGCTCCGCCGGCGCCCGGTCCGGGCGTCCCGCGCACCCGGGGCACTCCGGCCGCTCCGGCAAGGGCGCCGGCAAGCCCGCGGGCAAGGCCCGGCCGGGGCAGGGGCGGCAGAACGGCGCGTCCCGCTCCGCGCACGGGCGCGACCGGCGGCACGGGGCGCCGCTCGGCCCCGACGACCCGCGCGGCCTCGGCGGCTACACGCTGCTCGGCCGGCTCGGCGAGGGCGGCCAGGGCGTCGTGTACCTCGGCCGCGACGGCGACGGCGAGCTGGTCACCGTGAAGCTGCTGCGCGGCGGCGCGACGGCCGGGCAGCGGGCGCGCAGCCGCTTCGTGAAGGAGGCGGACGCGGCGCTGCGGGTGTCCGGGCGGCACACCGCGCGCGTCCTGGACGCCGACATGACCGGCGACCGCCCCTACATCGTCAGCGAGTTCGTCGAGGGCCCGTCGCTGCAGGACGTCGTCGCCGACCGCGGCCCGCTGCCCGCCCCGCAGCTGCGCAAGGTCGCGCTGCGCACGGCGGCGGCGCTCGCCGCGATCCACCGCGCCGGGATCGTGCACCGCGACTTCAAGCCCGGGAACGTGCTGCTCGGCCCGGACGGCGCCAAGGTCATCGACTTCGGCGTCGCCCGCACCGCGGACGCGACCCCGCTGACCACCGGCCCGATCGGCACGCCCGCCTACATGGCGCCCGAGCAGATCGAGGACGAGCCGGTCGGGCCGCCCGCCGACGTCTTCGCCTGGGGCGCGGTCATGGTGTACGCCGCGACCGGCCGCCCCCCGTTCGGCACCGGGCCGGGCGCGGCGGTCATGCGGCGCGTCACCTCCCGGCGGCCGGACCTCGGCGACATGCACGGCCCGCTGCGCGACCTCGCGGCCCGCTGCCTGGACAAGAACCCGGCCGCGCGGCCCACCGCGCCGCAGCTCGTCCGGGCGCTGCGGGAGGGCCAGGCCCCCGCGCCGAAGCCGCGCCCGACCCGGATACCGCGCTACCGGTGGCGGATGATGGTCGCGCTCGGCGCCGTCGTCGCCGCCGGGTTCGTGCTCGGCATGCTCTTCTGAGGGTCCGCCGGTCCCGAGGGACGGCGGCGGCGCGTCCTACCAGTGCGGCGGGCGGTCCTCCAGCAGGCGGGCGTCATCGTCGCCGCCGCCGCGCCACTCGCCCCAGCCCGTGTCGGTGTCGTCGGACGTCTGGTCGGGCAGGATCTCCAGGTCGTCGTCGAGGTCGACGATGCGGTCGTCGTCGGGTGCCACGCTCATGATCCCCATTGTGGGTGATCGTCCGCGCGGTCCGCACCGTGATCCGGGTCAAACCGCGACGACGCCCGCCCCCGCCGGGTCAGCCCGCCAGCCGCCGCGCGAACTCCGCGGCCGCGGCGCCGGGGTCGTCCGCCTCGGTGATGGCGCGCACCACGACGACGCGGGTCGCGCCCGCCGCCCGCACCTGCGCGAGGTTCTCCAGGTCGATGCCGCCGATCGCGAACCACGGCCGCGCCGCGTTCAGCGAGGACACGTACTCCAGCAGCTTCGGGCCGGGCGCGGGGCGGCCGGGCTTGGTCGGCGTGGGCCAGACGGGGCCCGCGCAGAAGTAGTCGGCGCCCGGCTCGGCGGCCGCCGCCGACGCCTGCTCGCCCGAGTGCGTGGACCGGCCGATCAGCATGTCGCCGCCGACGATCTCGCGCGCCGCGGGCACCGGCAGGTCGCCCTGGCCGAGGTGCAGGACGTCGGCGCGGACGGCGTGCGCCACGTCCGCCCGGTCGTTGACGGCGAGCAGCGCGCCGTGCCGCTCGCACGCCGCCCGGAAGATCTCCAGGTAGGTCATCTCGTCCCTGGCCTCCAGCCCCTTCTGGCGGAGCTGGACGATGTCGACGCCGTTCGCGAGGACGGCGTCGAGGAACTCGGGCAGGTCTCCCTGCCGCTCCCGCGCGTCGGTGCAGAGGTAGAGGCGGGCTCGGCTGAGCCGGGCGCGCAGCGCGACGGCGCGTTCGGAGGGGAGATGCCTGGACACGGCCGGGGAACGTCCTTTCACGGGGTCATGCGGGATCGCGGGGGCGCGCGGCGGAGGGTCCCGGCGCGCGCCCCCGCGATCGTGTCACGTGCTCTGTCTCAGATGTGCCTGTCTCGGATGTGCCTGTCTCGGCTGTGCCTTGTCTCAGACGTGCGTCGTCCCGGCCGGGCCGCCGGGTCAGAACGCGAGCGCCTGCGCCCTGCGCCGGACCTCGGTCCCCCGGTTCTCGGTGAGCGCCTCGACGGGCGTCCCCGGAAGGGTGTCGTCGGCGGTGAACAGCCAGCGGATGGTCTCCACGTCGTCGAACCCGGCGTCCGACAGGAGGGTGAGCGTGCCGGGGAGGCCCTTGATGACCTGGCCGTCCTTGATGAAGGCCGCGGGCACCATCGGCTCCCCGTTCCGGCGCACCGCGAGGATCCGGTGCTCGTGGACGAGCTGCTTGATCCGGTTGGGCTTGATCCCGAGCCGCTCCGCGGTCTCGCGGAGGGTGAGCCATTCGCCGGCGAGGGCGTCGGTCCGGGGGTCGAGTGCGCTGTCAACGGTTGCGTGCATCTGCGTCACGCCCCCTTGCTACCACGCCGCCGGAAATCTCAAACCCCCTGGACAGCCGTCGGCTTCCCGCCGCGATCGCGGTCAGCGGACGGCCTGGCGGACGGGGACGTCCGGGTCGGCGATCGCCTCGGGGTCAACGGGCGTCCCGGCGGCGATCACCCGCCTCGCCTGCACCAGGTCACGGGGCCTGCCGACGGTGAGGATCGCGTCGAGGCGGTCGCCGGTCAGCCACACCGCGGCCCACTTCCGGCCGGACGGGTCGCCGCGGTGGACCAGCCACTCGGACGCCGCGTGGCTGCCCGCGTACTGCACCATCCGCCCGAACTGCTCGGACCAGAAGTACGGGGCGGCGTCGTACGACGCGTCCTCGCCGAGAAGGGCCGCGGCGGCGGTCTCGGGGGCGTTGAGCGCGGTGTCCCAGTGCTCGACGAGGAGCCGCCGCCCGTACCGCCGCGACCACCAGGCCGCGCAGTCGCCGACCGCCACCACGTCCGGGCGGAGGGAGCCCGGCTCCTCCCCGCCGTGGTAGACGCGGAACGAGGCGTCGGTGACCACGCCGCGCTCCACCAGCAGGCCCGAGCCCTCCAGCCAGGACACCTCCGGGCGGACCCCGATGCCGGCCACGACCTCGTCGGCGTCGATCCGGCCTCCGCCGGCGAGCACGAGGCCGCCGCCGTCGACGGCCGCGACCTTGACGCCGGTGCGCAGCTCGACGCCCGCCTCGGCGTACCAGGGGGCGGTCAGCGCGCCCACTTCGGGCCCGATCGCGTTGGCGAGCGGGGTGTCGGCCGCCTCCACGACGGTGACGCGGCAGCCCCGCTTCGCGGCGGTGGTCGCGACCTCGGCGCCGATCCAGCCCGCGCCGACGATCACGATGCGGGCGCCCGCGGTCAGCCGGGAGCGCAGGTCGCGGGCGTCGTCGATGGTCCGCAGGACGCGCTGGCGGCCCTCGCCCGGCAGCGTGACCGGGGCCGCGCCGGTCGCGATGACCAGCCCGTCGAACCGCAGGTCGCCCGCCGTGGACGCGAGCACGCCGCCGCGCCCCGGCCCGTCCAGGCGCAGGGCGGTGGCGCGCTCGCCGAGCAGCAGCTCGCAGCGCAGCGCGTCCCAGTCGGCGTCGACGGTCGTGTCGTCGGACTCGCCCGCGAGGACGGCCTTCGACAGCGGCGGCCGGTCGTAGGGCCGGTGCCGCTCCGCCGACACGAGCGTCAGCGCGCCCTCGTACCCCTTGCTCCGCAGGGCCTCCACGGCGCGCACGCCGGCCAGCCCACCGCCCACGACGATGACCTTCTCCATGATTGGCCAGCCTAATGCGCCGCGAATTCCGGGTGGACACCTGTCCAGATGTTGGACGGCCGCACCAAGGTCGTAAGGTGGGAACCGGATAAACCAGTACAGAGCGCGGGAGTCCGGTGCGACCGGGCTGAGAGGGCGGCTGGAACGGGCCGCCGACCGCCGGACCTGATCCGGATCATGCCGGCGAAGGGAGCGCGAATGCAGGTCGTGATCGTGGGAGCCGGGGTCATCGGCCTCGCCACCGCCTGGCGCACCGCCGGGGGCGGCGCCCCGGCGAAGGACCGCACCGTCACGCTGGTCGACCCGGCGCCCGCGAGCGGCGCCTCCTCGGTGGCGGCGGGCATGCTCACCCCCGTCAGCGAGCTGACCTACGGCGAGGAGCCGCTGCTGCGGCTCGGTCTCGCGTCCCGCGACCGGTACGCCGGGTTCGTCGCGGAGCTGGAGGAGCTGACCGGCCTGGACACCGGCCACCGCACCGACGGGCTGCTCCAGGTCGCGTTCGACGCCGACGACCTGAAGTACCTGGACGACCTGCGCCGCTTCCAGGAGAGCCTCGGCATCCCCGCGCAGGCGCTGACCGGCCGGGAGTGCCGGCGGGCGGAGCCGATGCTCGCGCCCGGCGTGCGCGGCGGGCTGCTCGCCCCCGAGGACGGCTCGATCGACCCGCGCCGGCTCACCGCGGCGCTGCTCGCGGCGGTGGAGCGGCTCGGCGTCCGGCTGGTCCGCCGGCGGGCCGTGCGGATCGTCGTCGAGGGCGGCAAGGCGGCCGGGGTCGCGCTGGACGACGGGACCGTGCTCCGCGCCGACCGGGTCCTGCTCGCGGCCGGGCCGTGGTCGGGCGACCTCGAAGGGCTGCCGCCCGGGACCGTCCCGCCCGTCCGCCCGGTGAAGGGCCAGGTGATCCGGCTCCGCACCCGCGTGCCGTTCCTCAAGCGGACCACGCGGGGGCTGGTGAAGGGCTCGTCGGTCTACCTGGTGCCGCGCGCGGACGGCGAGGTCGTCCTCGGCGCGACCCAGGAGGAGATGGGCTTCGACACGCGGGTCACCGCGGGCGGGCTGTGGGAGCTGCTGCGGGACGCCCGCGAGCTGCTGCCCGGCATCACCGAGCTGGAGTTCGCCGAGGTCACCGCCGGGCTGCGCCCCGGCTCCCCGGACAACGCGCCGGTGATGGGGCCGACGGCGCTGCCCGGCCTGCTCGCCGGCACCGGGCACTTCCGCAACGGCATCCTGCTGGCCCCGGTGAGCGCCGACATCCTGTCCGCGATGCTGCTGGACGGCCCCGTCCCCGAGATCGCCGCGCCGTTCGCCCCCGACCGGTTCTCCGAGGTGGGCGCATGAAGGTGACCGTCAACGGCGAGCCGCGCGAGCTGCCGGAGGACGCGAGCGTGGCCGACGCGGTCGCGTCCGTCACCGCGGCCCGGACCGGTGTGGCCGCCGCGCTGAACGGCGAGGTCGTCCGCCGTTCGGCGTGGGAGACGACGGCGCTCCGCGACGACGACCGCCTGGAAGTGCTGACCGCCGTGCAAGGAGGGTGAGATGTCCGACCCGCTGGTGATCGCCGGGGAGGAGCTGGGCTCGCGGCTGATCATGGGAACGGGCGGTGCGCCCAGCATGCGGGTGCTGCGGGAGGCGCTGACCGCGTCCGGCACGGAGCTGACCACGGTCGCGATGCGGCGGGTGGACCCGGCCGCGCGCGGGTCGGTGCTGGACGTCCTCGCCGAGTGCGGCATCAGGGTGCTGCCGAACACGGCGGGCTGCTTCACCGCCGGGGAGGCCGTGCTCACCGCGAAGCTGGCCCGGGAGGCGCTCGGCACCGACTGGGTCAAGCTGGAGGTGATCGCGGACGAGCGCACGCTGCTGCCCGACCCGATCGAGCTGGTGGAGGCCGCCGAGCAGCTCGTCGACGACGGCTTCGTCGTGCTGCCCTACACCAACGACGACCCGGTGCTGGCGCACCGCCTGGAGCAGATCGGGTGCGCCGCCGTGATGCCGCTCGGCTCGCCGATCGGGTCGGGGCTCGGCATCCGCAACCCGCACAACATCGAGCTGATCGTCGAGCGGGCGGGCGTCCCGGTGATCCTGGACGCCGGGCTCGGCACCGCGTCCGACGCGGCGCTCGCCATGGAGCTGGGCTGCGACGCCGTCCTGCTCGCGACCGCCGTCACCCGCGCGCAGCACCCGGCGCGGATGGCCGCGGCGATGCGACACGCGGTGGAGGGCGGACGGCTCGCCCGGCTGGCCGGGCGGATCCCGAAGCGCCGCTACGCGCAGGCGTCCTCCCCGTTCGAGGGCCTCGCCACGTCGTAGCAACGCTAAATGGTTGACTGTAGGAATATTCGCTGGACCTGAAACCTCATTGTGACGAGACTGGGGCGGGTTCACCCGGGCATGCCGCGCAACCCGGCACGTTCCTTCGGTGTTCATGGAAACGACCCATACCTAAGGTGCGTGACATGCAGCAGGAGAACCCGGGTCGCGTCGACAGGCGCGCGGTCGCCGCCGCCACCGTCACGGTGGTGCTGTGGGCGTCCGCCTTCGTCTCGATCCGCAGTGCAGGCGCCGAGTACGGGCCCGGCGCGCTCGCCCTCGGCCGCCTCCTGTCCGGCACGGTCGTCCTCGGCGCGCTGTGGCTCGTCCGGCGCGAGGGGCTGCCGCCGAAGGCCGCCTGGCCGGGCATCATCGCCGCCGGCGTCCTGTGGTTCGGCGCCTACATGGTGGCGCTGAACTGGGGCGAGCAGCTCGTGGACGCGGGCACCGCCGCCCTCGTCGTCAACATCGGGCCCATCCTGATCGCGCTCCTCGGCGGCTGGCTGCTGAAGGAGGGCGTCTCGGCCCGGCTGCTGACCGGCCTGGCCGTCTCGTTCGCCGGCGCCGCGGTCGTCGGGCTGTCGATGTCCGGGGAGGGCCGCGCGTCCGTCGGCGGGGTGCTGCTCTGCCTGGTCGCCGCCGTGACGTACGCGGCGGGCGTCGTCAGCCAGAAGCCCGCGCTGCGGCACGCGTCCGCGCTCCAGTTCACCACGTTCGCCTGCGCGATCGGCGCGCTGGCCTGCCTGCCCTTCTCCGGGCGGCTGATCTCCCAGGCCGCCGGCGCCCCGGCCGGCGCCACGCTCAACATGGTGTACCTGGGCGTCTTCCCGACCGCGATCGCGTTCACCACCTGGGGCTACGCGCTGGCCCGCACGTCCGCCGGGAAGATGGGCGCCACGACCTACGCCGTGCCCGCCCTCGTCGTCGCCATGTCGTGGCTGCTCCTCGGCGAGGTCCCGGGCCTGATCACGCTCGGCGGCGGCCTGCTCTGCCTGGCCGGCGTGGCCGTGTCCCGCGGCGGCGGCCGCCGCGTCCCGCCTGCCGCTTCCGGACCGGGCGTCCCGGAGGAGCCGGCCCCCGGGCTCATCGATGCTCATACTCGCGAGTGATGAAGTCCCCCGCGTTTCGCCCGTAAACTCGCACCGATGGACACGACGGTCGCTGATCCACTCGTCGGGCGGGTGCTCGACGGGCGCTACCGCATTGAGTCCCGCATCGCGCGCGGCGGGATGGCCACGGTGTACGTCGCGCGCGACCTCCGCCTCGACCGCACCGTCGCGATCAAGGTGATGCACGGCGGGCTCGCCGCCGACGAGGACTTCGTCGCCCGCTTCATCGGCGAGGCGAAGGCCGCGGCGGCGCTGTCGCACCCGAACGTCGTCGCGGTCTACGACCAGCGCACCGACGGCGAGCACGTCTTCCTCGTGATGGAGTACGTCGCGGGCCGCACGCTCCGCGACGCGCTGACCTCGCTCGGCCGGTTCGGCCCGCGCGCCGCGCTGGAGATCATGCAGCCGGTGCTGGCCGCGCTCGGCGCCGCGCACCGCGCCGGCCTCGTGCACCGCGACGTCAAGCCCGAGAACGTGCTGATCACCGAGGACGGCCAGGTCAAGGTCGCCGACTTCGGGCTCGCCCGGGCCGAGACCGCGAGCAAGATGACCAAGACCGGCATGATCATCGGGACGGTCGGCTACCTCGCGCCCGAGCAGGTGCTGTCCGGCAGCGCCGACGTCCGCTCCGACGTGTACGCCGCCGGGATCATGCTGTTCGAGCTGCTGACCGGGCGGCTCCCCCACCAGGCCGGCACGCCGCTCGCCGTCGCGTACAAGCACGTGAACGAGACGGTGCCGCCGCCGTCCACGGTCGTCCCCGGCATCCCGCGGCGGGTCGACGACCTGGTCACGGACGCGACCAGCCACGACCCGGCGCGCCGCCCGCAGGACGCGAACCAGTACCACGCCGAGGTCGCCGAGGTGTTCGGCGGCCTCCCCCGCGACTTCGACCGGCGGATGGAGGAGTCCACCCGCGGCGCCACCAGCGTGCTGGAGACCCCCGCGCCGGGGCACACCGCCGTCCTCGACCCGCGCACGATGCCCGTCGACGACCCCGCCGGAGGGTACGTCCCGGGGCGCAGCCGCACCGACCGCGCGATCGGCGCGCTGACCGGCCGCTACGTCCTGGTCGCCATCGGCGCGGTCGCCGCGCTCCTCCTCGGCTGGGCCGTCTGGTACCAGACGTCCGGCCAGTACGAGCACGTCCCGTCGTCGATCATCGGCATGAAGGTCGCCGACGCCCGCGACCAGCTGGAGTCCAAAGGCCTGGACGTGCGGACGGCCAAGGCGGTCTACGACGACCGCGTCCACAAGGGCGGCGTCGCCAAGTCCGACCCGCCGGCCGGCGCCCGCGTCGCCAAGGGGCAGACCGTCACGCTCACGCCGTCCAAGGGCATCACGCCCCGCGAGGTCCCCGACGTCGAGGGCAAGTCCCTCGCCGACGCCAAGAGCGCCCTGGAGGACAAGGGCTTCAAGGTGGGCCGGACGAGCACCAGCCCGTCCCAGACCGTGGCCAAGGACCGGGTCATCAGCACCGACCCGGAGGCCGGCGAGAAGCAGTCCCCCGACGAGCCCGTCGACATCGTCGTCTCGACCGGCATGTCGATGCCCCGCCTCATCGGCGAGAACGGCGACGACGCCGCCAACCGGCTCCGCTCCATGGGCCTGAACGTCACCGTCGAGAAGAAGAAGGTGGACGGCAAGGAGCCGAACACCGTCATCGACCAGGCCCCCTCCGAGGGGACGGGCGTCTCCCGCGGCGACGACGTCACGATCGTGGTCAACAAGCGCGACTGCATCATCGACGCGGGCCCGGTCCAGTTCGGCTGCGACGACGGCGGCGGCACCGAGAACATCCCCGTCCCCGACGTGACCGGCCGCACCGTGCGGGACGCCCGCAAGGCGCTGCGCGAATCCGGGTTCAAGGTCAACGTGACGGGCTTCGGCGGCGACATCGTCCGGTTCCAGTCGCCGTCCGGCGGCGAGGCTCCGCGCGGGTCCACCGTCACCATCGTGCGGGGGCCGTGACCGGCTAGGCTGAAGCCGCCATGACCGCACAGTCCAGCCCCGTCGGGGCGCACGTCCCCGTGGCCGGCGGCCTCGCCACCGGCGGCCTGAAGTACGCCGCCGAGATCGGCGCCGAGGCGATCCAGGTGTTCGTCGCGAACCCGCGCGGCTGGGCGCTCCCCGAGGGCAGGCCCGCCGAGGACGCCGAGCTCCGCGAGCACGGCGTCCCCGTCTACGTGCACGCGCCGTACCTGGTCAACTTCGGCTCCCCCACCCCGGCGACCCTCGCCAAGTCGATCGCGACCGTCCGCCACTCCCTGACGCGGGGCCGGGCCATCGGCGCCCGCGGTGTCGTCGTGCACACCGGCTCGGCCGTGACCCAGACTTACGACCAGGCCATGGCGCAGATCCACGAGAACGTCCTCCCCCTGCTGGAGGAGATCCCCGACGACGGCCCCGACCTCCTCCTGGAGCCCATGGCCGGGCAGAACAACATGCTCTGCGCCAAGGTCCAGGACCTGGGCCCGTTCTTCGAGAAGCTGGAGCACCATCCGAAGCTGGGCGTCTGCTTCGACACCTGCCACGCCTTCGCCGCCGGCCACGACCTGGCCGCCCCCGGCGGCGCGAAGGCCACCCTCGACGCCCTGGTGGCGACCGTGGGCGAGGGCCGCCTGAAACTGATCCACGCCAACGACTCCAAGGACCCCTGCGGCTCCGGCAGGGACCGCCACGAGAACATCGGCGCCGGCCACATCGGCGAGCAGCCCTTCGCCGACCTCTTCGCCCACCCGGCGGCGCAGGGCCTGCCCTTCCTGATCGAGACCCCGGGAAGGGCCCCCGAACCCCACGCCAAGGACATCGAGACCTTGAAGCGCTTGCGCGACGGGTGAACCACAGCGGGAAACGCGAGAGGGCGCATAAGACTCGGGCGCCGCTGGACAACCCCCCGACTGTTCAGCGACGCCCGAGCCACAGGCCACCGGATCCCACCCCCCCGGTACGGGATCCGGCGACTCCGATCCGGCCTGCGCCGGATCTCCGGGATTTGCCTTTGTGGCGTGGTGCCACTGAGAACACTAGACGCGCGGCCCGGCCGGGCGGCACCAGGAAAACACGGCCGTCGATAAGCGGTGCGTAATCAGAGATGTGCGTAGCGTAGTCATGCGATGAACGGTCGGTCCGGCGGGACGAGCGGTCGCGGACCGGCGCGGCGGCCGGTCCCCGGGTCGGGAGGGCAGTGCAGCCGGCGCAGCGCGCGGTCGGTGTGCCGGGGGACGCGGCGGCGGGTCAGCAGGGACACCGCGACCATGGCGGCGAACGCGCCCGGCGCGATCAGGAGGGCGGGCTCCGCGAGGAGGGCCGCCGGCCAGCCGGCGGGGGCGGCGCGGCAGAGGCGGGCGGCGCCGGCGGCCACGGCGAGCCCGCCGCCGGCGAGGAGCCCGGCGGCGGCTCCGGCGGGGGTCAGCCCGCGCCACCAGATGCCGAGGACGAGCAGCGGGCACAGCGAGCACGCCGACACGCCGAGGGCCACGGTGACGAGGCCGGCGGCGCCGTGCGCGCCGGTGCCGGGCAGCAGGGCGAGCGGCGCGGCCAGCGCGACCGCCACGCCGGCGCGGAACGCCGCCGGGTCGGTGCGGCGCGCGCACTGCGCGAGCGTCCCGCCGACGGCGACGGCGAGGCCGCAGGACGTCGAGATGAACGCGGCGAACGCGCCGGCGGTGACGAGGCCGGTGAGCAGCGACCCGGGCGCGCCGGGCAGCATCCGGCCGGGCAGCAGCAGGACGGTCGCGTCGGTGTCGCCGGTCATGAGGAGTTCCGGCGCGTACAGGCGTCCGAACGTCCCGTAGAGCGCGGGGAACACGTAGAACAGTGCGAGCAGGACCGGCACCAGCGCGGCCGTGCGGCGGGCGGCGCTCCCTGACGTGCTGGTGTAGAAGCGCATCAGGATGTGGGGCAGCCCCATGGTGCCCAGCATGACGCCCAGCATCGCCGAGTAGGTGCGGTACAGCCCGTGCTCCTCGCCGCGGGCGAACGGAGTCGCCCAGGTGCCGGAGTCCTGGGCGGGCAGCCGTTCGGCGTGCGGCACCGCGGCGCCGGCGGGGAAGACCACGTCGGTGCCGCGCCCGATGGTGTGCCGGCCCGCGGCCAGCGCCAGCGGGCCGCCGTCGCGGCGGGCGCCGTCCACGCGGCCGCGCGCGGTGACCGTGACGTCGGCGGGCACGGTGACGGCTGCGTCGGTGCGCATGTGCACCCGGGTGGTGCGGTCGAACCGGGGGACGCCGTCGCCGAGCGGGCCGGGGCCGCCGGACATGTGCCACAGGCCGAGCAGGGCCGCCGCGGGCACCGCCACGGCGGCCAGCTTCACCCAGAACTGGACGGCCTGGACCATGGTGATGCTGCGCATCCCCCCGGACAGCACCAGCGCCAGCGTGACGGCGACGACCACGGCCCAGCCCGCCCAGACGGGCGCGCCGGTCAGCACGCGCAGCGTCACGCCGGCCCCCTCGAACTGGGGCAGCAGGTAGAACCAGCCGATGAAGCAGACGCAGGCGGTGACGATGCGGCGGACGGCGCGGGAGCCGAGCCGCCACTCGGCGAAGTCGGAGACCGTGTAGGCGCCGGAGCGGCGCAGCGGCGCGGTGACGAACGCCAGCAGCAGGACGTGCCCGGCGGCCGCGGCGATCGGGAGCCACAGCATGTCGGCGCCGTAGGCGAGGACGAGCCCGGCGGTGCCGAGGAACGACGCGGCGGAGATGTACTCGCCGCTGATCGCGGACGCGTTCCACCACGGGGTGACGCCGCGCGAGGCGACGAGGAGGTCGGACGCGGTGCAGGCCGCGCGGCGGCCGCAGGCGCCGAGGGCCGCGGTCAGGCCGAGCAGCGCGGCGAGGGCGGTGAGCGCCCCCACGGCCGGCACCGTCACCCGCGGCCCATCGCCCGCTCGGCGCGCTCGGCCCGTCTCAGCTGCCGGAACGCGATCGCGATCCAGAACGGCTGGACGCCGCCGATGAGGACGAGCCAGCACAGCGGCACGCCGTGCACCCGCGCCCGCGCGACCGCGGGGACGAGCGCCAGCAGCGGCAGGCCCGCCAGGACGGCCGCGACGATCGCGCAGGTGCCGAGGGCGGTCCGCAGCTGGGCGCGGATCAGGGCGCGCACCTCGGCGGCCCCCGGAGCCGGGGCGGTTTGGAGGGCGGTATGGAGGGGGTCGGGGCGGGGCGGGCCGGCGCCCGCCGCCCGCGGGACGGCGCTCCGGGCGCCGCCCTTCTCCGGCCCGCGTGCGCGGGGCGCCGCCGTCACGGCCACGCGTTCAGCGGCCATCGCCGGCCTCCTCCGCCCCGTCCCCGTCCCTGTCCGCCTTCCCGTCCCCGTCCGCCTTCCCGTCCCCGTTCTCGTTCTCGTTCTCGTCCGGGTGGTGGAACCTGCGCACCAGGCGCTCCCGCACCTCGCGGGTGTGCCGGCGGCTGACCTGCAGGATCTCGTCCCCGATCCGGACGGCCGCGCGGCCGCCGTCGAACCGCACCTCGGTGATGTGCGCGGCCGCGACCAGGGTGCTGCGGTGGATGCGGATGAACCCGGCCGCCTCCCACCGCCTGGTCAGCGCCGACAGCGGCATCCGCACCAGGTAGCCGCCGTCCGCGGTGTGCAGCCGGACGTAGTCGCCCTGCGCCTCCACGTGCGTCACCGTCCGGCGGGAGACGAGCCGGGTCCGGCCGCCGAGCTCGACGGGGATCAGCTCGTCGTCGGGGTCGGCGGCCGCCGCCGGCGGGCCCGTCCGGTGCACGGCCTCGGCGACCCGGCGGACCGACTCGGCGAGCCGCTCGGGCCGGACCGGCTTCAGCAGGTAGTCGAGCGCGCCCAGCTCGTAGGCGGTGACGGCGCAGTCGTCGTGCGCGGTCACGAAGACGACGTGCGGCGGCGCGGCGAACCCGGTGAGCAGCCGGGTGAAGTCGAGGCCGTCGAGCCCCGGCATCCGGATGTCCAGGAACACCGCGTCGAGGTGCTCGCCCGCCACCAGCAGGCGGCTGAGGTCGCGGAGCGCGGACGAGGCGTCCCCCGCTCCGGTGACCTGCCCGATCCGCGGATCCTGCCGGAGGAGATAGGACAGCTCCTCCAGTGCGGGACGTTCATCGTCGACGGCGAGGACGTGGAGCATGAGGGCGACTTTGCCGCGATTACCGTCCGTCCGCAATCGATTCCAGGAAGTGAGTATCCCGCCCCGCCGCCCGGGCGTCACTCCGGAAACACGCCAGGACGGTACTTGGGAACGCGCAGATTGACCTTGGTCCCGGCGCCGGGCGCTGTCTCGACGGTGAGCCCGTACTCGTCGCCGTAGACCCGGCGCATGCGCTCGTCGACGTTGGCGAGGCCGATGCCCGGGTCGGCGTGCCCGTCGCGCCGGGGCCGGGCGGCGCCGCCCCAGCCGGCCGGGCCGGGCCGGCCGAGCGGCGCGGACAGGATCTCCCGGAGCCGCTCGGGATCCATGCCGGCCCCGTCGTCCTCGACGCTGATGGCCGCCTCGGCGCCCGAGTCGCGCGCGGTGATCGTGATGTGGAACGGCGTGCCGCCGCCCGCCATGCCGTGCCGGACGGCGTTCTCCACGAGCGGCTGCAGCGCCAGGAACGGGACGGCGACCGGCAGCACCTCGGGCGCGACGTCGACGCTGCAGGTCAGCCGCTCGCCGAACCGGGCCCGCTCCAGCAGCAGGTAGCGGTCGATGGAGCGCAGCTCGTCGGCGAGGGTGGTGAAGTCGCGGGGGTTGCGGAAGGAGTAGCGGGCGAAGTCGGCGAAGTCGAGCAGCAGGGCGCGGGCGCGGTCGGGGTCGGTGCGGACGAACGAGGCGATCGTGGTCAGCGAGTTGTAGACGAAGTGCGGGGAGATCTGCGCGCGCAGCGCCCGCGCCTCGGCCTCGCCGAGCCGGACGCGGGCGGCGTCCAGCTCGGCCAGCTCCAGCTGGGCGGCTCGTCGGCGGCCCGCCGCCCGGGCGGGGCGGATCGGCGCCGCCGACGCGCGCCGCCAGTACGCGGTCAGCGCGCCCTCCACCCGCCCGTCGACGGTGAGCGGCGCGGTCAGCGCCGTCCGGACGGGGCAGTGCGGGTCGGCGCAGCCGGCCGGCTCCGGCGCGGCGACCCGGGGGCGGCCGGACGCGAGGACGGGCAGCGCGTGCCGGACGGCCTCCGCCGCGTGGACGCCGCCGCCCGCGCCGTCCCAGGCGAGCAGCCGCGGCGCGGCCCGGACCCGGCCGCCGGCGCCCGCGGCGCCCTCCGCGGCGCCCTCGCCCGCGTCCTCCGTCGCGTTCCCCGGCGGGCGCACCGCGACCAGCGCGACCGCCTCGGCGCCCAGCAGCGGCCGGAGCCGCCGCGCCGCCCGGCGCGCCGCGTCGTCGGTGAGCCCGCCGCGCAGCGGCTGCGCCGCCCGCGCGACCAGGTGCAGGGCCGCGAACGCCGCCTGCTCGGCCGGGTCGGCGGGCGCGCGCTGCACGCGCAGGCAGCCGGACGGCAGCGGCAGGCACCGGCGCAGCGCCCAGACCCCGGAGGCGGCGCCGGCCGCGGTCGCGTACACCACGGCGTCTGCGACGGACGGTAGGACCATGACGACTTACGGTAACGGCTACCGTCCCCGCCGGTCCGCCCGTTGCAGATTTACGAATGTCTCGAACGGGCCACACCCGGCCACGCGTCCGGCCCCGGCCCGCGGCCCGTCACAGGGGCGGCGACTCGCCCTCGTCCTCCTGGTAGGAGTAGCGCTGCTCCCGCCACGGGTCGGCGACGTTGTGGTAGCCGCGCTCCTCCCAGAAGCCGCGGCGGTCCTTCACCAGGTACTCGACGCCCCGGACCCATTTCACGCTCTTCCACGCGTACAGGTGCGGGACGACGATGCGGACCGGGAAGCCGTGGTCGGCGGTCAGCCGCTCGCCGCCGTGGTGGGTGGCGAACATCGTCCCGTCGGCGAGGAAGTCGCTCATCCGGATGTTGGCGCTGTAGCCGTACTCGGCCCAGACCATCACGTGCGTGGCGTCCGGCGCGGGCGGCGCCAGCTCGGCGATCGCCGCGCCGGGGACCCCCTCCCACTCGATGCCGGGGATCGTGAACTTGGTGACGCAGTGGAAGTCGGCGACCGACCTGACCCTCGGCAGCGCGTCGAACTCCTCCCAGGTCCAGCGGTGCTGCGCGCCCGACGCGGTGGCGCCGAAGACCCGGAAGTCCCAGTCCGCGGGACGGAACTTCGGCACGGGGCCGTAGTGGAGGACGGGCCAGCCCCGGGGGACGTACTGGCCGGGCGGCAGATCCGGCGGCGGCGGTGCGGAGTCTTCGGGGTGGGTCATGACGCGGCCATCCTGCCATCCGGCGTGAGCTGAGCCATATTCGGGGGTCGGTGCGAACGCGCTCCGCGGGCATCGGCTACGCTTGGGCGCGTGCGCAACGTCGTCTATTTCTTTTGGTACGGCCAGCCCGGACGGCTGGTCTGCCAGACGCTGCGCTGACAGACCACGGAATGAGAAGCCCCGGGCCCAGTGGCCCGGGGCTTTCTCTGTTCCAGGGGTCGTCCGCGGGGCCCACCGGGGTTCCGGGCGAGACAGGAGAGGCAGCACACCAATGGTCGTCGTCATGGCCCCGGAGGCCAACGAAGCGGATGTCAGGGCCGTCGTCTCACTGGTCGAGACGGCGGGAGGCGACGCCTTCGTCAGCCGCGGCGTGGAGCGGACCATCGTCGGGCTGGTCGGCGACGTCCAGCAGTTCGGCTCGCTGAACCTGCGCGGCATGCGCGGCGTCAGCGACGTCATCCGCATCTCGGCGCCCTACAAGCTGGTGAGCCGCGAGAACCACGCCGAGCGCTCGGTCGTCCGGGTCGGCGGGGTGCCGATCGGCCCCGGCACCATGACGCTGATCGCCGGCCCGTGCGCGGTGGAGACGCCCGAGCAGACGCTCGGCGCCGCGCAGATGGCGCAGGCGGCGGGCGCGACGCTGCTGCGCGGCGGCGCGTTCAAGCCGCGCACCTCCCCGTACGCGTTCCAGGGGCTCGGCGAGGCCGGGCTGCGCATCCTCGCGGACGTGCGGGCGGAGACCGGCATGCCGATCGTCACCGAGGTGGTGGACGCCGGCGACGTCGAGCTCGTCGCCTCCTACGCGGACATGCTGCAGATCGGCACCCGCAACGCGCAGAACTTCTCCCTCCTGCAGGCCGCGGGCGAGTCCGGCAGGCCGGTCATGCTGAAGCGCGGCATGAACGGCACGATCGAGGAGTGGCTGATGGCGGCCGAGTACGTCGCCCAGCGCGGCAACCTCGACATCGTGCTGTGCGAGCGCGGCATCCGCACGTTCGAGAACGCGACCCGCAACACCCTCGACATCTCCGCGGTGCCGGTGGCGCAGCGCCTCTCCCACCTGCCGGTGATCGTGGACCCGTCGCACTCCGGCGGCAGCCGCGACCTCGTGCTCCCGCTGACCCGCGCCGCGGTCGCGGTCGGCGCCGACGGCGTGATCATCGACGTGCACCCGCACCCGGAGACCGCCCTCTGCGACGGCCCGCAGGCCCTGGTGGACGGCGACCTCCGCGAGCTGGCCAAGCTCGTCCGCGAGCTGCCCCCGATCGTGGGCCGCTCCCTGACCCAGGCGCAGGACCCGGACACCGTCCCGGCCTGAGCGGCGCGGTATCGTCCGATACGTGGCCTACTGGGTTTCCGACTGCGGGCCGCCGCGCTCCTGACGGGGCGCGGCGACCGCACTCGTGACGGCATGTGACACGGCCCGGCGCGGGACGCGCCCGGCCGCGTCCTCCTGCGCCCCGAATCCGGATCTTCCCCTTCCGATTCGAGGTCAGGAGCCTCCGTGTCACAGCATTCCGCACGCACGCGCGCGTCCGCGCGGGACCCCCGCGTCCTCCGGTTCGGCGGCGGCGCCGACGTCCTGCTGGCGGCGTCCCTGTGGGGGACGACCGGGACCGTCCGCACCTTCGCGGGCGGCGCGTCCGCGTTCTCCATCGCCGCGAGCCGCATCGTCATCGGCGGCGCCGTGCTGCTCGCGCTCGCGGCCTGCACCCGCCGCGGCGCCGGGCTGCGCCGCCTGCTCGGGAACCGCCGCAACCTGCCGCTGGTCGGCGCCGGCGCGGCCGCGATCGCGGTGTACCAGTCGGCCTTCTTCGTCGCCGCGGGCCGCACCGGCGTCGCGGCCGGCACCGTCGTCACGATCGGCAGCGCGCCCGTGTTCGCCGGCGCGATCGGGCTGCTGACCCGCCGGTCGCGCCCGGCGGGCCGCTGGGCGGCGGCGACCGCCGGGGCGGTCGCGGGCTGCGCGCTGCTCATCGGCGGCGGCCGGGACGCGGGCGTCGAGCCGGCCGGCATCGCCCTGGCGCTGCTGTCCGGGCTGTCGTACGCGGTGTACGCGACGGTCGCGTCGGCCCTCATCTCCCGGGGCGAGGAGGACCGGGCCGTCGTCGGCGCGCTGTTCGGGGCGGCGGCCGTCCCGCTGCTCCCGGTCCTGCGCACGGGATCGGGCTGGCTGCTCACCGGGGAGGGCGCGCTGATCGCGCTCTACCTCGGGGTGGTCGCCACGGCCGGCGGCTACCTGCTGTTCGCGCGCGGCCTGCGCACCACCCCGGCCACGACGGCCACGACGCTGACGCTGGCGGAGCCGGCGGTGGCCGCCGCGCTCGGCACGGTGCTGCTGGGCGAGCGGCTGGGCGCCGCCGCGCTGGCCGGCCTGGCGCTGCTGGCGGCGAGCCTGGTCGCGGCGGTCGCGCCGGCCCGGCCGGGAACGCACCGGTAACAAATTGGTCTGAACCATTGGCCGGAACGGGCGCGGCGAGGATGATGTCCGGCATGACAACGGGCGATGGTGACGCCGGGGGGCGGCTGTTCCCGGAGGATCTGGACGGCGTCGACCCGGTCGCCGCGGTGATGCTCGCGGACGCGTGCCGCGCCCTCACCGCCTACCCGCAGCTCGTGGTCGTGGGCACGCTCTTCACGGCCGCCGAGCGCGTCCCGGGCGGCTGGCAGGTCGTGTGCCCGTGCGACCCGCTGCCGCAGGGCGCGCGGGAGCTGCTCGCGGGGCGGCTGGAGGACCTGGCGGCGCTGGAGGGCGGCACGGCCGAGCGCGAGCTGCTCGGCGCGGCGCGCACGGTGCAGCACGAGCAGGTCGACGAGGTGGCCGCGGGCGGGCGGCGGTTCCGCATCGTGCGGGTCGAGCAGCTCGTCCGCACCGGCCCGGACGGGCCCGAGCCGCCCCGCCCGACGGACCTGGATCCGCTGCCGGGGGGGGGGGGGCCCGCGCGCGGCGCCCCCCCACGCCCCCACCGCCAGTACACGGGCCCCCGACGCACCGCGCCGGGCCAGTGGCGGG
>NZ_JBEORG010000025.1:0-117235 GCF_040302145.1 Spirillospora sp. NPDC127506 | reverse complement strand
GTCGGCGACATCACCAAGGGCCATGTGTGGAACGCCCTCGGCGAGGCGCTGGACGAGCCGCGGGACGGCCGGCCGGGCGCTTCCCCCGACGGAATGTGAGCCACACGTGACCCTGCCGGCGCGGGCGCAGGAGCCCGGCACCACCACCACGATCCACACCGACGGCGCCGGCGCGGTGCGCCGCACCGTGCTGCCCGGCGGGCTGCGGATCATCACCGAGTCGATGCCGACCGTGCGGTCCGCCGCGTTCGGCATCTGGTCGGCGGTCGGCTCCCGCGACGAGGCGCCCGCGGACGCCGGGGCCAGCCACTACCTGGAGCACGTGCTGTTCAAGGGGACGCGGCGGCGGTCGGCGCTGGAGCTGTCCGCGGCGATCGACGCGGTCGGCGGCGACCTCAACGCGTTCACCGCCAAGGAGTACACCTGCTACTACGCGCGGGTGCTGGACGCCGACCTGCCGCTCGCCGTCGACATCGTCTCCGACATGGTCGCGGACTCGGTCAACCGCCCCGAGGACGTCGAGGCCGAGCGCGGCGTGATCCTCGAAGAGATCCACATGCGCGACGACGACCCGGGCGACCTCATCCACGACGAGTTCTCCGCCGCGCTGTACGGCGACACCCCGCTCGGCCGCCCGATCCTCGGCACCGAGGAGTCGATCAACGCGCTGACCCGCGACCGGATCCACGGCTACTACCGGGAGCACTACGTCCCGCCCAAGCTGGTGGTGTCGGTGGCGGGCAACATCGACCACGACGAGGTCGTCCGGCTGGTGTCCCGCGCGTTCGCCGGCCGCCTCACCGGCGACGCCGCGCCCGCCGCGCCCCGCCTGGAC
Source organism: Spirillospora sp. NPDC127506 (assembly GCF_040302145.1). NCBI lineage: Bacteria > Bacillati > Actinomycetota > Actinomycetes > Streptosporangiales > Thermomonosporaceae > Spirillospora > Spirillospora sp. NPDC127506. Next base: position 116,400 of record NZ_JBEORG010000025.1, on the reverse strand, counting down.
GGGGCGCCCGCGCCGCTCGATCCGCGCAGCGTGGTGATCGACAAGGACACCGAGCAGGCGCACATCATCCTCGGCGGCGCCGGGGTGTCCCGCACCGACGACCGCCGGTTCGCGCTCGGCGTGCTGAACGCGGCGCTCGGCGGCGGCATGTCGTCCCGCCTGTTCCAGGAGATCCGGGAGAAGCGCGGCCTCGCCTACTCGGTCTACAGCTACACCGCGCAGTACGCCGACTCCGGCATCTTCGGCGTCTACGCGGGCTGCCAGCCCGCGAAGGCCGAGGAGGTCCTGTCGATCTGCCGGGACGAGCTGGGCAAGGCCGCCGACGAGTGCCTCACCGACGAGGAGCTGGAGCGCGGCAAGGGCCAGCTGCGCGGCGCCATGGTCCTCGGCCTGGAGGACACCGGCTCCCGCATGAGCCGCATCGGCAAGAGCGAGCTGGTCTACGAGTCGCTGCTGCCGGTGGACGAGGTGCTGGCGCGCATCGGGGCCGTGACCCTCGACGACGTCCGCGCGGTCGCCCGCGACGTCCTCACCGCACCGCAGGCCCTCACCGTCATCGGCCCGGTCGGCGACCGCGACTTCTCGGCCTGAGCCCCGCCCGCGCCGGAGGCGCGGTCCCGGGCCGCCGGCCGGGTGAATCGCCCAGCCGCCGGGTAGGTCCCGGTGGGTGAAGATCCTCATCCGTGTCGTCATCTCCGCGATCGCGCTGTGGGTCGCCGAGGCGGCCCTCGACGGCGTCGAGCTGACCGCCGCGAGCACGACCGAGCGGGTGCTCACGCTGCTGGTCGTCGCGGTCGTCTTCGGCGTCGTCAACGCCGTCCTCAAACCCGTGATCAAGGTGCTGGGGTGCGCGTTCTACATCCTGACCCTCGGGCTGTTCGCGCTGGTGGTGAACGCCGGGCTGCTCATGCTGACCAGCTGGATCGCGGGCGAGCTCGGCCTCCCCTTCCACGTGGAGTGGTTCTGGCCCGCCTTCTGGGGCGCGATCGTCATCGGCGTCGTGAGCTGGCTGCTCAACCTGTTCGTCGCGGACGACGACTGACCCGCCTTGTTAAGCGGACCGAAGTCCGCTAATCTGCGGAGGTGTAATCGGACTATGGTCCGTATGCCTTCGTTGAGAGGACTTCCCATGTCACGCCTGCTGCACATCTCCGCGTCCCCCCGGGGCGGCGCGTCCGAGTCCCTGGCGGTCGCCGCGGCGTTCACCGACGCCTACCGCGAGGTCCACGGCGACGTCGTCGACCACTTCGACCTGTGGGACGGCACCCTCCCCGCGTTCGGCCCGGCCGGCGCCGGGGCCAAGATGACCGTGCTGGCGGGGGGCGAGCCGGCGGGCGACCAGGCCGCCGCGTGGCGCGCCGCCCGCGCCGTCTTCGAGCGTTTCGACTCCTACGACCGGTACCTGTTCAGCGTCCCGATGTGGAACTCCAGCGTCCCGTACGTCCTCAAGCAGTTCATCGACGTGGTCTCCCAGCCCGGCTGGGTGTTCCGCTTCGATCCGGAGAAGGGCTACACCGGCCTCCTCCAGGGCAAGAAGGCCGCCGTCGTCTACACGAGCGCCGTGTACGGGGAGGGCCGCCCGCCCGCGTTCGGCAGCGACTACCAGGCCCCCTTCCTGGAGGGCTGGCTGCGCTGGACGGGGATCACCGACATCCGCCGCGTCGAGTTCCGCCCCGACCTCGCCACCGCCGACGCCGACGCGGGACGCCGCGCCGCGCACGCCGAGGCGCGCGAGCTGGGCAAGCGCTTCTGACGATAGGCTCGGGCGGGACGCCAACCGGGAGGAACACGTGATCAAGGTCGGGGTGCTGGGCGCGCGGGGCCGCATGGGGGCCGAGGTGTGCCGTGCCGTGCAGGGGGCCGGTGACATGGAGCTGGTCGCGGCCGTCGACCAGGGCGACGAGCTGGACGCGCTCACCGCCGCCGAGGTCGTCGTCGACTTCACCCATCCCGGCGTCGTCATGGACAACCTCAAGTGGTGCGTCGAGCGCGGCCTGCACGCCGTCGTCGGCACCACCGGGTTCGACCCGTCCCGCCTCGACACCGTCCGCTCCTGGCTGACCGACGACTCGTCGGGCAACGTCATCATCGCGCCCAACTTCGGCATCGGCGCGGTGCTGATGATGCACTTCGCGCAGAAGGCGGCGCCGTTCTTCGAGTCGGTCGAGATCGTCGAGACCCACCACCCGAACAAGGCCGACGCCCCGTCCGGCACCGCCTACCGCACCGCCGAGCTGGTCGCCGCCGCCCGCGCCGAGGCCGGCGTGGACCCGTCCCCGGACGCCACGACCTCGGAGGTCGAGGGCGCCCGCGGCGCGAACGTGGACGGGGTCCGGGTGCACGCCGTCCGCATGTCCGGCGCCATCGCGCACCAGGAGGTCGTGCTCGGCGGGCACGGCGAGCTGTTCACCATCCGGCACGACTCGATGAACCGCGAGTCGTTCATGCCGGGCGTCCTCCTCGCCGTCCGCAAGGTCCCCACGATGGACCGCCTCACGGTGGGCATCGAGTCGCTCCTCGGGCTGTGATGGACTTCGCCGCCGACCCCTGGGACTACCTGGCCGCGTCCGAGGCGATCGACATCGAGCACCCGCTCGTCCAGTCGATCGCCTCGGAACTGCGGACCGGCGACGACATCGCCTACGCCCGCGCCGCGTTCGACTACGTCCGCGACCGGATCCCGCACTCCATGGACACCGGCGACCCGCGCGTCCCGTGGCGCGCCTCGGACGTCCTCGACCAGCGCACCGGCCTCTGCTACGCCAAGTCCCACGCCTACGCGGCGCTGCTGCGCGCCGGCGGCGTCCAGGCGGGCCTCTGCTACCAGCGGACGTCGGGCTTCCTGCACGGGCTCACCGCCGTCCTGGTGGACGACCGCTGGGTCCTCCTCGACCCGCGCGGCAACAAGCCGGGCATCGACGTCCAGTTCTCCGCGTCTGAGGACCGCCTGGCCTTCCCCGGCGACCCGGTCCACCCCGTCGTCTACGCGGCGCCTCCCGACGCCGTCCTGGAGGGCCTGAAGGCCATGCCGGAGCCCTCCGCGCTCCCCGGTGCCCTCCTGTGAACCTGCGTCCGGCCTCGCCCGCCGACTACGACCGCATCATCGCGGTCGTCGACGACTGGTGGGGGCGCGAGGTCCACCGCATCCTGCCGCGCCTGTTCCTCGACCACTTCCACCGGACGAGCCTCATCGCCGAAACCCCGGACGACCTCGCCGGCTTCCTGGTGGGTTTCCTTTCGCCGTCCCTTCCCGACACCGCCTACATCCACTTCGTCGGCGTGAACCCCGCCTTCCGCGGAGCCGGTCTGGCCCGGCGCCTCTACGAGACCTTCTTCACGCTGGCCCGCGCGGACGGCCGCACGGCCGTCCGCGCCCTGACGTCCCCGCGGAACTCCGGCTCGATCGCCTTTCACAAGGCCATGGGCTTCACCGCGACCCCCGCCTCCGCGCACGACGGGCCGGCGACCGACCGGGTGCTCTTCCACCGCACCCTGGACGCCTGAAGCGTCAGGAGAGGCGGAGGAAGGGGAGCTCGCGGCCCACGCGGCGGAAGTCGTCCACAGTGCCGTCGACGGTGAAGCCCATCAGGTGCACGAGCCGTACGGCCGCCTTGGGGTGGCGCGGGGCGTAGCGGGCCATGATCTCGCCGCCCTCGGCGGGGTCGAGGGGGTGGGCGGTGACGTCGAGGCGGCGGCGCCCCACCTGGATGGCGGCGTCGGGACGGCGCATGAGGTTGCGGTACCAGTCGGCCTTCTTCCCGAAGCCGGAGCAGACGACGTAGCCGCCTTCCGAACGCTCGATCACTTCGAGCACCACCTGCCGCCGCTTGCCGGACTTGCGGCCGATGTGCTCCAGCAGCAGGAAGCGGTCGCCCATGAGCCGGCCGAGGCGCATGCGGTAGAGGTGGATGGGCAGCCGAACGACGAAGCGGCGCAGCCCGGTCGGAGGTGAGGGGCGTTCCAGGAACTTCATGACCCCCACCTTCCCCCCGGACGGGCGCGGGAAGCGGGGTTGTGCGGGGACGGGCGCGGCTTTAGCGTTCGCCGGGTGGATGCCGAGTTCGCGCGGGACATGTGGAAGGCCGCCGAACCGCTGCACGCGGTGACGTACTTCTCGGAGGAGTGCCGGACGGCCAACAAGGACGTCGGCCTCAAAGGGTTCTGGATGGGCTACTTCGGGAGCCGGGCCGCGCCGCTCGGCGCCGTGTCGGCGGGGACGGTCGAGGCGGCGTTCTTCGGGTTCCACCCGGCGCGGGTGCGGCGGGCGGTGCCGGACGCGTGGAGCTTCGCGTCGCCGGAGGCCATCCTGCGGGCCCGGAGCGAGGCCGCGGCGCGCGCGCTGCGCCGGGCCTGCCCCGGGATCGAGGGCGTGGCGGAGGCGGCCGCTCCGCGCCTGCACGAGGTCGTCATGGCCGCCGAGGCGGCGGGCCGTCCGCTGTTCGCGGCCAACCGCGGCCTGGACGTCCCCGACGACCCGGTGGAGGCGCTCTGGCAGGCGGCCACCGCGCTGCGCGAGCACCGCGGCGACGGGCACGTCGCCCTGCTCACCGCGGAGGGGCTGAACGGTCTGGAGGCCAACGTCCTCGCGTCGGCCGCCGGCGACGTCCCGGCGGAGCGGCTGCGGCAGAGCCGCGGCTGGTCGCCCGAGGAGTGGGACGCGGCGTCCGGCGCGCTGGCGCGGCGCGGCCTGATGGCGGGGGGCGAGGCCACCGAGGAGGGGCGGGCGCTCAGGGCCCGGATCGAGCGGCGCACCGACGAGCTGGCCGCGCCCCCGTACGGCGTCCTGGACGACCCCGAGGCGCTGCACGCGTCGCTCGTCCCGGCGGCGCGGGCGGTGGCGGCCGAGATGCCGTTCCCGAACCCGATCGGCCTGCCCCGCGTCGGCTAGCCGCTCAGCCCCGGTCCGCCGGCGGGCTCGGGAAGCCGTACTTGCGGAACAGCTTCTGGGCGGCGGGCGTCAGCAGCCACGACACGAACGCGCCGGCGAGGTCCCGGTGGCCGGAGTCCCCGACGACGGCGGCGGGGAAGGCGGCGGTGACGTTCAGGTCCGCGGGGATGGCGACGCTGCTCGCCGCGATGCCCGCCGAGCGCAGGTCGGTGATGTAGACGATCCCGGCGTCGGCCTCGCCGGTGCGGATGCGGTCGAGGACGGCCCGCGCGCTGATCTCCTCGGACGTCCACCGGACGGTCAGGCCGGCGTTCGCCAGCACCCGGCGGGTGTAGCGGCCCACCGGGACCGAGCCCGCGCCGACCGCCACGCGCAGGCCCGGCCGCCGCAGGTCGCGCAGGCTGCGGATGCGCCGCGGGTTGCCGGGGCCGACGGCGATGGTGAGCGTGTCGTGGGTGACGGTCCGGGGGCGTCCGGCCAGGTCGGCGGAGACCTCCTTCATGCTCGCCGCGTCCGCGGTCACGAGGACGTCGGCGGGGGCGTGCTCCGACAGCCGATCGGTCATCTCGGCGGAGCCGCCGAACACGAAGCGCAGCCTCACGCCCGGGTTCTCCTGGTGGTAGGCCGTCCCCATCTCGCCGAACACCTCGGTGAGGGAGGAGGTGGCGAGGACGGTCAGCGTCACCGGGCCGGACGAGCCGCCGCAGCCCGCGCCGAGGCCCGGCAGGGCGAGCGCGGCGAGCAGCGCGGCCGCGCGGAGGCGCCGCCGACGGGGGGAGTCGGGCATATGGGCTCATCCTACGGTCGGGGCCCTTTCGCTCCGGTGATTGCGGCGTGGCGTGTCAGTGCCGCGCACTAGTGTTTCCGGCAACTGGAGATCACGTCCGCGGAGGCCCGACGATGTCCCTCGACCTGATGGAACTGCTGCCCGGCGACTGGCGGGAGCGGCTCGACCCGCTGCTCGACCCGATCGCCACCGCCGCGCTGGGCGCGTTCGTCGCGGGGGAGTACGGCGCGCAGACCGTGTACCCGCCGCGCGAGGACCTGTTCAACGCGTTCCGGCACTGCCCGTTCGACGCCGCCCGCGTGCTGATCCTCGGGCAGGACCCCTACCACGGCCCCGGCCAGGCGCACGGCCTCAGCTTCAGCGTCCGCGACGGGGTGCGGCTGCCGCCGTCGCTGCGCAACATCTACAAGGAGCTGGCCGCCGACCTCGGCGTCCCGGCCCCGGCGTCGGGTGACCTGACCCGCTGGGCCGACCAGGGAGTCCTGCTGCTGAACGCGGTGCTGACCGTCCGCGCCGGCGAGGCGGGCTCGCACGCCGGCAAGGGCTGGGAGGACTTCACCGACGCCGCGATCCGCGCGCTGAACGACAAGACCGAGCGGGTCGTCTTCGTGCTCTGGGGCGCCTACGCGCGCAAGAAGGCCCGGCTGATCACCGGCCCGCAGCACACCGTGATCGAGTCGGCGCACCCGAGCCCGCTGAGCGCCGGGAAGTTCTTCGGGACGCGCCCGTTCAGCGCCGCCAACAAGGCCCTAGTCGACGCCGGCCTCCCCGAGATCCGCTGGGGATAGCGGCACGGGGGCGCGCCTGCGCGGTCCCCTCTCCCCGGACGTCGCGGGCCCGGGGTCAGAGCGCGAGGCCGATCGCCAGCAGCACGCCATAGGCGATCTGGAGCCGGCCGGTCTCGCCCAGCACCGGGATCAGGGCGGGGCCGGTCGCGCCCCGCAGCACCTTCTGCGTCGGCGGCAGCGACAGCGGCGCCGCGAGCAGCGCGAGCAGCGCCCACGGGTGCGGCGCCGCCAGCGCCAGGGCGAACATGAACGGCAGCGCGGTGCACGCCGCGTACAGGATGCGCGTCCAGGGGCCGCCGAGCACCACGGCGAGGGTCCGCTTGCCCGACTCGCGGTCGGTCGGGATGTCGCGCAGGTTGTTCGCGACGAGCAGCGCGCAGGCCAGCAGCCCGATCGGCACCGCCGCCGCCCACGCCTCCCACGGCAGCGCCTCGATCAGGACGTACACCGTCCCGGCGACGGCGACGAGGCCGAAGAAGACGAACACCGACACCTCGCCCAGCGCCCGGTAGCCGTAGGGGTTCCTGCCGCCCGTGTAGAACCAGGCCGCGAGGATCGCGAACGCGCCGACGAGCAGCAGCCACCAGGTCGTGACGGCGGCGAGCACCAGCCCGGCCACGGCCGCGGCGAGGAAGCAGCCGAGCGCGGCGGCGAGGACCTGCTTCGGCGGCGCGACCTTCGAGCCGACGAGGCGGAGCGGGCCGACGCGGTCCTCGTCGGTGCCGCGGACGCCGTCGCTGTAGTCGTTGGAGTAGTTCACCCCGATCTGCAGGACGAGCGCGACGAACCCGGCGAGGACGGCGCGCCACCAGACGGGCTCGCCCTCGCCGGCCGCGACGCCGGTGCCGACGACGACGGGGACGAGGGACGCGGGCAGGGTGCGGGGCCGGGATCCGGCGACCCATTGGGAGAGCGTGGCCACAGTTACCGCTTGTTCTCGTGGGACGACAGGGGGACTACCGGTTCGATTCTCCCCGATGGAGATCACCGCCCGGGCGCAGCCGCAGCGACGCGCCCAGCCCGAGCGCCAGGATCGCGGCGGTGGTGAGCGCCGCGTTCCGGGTCGCGGCGGCGAGGCTCTCGTCGGCGGCGCGGGCCTCCGCCTCCATCCCGGGGGCAGCGTGCAGCTCGCGGCCGTAGGTCCCGGCGCTCTCCCGCAGGTCGTGCGCGACGGCGGCCCGCTCTCGGGGCGGCAGCGCGGAGTCCGCGAGCCGGTCGGTCATCGCGTGCCCGAGGCTCGTCGCGAACACCGTCCCGATGGCGGCGATGCCGAGCGCCGCGCCGACCTGCCGGGCGGTCGACTGCGTCCCGGACGCCTGCCCGGACTGCGCCGGCGGGACGTCCGCCAGCGACACGTTCGTCAGCTGCGCCGACGTCAGCCCGAGGCCGACGCCGTACAGCAGCATCCACGGCGCGAGCTGCGGCCCGCCGGTCGCCGCGGACACGGTGAGGGCGAGCGCGACGACGGCGGCGACCTCCAGCACCATGCCGATCTGCACGACCCGGTGCGCCCCCCGCTTGTTCGCGAGCCTGCCCGCGTACCCGCCGGACAGGAACGCGCCGACGGCCAGCGGCAGGATCGCGAGGCTGATCTGGAGCGGGTCGGTGCCGTGCACGCCCAGCAGGAACAGCGGCAGGACGAACAGCAGCCCCAGCTCGCCGACGTTGATCAGGGCCGAGGCGAGGTTGCCGCGGCGGAAGTTCGGGATGCGGAACAGCTCCAGGTCGAGCATCACCGGGCGCCCGGCCGCCGCCCGGGAACGCTCCACCACGACGAGCGCGGCGATCAGCACGCATCCGAGGGCGAGGACGACGGGGACGGGCGACAGCGCCGTCTCCGGCCAGTCGTGCCCGGCGATCGCGAACGGGCGCGTCGGGGTCCACCAGCCGTACGTCTGCCCCTCGATGATCCCGCACACGAGCGCGCCGAGCCCGAGCACCGACAGCAGCCCGCCCGCCCAGTCGATCTCGCGCCGGGCGCTCCCGGCGCCCGGCCGACGGGTCTCGGGCAGCAGCCAGAGCGCCCCGGCGGCGAGCAGGGCGCCGAGCGGCAGGTTGACCCCGAACGCCCAGCGCCAGCCGCCGCCCGCGGCGATCGCGCCGCCGGCGAGCGGCCCGAGCGCGGCCATGCCGCTGATCATCGAGCCCCAGACGCCGAAGGCCACCGCCCGGTCCCGCCCGGTGAAGACCGTGTTCAGCGTGGACAGCGTGGCCGGCAGGACCATCGAGGCGCCGATGCCCTGCAGCGCCCGCGCGCCGATCAGCGCCGAGCCGTCCCCGGCGAGCGCGGCGGCGACGCTCGCCGCCGCGAAGACCGCCGTGCCGAGCACGAACATCCGGCGGCGCCCGAACAGGTCCCCGGCCCGCCCGAACGGGATGAGCAGCGCCGCGAACACCAGCGCGTACACCGAGGTCACCCATTCGGCGTCCGTGGTCGTGAGGCCCAGGTCCGCGACGATCCGGGGGAGCAGCACGCCGACGATCGTGGCGTCCACGATGATCAGCGAGACGCCGAGGCTGATGACGACCATGCCGAGCACGCGGTGCCGGACGGCGGGCGCCGGCGCGGCGGCGCGCTCCGGCGACAGGGAGGTGGACTCGGGCACGGCTTCAAAGATATTGCCGGTGTGCGGGTGCCCCTCACCGACCCCTGGCCGAGCGGTCAGCCGCTGATGTCGGTGTGCAGCCGGATCTGCCGGACGGGCTCGCCCATGTCGAGCGTCCGGGCGGTCCCGTCGGGGGCCCAGCCGGCCGAGCCGAGGAACGTGCGGGTGACCTCGTCGTCCTCGAAGACCCAGCTGATCAGGGTCGTGAAGCCGTCCTCGCGGAGCAGGTCGGCGGTCGCGGCGAGCAGCCGGCTCCCGTGCCCGGCGCGGGCGTGCGCCGGGTCGACCAGCAGGGTGATCAGCTCCGCCGCGGCGGCGGGGTCGAGGTCGCCGTCCTCGGCCGGGCCGTGCGCCGCGAACCCGACCACCAGGTCGGACGCCACGGCGACCAGCAGCCGGTGCCGGGGGCTCGGCGGCGCCGCCGCGGCCTCCGCCCACCGCTCCCGCCACACCTCCACGGCGTCGGGCCCGGTCACCCGGTCGAGGACGCCGTCCGGCAGCAGGTCGCGGTAGCCGTGCCGCCACGCCCGCACCTGGATGTCCGCGACGGCGGCCGCGTCCGTGCGCCGCGCGGGCCGCACCCCCACATCGGCCATGCCGCCCCCCGTCCTCGCGCTGGAAGTCCGCCGCCCACCTTAGCGGCGGGGGCGGATCAGCCCGCCGGGGACCTGCGGCGGGCGCGGTAGGCGCGGGTCTTGGTGCGGTTCCCGCACACGCTCATCGAGCACCAGGCGCGGGACCGGTTCTTGGACGTGTCGAGGAACGCCCAGCGGCAGGTGTCCTCCTGGCAGACCTTCAGCCGGGGCCATGTCCCCGCGGCGGCGGAGTCCATGATCGCGGCAGCGACGCGGGCCAGGCCGGCGGCGGCCGTGCCGGGCGGGTCGAGCGGGACGAGCGCGGGGCGCGGGCCGGTGAGCGCGACCCGCAGCGGGAGGGCGGCCAGCGCGTCCTCCAGGTCGTCGGGGAGGTCGGCCTCCCGCGGCCCGTGGTGGCCGGCCATGGCCTCGCGGAGCCCCTCCCGGAGCGCCGCGGCGGCGCGCACGTCGGCGTCGCCGGCCGCCGTCCCGGGCGGGACGAGCCCGCGCCCCGCCAGCCAGCCGCCGAGATCGCCGGGCGCGGCGATCTCGTCCGTCGCGGACTCGACGTCCAGCGTGTTGACGAAGTCCCTGAGCAGCAGCGCGGGGTCCTCATCGGAGTGAGCGTCGGCCATAACCCCTCCCGCGTGTTCTCCGGTCAACTCTAGCAAGGCGCAACACCATCATTAAGGTTTCACCGGTTGCATCCTGGCGACACCGCCGTTACGGTTTAGATGGTTTCAACCCACGGGAGGACGAGATGAATCCGCTGCCCTACCTGGCGGGGCTCGCCATGCGGCACGCGTGGGCGGAGCGCGAGTACGCGCGGCTCCACGCCGACATCGTCGAGGCGCGGCTCACCGCCCGCGCCCGCGAGGCCGAGCGCACCGCCCGTGCCCGCCGGTGGCTGCTCGGCGGCGTGCCCGACCGGATCGCCGCCCGCCGCGCCGCGCGGCCGGCGCGGCGCCCGCAGCCCGCCGTGCACTGCGCGCGCGCCGCGGCGCGCACGGCCGGCGCGGCGGGAGGCGCCCGGTGATCCCGAAGGTGGCCAACATCGTCATCGACTGCGCCGACCTGGACGCCATGGCCGCGTTCTGGGGCGAGCTGCTCGGCATGCGCACGACGCGCGCCGACGACGACTGGCTCGACCTCGCGCCGCTCGGCGGGAACGGGCCCGTCCTGTCGTTCCAGCGGGTCCCGGAACGCAAGACGGCCAAGAACCGGCTGCACTTCGACCTGGACGTGCCCGACGTCCGGGCGGCCGGTGAGCGGGCGGCGGGCCTCGGCGCGACGCGGGCGCCCACCCCGCCGGGCGCGTCCTTCCAGGTGTGGCGCGACCCCGAGGGCAACGAGTTCTGCCTGTGCCCCCTCCCGTGACGGGGCTCCGGCGGACCCGCCCCGGGGTCGGTCCTCGACGATCTGGGCGAGCGGCGTCCCCGCGTGTCGACGGCCGGAGCGCGATCACGTCCCGACCATGATCATCCCATGGGGGGTTCCTGGGGTACGTCGTCCGGGACGCCCCGCTCGTCCGGGATCATTGCGTGATGGAGCACAAGGGGCGGGTCGCGAGAATCGCACGCAGGCTGCTGCGCTGGACCGGATGGGCGGCGGCGTACGTGCTCGGCCTCGCCGCCCTCGTCTTCGCGGGGGCGTGGGTCTGGTGGCAGCCCGAGCCGCACGCGCGCGGCACCGAGACCAACGCGCTGTGGGCGCGGCACCAGTGGGTGGGGGAGCCGCACAGCGACGCCGAGTACCGCGCGTTCGGCGACCTGCTCAAGCGGAACCGCATCACCGACGTGTTCTTCCACGCGGGCCCGGTCGAGGCGGACGGGACGGTCCCCGCGTCGAAGTACCGCTATGCGCGGCGGCTCATCGAAGCCATGCGCGAGTACGCACCGGGCGTCCGCTCCCAGGCGTACCTGGGGCAGATCCGGATGGTCGACGGCAAGGGGGTCATCGACCTGGACGACCCGGCCGTCCGGGACAGGGTCGTCAGGACCGACGCCGCCTTCCTGGACGCCGGCTTCGACGGCATCCACTACGACTTCGAGCCGATCTACCCCGACGACCGGGCGTTCATGGCGCTCCTGGACCGCACGCGCGAGCTGACCGGGGCGCGGGGCAAGGTGCTGTCGGTGGCGCTGGAGCAGCCGACGCTCATCGACGCCCTGCAGCCCGTCTACAAGGCGCTGATCCCGCGCACCGGGCCGGTCCACTACCCGCCGCGCCCGACGCGGGACTTCCTGCGCGCCGTCGCCGACCGCGCCGACCAGGTCGCGATCATGACCTACGACGTGTCGCTGCCGACCCGCTCCCTGGCCGGCCGGCACTTCGCCCGGCACACCCGCGAGACGCTGGAGCTCATCGGCGACCGGGCGACCGTGTTCATCGGCGTCCCGACCTACCGCCCCCTCATGGAGTGGGCGGAGGACCTGTCCGTCGCGCTGCGCGGCGTCCGGCGCGGGGTCGACCAGCTGGAGCGCCCGCCGAAGCGCCCCTACGGCGTCGGCGTGTACGCGGACTGGACGACCCGGCCGGACGAGTGGGCCCGTTACCGCTCCATCTGGCTGCCCCGGACGACAGAAAGTCCTGCCGGTTGAGAAACCTCCCCGGCCACGTTCCCTTTCCCTTGTCCGCGCAGGTAGAAAGGGTTGGGTAGCCCTTCACCTTCGGGGGTATTGCCCCGTGCGGAAGTCAAGACGGAACCACCGGACGGCAAAGGAAGTGGGGACGAGGCCGATGGGCGTTCAGCAGACCGCACGGCGCGACGCCGACCGGATCGGCGAGCTGTCAGCCGAGTTCGCCGGCTGGCGGATCGGACGGGGCGGATCCGGCCTCTGGTGGGCCGTCCGCGGCAACGATCTCGTGCGCACCCCCGACGTCGAGGAGCTGCGCGTCCGGCTGCATGAGATGACCGCTGGGTCACGTTATCCGATCGAGTCCGGGAAGTGGCCGGACTGACCCCGTAACGCGGCTTTTGCGTGCCACGATGTGGTGATGGAAGCCGCCGCCACGCGTACCCCCGAGCGCGTGGCGGCGGCTTCTCCTTTTATGTACGACCTGCGGGTCCAAGGAGAACGGCCGGAACGGTACCGTTCGTTGCATGGCACCCAGCACAACGACTGACGCCCCGTTTGGACGGATGCTGACCGCCATGGTCACCCCGTTCCTCCCCGACGGCGGCGTCGACTACGACGGCGCCGCGCGCCTCGCGACCCACCTGGTCGACGAGCGGCGCCACGACGGCCTCGTCGTCAACGGGACGACGGGCGAGTCGCCGACGACGAGCGACGACGAGAAGAGCAAGCTTCTGCGCGCGGTCATCGAGGCGGTCGGCGACCGCGCCGTGATCGTCGCCGGTGCCGGCACCAACCACACCGAGCACACCCTGCAGCTCGCGCGGCAGGCCGAGGCCGCCGGCGCGCACGGGCTGCTCGTGGTCACCCCCTACTACAACAAGCCCCCGCAGGAGGGCCTCGTCCGCCACTTCACCGCCGTGGCCGACGCGACGGGGCTGCCCTGCATGCTGTACGACATCCCGGGGCGCGCCGGGGTGCCGATCGAGAACGACACGCTCGTCCAGCTCGCCGAGCATCCGCGGATCATCGCCGTCAAGGACGCCAAGGGCGACCTGTTCGGCGCGTCCCGCGTGATGGCGCAGACCGACCTGGTCTGGTACTCCGGCGACGACAACCTCAACCTGCCCTGGCTCTCGGTCGGCGCGGCGGGGTTCGTCAGCGTGGTCGGGCATGTCGTCGGCGTCGAACTCCATGAGATGATCGACGCATACCGCGCCGGTGACCACGGCCGGGCGCTGGAGATCCACCGCCGGCTGCTGCCCGTGGTCACCGCCATCATGACCCGTACGCAGGGCGCCATCGCCGTCAAGGCAGCGCTGAACCTGCTCGGCCTCCCCGGAGGCGGCCCGCTCCGCGCGCCGCTGGTGGAGGCCACGCCGGAGTTCGCGGCGCGCCTGCGAGAAGACCTCACGATAGGGGGAGTCAAAGTGCCGGAGGTCGCCATCCCGGAGGTCACCCGGTGAGTCATCCTCACCCGGAGCTCTCGGACCCGCCCGCGCCGCCCGAGGGCGGCCTGCGCATCGTCGCGCTCGGCGGGCTCGGGGAGATCGGCCGCAACATGACGGTGTTCGAGTACGGCGGACGCCTGCTCGTCGTCGACTGCGGCGTGCTGTTCCCCGAGACCGAGCAGCCCGGTGTCGATCTGATACTGCCCGACTTCGAGTACATCAGGGACCGCCTCGACGACGTCGAGGCCGTCATCCTCACGCACGGCCACGAGGACCACATCGGCGCCGTCCCCTACCTGCTGCGCGAGCGCCGCGACATCCCCCTCGTCGGCTCGAGGCTGACGCTCGCGCTGCTGGAGGCCAAGCTCACCGAGCACCGCATCAAGCCGGTGACGGAGGTGGTCGCGGAGGGCGGGCGGCGGAACTTCGGCCCGTTCGACTGCGAGTTCCTCGCCGTCAACCACTCCATCCCCGACGCGCTGGCCGTCGCCGTCCGCACGCCCGCCGGGCTCGTCCTGCACACCGGCGACTTCAAGATGGACCAGCTGCCGCTGGACGGCCGGCTCACCGACCTGCCGGGCTTCGCCCGGCTCGGCGCCGAGGGCATCGACCTGCTGATGGCCGACTCGACCAACGCCGAGGTGCCCGGGTTCGTCACCAGCGAGCGCAACATCGGGCCGGTCGTGGACGAGGTGTTCCGCACCGCGCAGGAGCGGCTCATCGTCGCCTGCTTCGCCTCGCACATCCACCGCGTCCAGCAGGTCCTGGACGCCGCCGTCGCCAACGGCCGCAAGGTCTGCTTCATCGGCCGGTCCATGGTCCGCAACATGGGCGTCGCGCGGGAGCTGGGCTACCTGGACGTGCCCGACGGCATCATGGTGGAGCAGAAGGATCTGGACGACATTCCCGGCGACCGGCTGGTGCTGGTGTGCACCGGGTCGCAGGGCGAGCCGATGTCGGCGCTGTCGCGGATGGCGAACCGCGACCACTCGATCCGCATCACCGAGGGCGACACCGTGCTGCTGGCGTCCTCGCTGATCCCCGGCAACGAGAACGCGGTCAACCGCGTGATCAACGGCCTCACCCGCTGGGGCGCCCGCATCGTGCACAAGGGCAACGCGCTCGTGCACGTGTCCGGGCACGCGTCGGCCGGCGAGCTGCTGTACGTGCTGAACGTGACCAAGCCGGCCAACTTCATCCCCATCCACGGGGAGTGGCGGCACCTGCGCGCGCACGCCAAGCTCGCCGCGCTCACCGGCGTCCCCGAGGAGGGGATCGTCATCGCCGAGGACGGCGTCGTCGTCGACCTCGTGGACGGCCGCGCCAAGATCGCCGGTGCCGTCCCCGCCGGGTACGTGTACGTGGACGGGCTCTCGGTCGGCGAGGTCACCGAGACCTCGCTGAAGGACCGGCGCATCCTCGGCGAGGAGGGGTTCGTCTCCATCGTCGTCGGCATCGACTCGACGTCCGGCAAGGTCGTCGCCGGGCCGGAGGTGCACGCCCGCGGCGCCGGCATCCTCAACGAGGACTTCGACGAGGTCATCGCGCGGATCGAGGACGCGCTGCGGGACGCCGCCGGCGACGGCGTGAACGACCTGCACCAGATGAGCCAGCTGATCCGGCGCACCGTCGGCAAGTGGGTGAGCGACAACTACCGGCGCCGCCCGATGATCGTCCCGGTGGTCGTGGAGGTCTGAGGCCGGGTCCGGACGGCCGCGGGCCCCGCGGCCGTCCGTTCTCCCAACACGCCTTGCGTCATCCCCGGAACCCCCGAGGTCCTTGGTTACTCTCATAACCATGGCCACACGTGCGTCCGGGGGTGCGAGAACCTCTTCGCGTGCGGGGGGCACGACGGCTCGCAAGTCCGCAGGTTCGTCCCCCCGGAAGCGACCGAGCGGCGGCGCCTCCAAGGGCCGCGGCTCGGGTCGGGGGCGGCCCCCGCAGAAGCCCGACCCGATCTCCCAGGCCGTCCTCGGGTTCTTCAAGCTCCTGTTCAGGCTGTACCTGCTCGCGGCCGTCGCGGTCGGGTCGGTCTTCCGCGCCTACGGGCACGGCGCCCGGAACCTCGACCCCGAGCACCGGCGCGACGGGCTCGGGCTGGCGCTGCTCGGCTCCTCGATCGTGCTGGCCTCCGTCACCTGGTTCCGGCCGGACGGCGTCGTCACGATCGCGCTGGAGAAGGTCGCGCGCGGCGGCCTCGGCATCATGGCGATGGCGCTGCCCGTGCTGCTGGCGCTGCTGGCGTGGCGGACGCTGCGCCACCCCGAGGACCACGAGGACACCGGCCGCATCGTCATCGGCATGACCGCGCTCGGCGTCGGCGTGCTCGGCATCCTGCACATCGCCGCCGGCGTCCCGTCCCCGGCGAGGGACATGGCGGGCGTCCGCGAGTCCGGCGGCGTCGTCGGCTGGCTGGTGTCGGCCCCGCTGGAGGCGGCGCTCAGCGGGTGGGTGGCCGTCCCGCTGCTGCTGCTCCTGTCCGGGTTCGGGCTGCTGGTCGTCACCGCGACGCCGATCGCGAAGGTGCCCGAGCGGGTCGCCGACCTGTGGGCGATGGCGACGCTGCAGGGCCGCCCGGAGCGCGCGCCCGCCGGCGGGCGGGAGGGCGAGGACGCGCCGAAGAGGCGGCGGCGCAGGAAGCGCGCCGAGGACGGCGGCGACGAGCTGGAGGTCGGCGAGCACTCCCGGCCGTACGACTCGCCGCTGCTGGAGGACGCGCCGAAGAAGGCCGAGCCGCCGCGCCGCGACCTCGCCGACGAGCTGTTCGAGCCCGACCCGTTCGGCGCCGAGGTCCCGCCGCCGGCCCCGCCCGCCGACGACGAGCCCCCCGGCCCGCCCGGGGACGAGCGCGCGCCGGGCGAGTCCGCGGCCGGGGCGCCGCACGACGTGCCCGACCCGACGCCCGCGCCGCGCCGCTCCGAGCAGCTGCCGCTGTCGTCGTCCGGCGAGATCTACGTGCTGCCCGACCCGTCGATGCTGCGTCCCGGCAGCGTGTCCAAGCCGCGGACGAAGGCCAACGACACGGTCGTGAACGCGCTCACCGGCGTGCTGGAGCAGTTCGACATCGACGCGCAGGTCACCGGGTTCACCCGCGGCCCGACGATCACCCGGTACGAGATCGAGCTGGGCCCGGCGGTGAAGGTCGAGAAGGTCACCGCGCTCACCAAGAACATCGCCTACGCGGTGAAGAGCGCCGACGTGCGGATCATCTCCCCGATCCCCGGCAAGTCGGCGATCGGGGTGGAGATCCCCAACACCGACAAGGACATCGTCAGCCTCGGCGACGTGCTGCGCTCCCCGGCCGCGACCAACGAGCACCACCCGATGATCGTCGGGCTCGGCAAGGACGTCGAGGGCCGCACGGTCGTGGCGAACCTGGCGAAGATGCCGCACATCCTCATCGCGGGCGCCACCGGCGCGGGCAAGTCGACGTGCATCAACGGGCTCATCACCTCGATCCTGATGCGCGCCACGCCGGACGAGGTGCGGATGGTCCTGGTCGACCCCAAGCGGGTCGAGCTGACGATGTACCAGGGCATCCCGCACCTGATCACGCCGATCATCACGAACCCGAAGAAGGCCGCCGAGGCCCTCGAATGGGTCGTCGGCGAGATGGACCGCCGCTACGACGACCTGGCCGCGTCCGGGTACCGGCACATCGACGACTTCAACAAGGCGGTGAAGGCGAACAAGCTCAAGCCGCCGCCCGGCAGCGAGCGCGTCTACACCCCGTACCCGTACATGCTCGTCATCGTCGACGAGCTGGCCGACCTGATGATGGTCGCGCCCCGCGACGTGGAGGACTCGGTCGTCCGCATCACCCAGCTCGCCCGCGCCGCCGGCATCCACCTCGTCCTGGCGACGCAGCGGCCCTCGGTGGACGTCGTCACCGGGCTCATCAAGGCCAACGTGCCGTCCCGGCTGGCGTTCGCGACCTCCTCGCTGTCCGACAGCCGCGTCATCCTCGACCAGCCGGGCGCGGAGAAGCTGGTCGGGCAGGGCGACGCGCTGTTCCTGCCGATGGGCGCGAGCAAGCCGATGCGCATCCAGAACGCCTACGTGTCGGAGAAGGAGATCCACGGGGTCGTCGACCACTGCAAGCAGCAGATGGAGGCGGAGTACCGCGAGGACGTCGGCGAGTCGAACAAGCCGAAGAAGGAGATCGACGAGGAGATCGGCGACGACATGGACCTGCTCGTCCAGGCCATCGAGCTGGTCGTGTCGACGCAGTTCGGGTCGACGTCGATGCTGCAGCGCAAGCTCCGCGTCGGGTTCGCCAAGGCCGGGCGGCTGATGGACCTGATGGAGAGCCGCGACATCGTCGGGCCGAGCGAGGGGTCCAAGGCGCGGGACGTGCTGGCCAAGCCGGACGATCTTCCCCGGGTGCTCGCGGAACTGCGCGGCGAGGGCGGCTGAGCGACCACGGCCAGGGCATTACGGAATGATGCGAAATCTTGCCCTGTTTCGAACGTGTCGGCTGTCGCCCAGCGGGCATTCCCGTTCCTAGACTGGTGTCCCTGAAGATCGGCCACGAGTGCCCCCAAAGGAGGCCCGAGGTGAGCATCGGTGAGACCTTGGCGGAGGAGCGCGAGCGAGCCGGTCTCTCGGTGACACAGGTCAGTCTCCAGACGCGGATACGGGAAACCGTCATCCGCGGCATGGAGGCCGACGATTTCTCGCTCTGCGGTGGCAACTTCTACGCCCGCGGTCATATCCGCAGCATCTGCCGGGTCATCGGCATCGACCCGGAGCCGCTCGTCGCCGAGTTCGACGCCGCGCACGGCGGCGCCCCGCAGCCCGTCTCGGCGGTGTCGGCGTTCGAGCCGGAGCAGCCCGTCGCGTTCCGGGAGCGCAAGGCGCCGAACTGGAGCGCCGCGATGGCCTTCGCGCTCGCCCTCGTCGTCATCTACGGCGTCGTCCAGGTGGTCGGGCACGACGGCGGCGGCGAGCAGCGCACCGCGCAGCAGGTCGCCGGGACGCCCGCGCCGCCCTCCCCGTCGCCGTCCGCGTCCGCGCCGAAGACCGGCGCGCCCATCGCGGAGGCCCCGCGCACGAAGGTCGAGGTGCGGCTTGAGGCCAAGCGCACCACGTGGCTGAACGTCATCGGCGACAAGGGCAGGACGCTGTTCATCGGCACCCTGCACAAGGGCGATGAGAAGGAGTTCACCGCCAAGAAGAAGGTCAAGCTCGTGATCGGCGTCGGCGGCAGCGTCGACCTGACCGTGAACGGCAAGGACATCGGCTCGCCCGGCAAGGGCGAGGGCGTGCAGCGGCTGAGCTTCGACAAGAACGACCCCGAGCCCGCGTAGGGGCCGCCGGTACGTCCCGGCGCCGGGGCCCATTACCTTTAGGGGCATGTCCACTCGCCGCAAGGTCTCGCTCATCACGCTCGGCTGCGCACGCAACGAGGTCGACTCCGAGGAACTCGCCGCGCGCATCGAGAACGCCGGCTGGGACCTGGCCGACGGCGCCGACGGCGCGGACGTCGTGGTCGTCAACACCTGCGGGTTCATCGAGGCCGCGAAGAAGGACTCCATCGACACGCTGCTCGCCGCGCACGACTCGGGCGCCAAGGTGGTTGCGGCCGGCTGCATGGCCGAGCGGTACGGCAGGGAGCTGGCCGAGGCGCTGCCGGAGGCCGACGCGGTGCTCGGCTTCGACGACTACGAGGGCATCGCCGAGCGGCTCGACGACGTGATGGCGGGCCGCAGGCGGGAGGCGCACACCCCCCGCGACCGCCGCACCCTGCTGCCGATCAGCCCGGTGGACCGGCCGGCGTCGCACGTGGCGGTCCCCGGGCACGGCGCCCCGGCCGACCTGCCGGACGGGGTGGCGCCCGCGTCCGGCCCCCGGGTGCTGCGGCGGCGGCTCGGCGGCGGCCCGGTCGCGCCGCTGAAGCTGGCGTCCGGCTGCGACCGGCGCTGCACGTTCTGCGCGATCCCCGCGTTCCGCGGCGCGTACGTCTCGCGCCCGCCGGCGGAGGTGCTGGAGGAGGCGCGCTGGCTCGCCGGGCACGGCGTCCGCGAGGTAGTCCTCGTCAGCGAGAACTCGACGTCCTACGGCAAGGACCTCGGCGATCTGCGCGCGCTGGAGAGGCTGCTGCCCCGCCTCGCCGCCGTGGACGGCATCGAGCGCGTCCGGGTGAGCTACCTGCAGCCCGCCGAGACCCGGCCCGGACTCATCGAGGCGATCTGCGGCACGCCCGGCGTCGCCCCCTACTTCGACCTGTCGTTCCAGCACGCGTCCGGCCCGGTGCTGCGCTCGATGCGGCGGTTCGGCGACCGGGAGCGGTTCCTCGGGCTGCTCGACCAGATCCGCGAGCTCGCCCCCGAGGCGGGCGTGCGGTCCAACTTCATCGTCGGCTTCCCCGGCGAGACCGAGGACGACTTCGAGGAGCTGGCGGAGTTCCTGGGCGCCGCGCGGCTGGACGCGATCGGCGTGTTCGGCTACTCCGACGAGGACGGCACGGAGGCCGCCGGCCTGGACGGCAAGCTCGACCCGGCCGAGGTCGCCCGCCGCGTCGACGAGCTGTCCGGGCTCGCCGAGGAGCTGACGGCGCAGCGGGCCGAGGACCGGATCGGCTCGGCCGTCCGCGTCCTGCTGGAGGACAAGGCCCTGCCGGAGGACGGGCGGGGCGGCTTCGAGGGGCGCGCCGAGCACCAGGCGCCGGAGGTGGACGGGACGGTCCTCGTCCGCGGCGAGGGCCTGGCGCTGGGCGAGATCGTCGAGGCGCGCGTCACCGGGAGCGACGGCGTGGACCTGGTCGCGGAACCGATCGCGGGCCCGATCGCGGGCACCGCATGATCGCGGATGCCACGGGGCCGGTCGCCGGCGCCCCGGAGCCGCCCCCCGCGGGGGTGTGGAACATCGCCAACGCCCTGACGATGATCCGGATCGTGCTGGTCCCGGTCTTCGTGTGGCTGCTGTTCCTGGACGGCACCGGCTGGCGGCTCGCCGCGTTCGCGGTGTTCGCGGCCGCCTCCATCACCGACAAGATCGACGGGGACATCGCGCGGGCCCGCGGCATCGTCACCGACTTCGGCAAGATCGCCGACCCGATCGCCGACAAGGCGCTCACCGGCGCCGCGCTGGTCAGCCTGTCGCTGATGGGGGAGCTGTGGTGGTGGGTGACCGCCGCGATCATGGTCCGCGAGATCGGCATCACCGTGCTGCGCTTCGTGGTGATCCGGTACGGCGTGATCCCGGCGAGCAAGGGCGGGAAGCTGAAGACGATGCTGCAGGTCGTCGCCATCGGCTTCTACATCCTGCCCGGCCCGCTCGACTACGTCCGCTGGATCACCATGGGCGCCGCCCTCGTCGTCACCGTCGTCACCGGCGCGGACTACCTCGTCCGCGCGTGGCGGCTGCGCCGCGCGCCCCGCGCGTCCTGACCGCCTAGGACACGGCCAGTTCGTCGCCGACGCGCAGGACGCCCGTCGCGCGGGGGACGCCGAGGCGGCCGAACATGATCCCGCGGGCGCCGCCGAACCGGGCGAGGCGGTAGCGGGCGAGCGCGCGGAGCGTTCCGGGGGAGCGCCGGGCGGTCTCCTGATCGGTGTTGACGATCATGCAGCGGTCCGCCGGCCGGACCAGCTCGATCTCGGCGGCGGCGCCGCGCAGCCGGGTGGCGGCGTCCTCCCCGTAGGGGCCGAGGCCGCGCAGGACGATGTTGGGCCGGAACCGGGACATCGGCAGCGGTTCCCCGACCCGCCTGTTGAGGTCGTCCAGCGACTCGGCGGACAGCACCGAGACCGGGTAGCCGTCGGCGAACGCGAGCGTCCCGCCGCCGAGCGGGGTGGGCCGCGTGCCGGTGAACCGGACGAGGCGGCACGGGGCGCCGAGCGCGGCCGAGAACCAGCGGGCCGCGTCGTCGCCCTGGTCGACTCCCCGGCAGGGGCGCTTGTGGACGGTGACGTCGAGCGCCGGGCCGTCCGCCGCCTCGCACACCAGCGGCGTGCCCGCCAGCGGGCTGGAGACGGTGAGCTTCACGCCGTCGAAGACGGGCCGGAGCAGGGCCAGCTCGGGGATCTCCCGCTGCGACAGGTGCCGCCCGTCCGGGCGGACGAGCATGAACTCGCGGTCGTGCCGCAGCCCGGTGGGCGTCAGCTCGGCCTCGGCGAGCGCGACGCCGCCCGCGCTCTTGAGGGGGAAGACGTTGAGTCCGGCCACGATGGCGGTCATGTGCCGGACGCTACGCGGCCCCCGCCCGCGCGGGCCAGGGGAAGCGGCGATACTTGACGGCGATTCGTCAGCTTGGGGGTGAAAGGCCGGTGACGGCACTGGACTTCACGTACGCCGAGGTCGGCGCGACGCGTGACGCGGAGCGCCCGGCCGGGTACCGGCATCTGCGCGAGCGCACGCCGGTCGGGAGCGGCCCGGAGGTCTTCCGGAACGCGGCCGACGCGCTCATGGAGTTCTGGATGCACCGGGCGCTGCCGCTCCGGGTGGACGCCTCGGCTCCGCGCGCGGCCCCCGGCGTCACCGTCGTGCTCGGGCTCGGGCTCGGCCCGCTGCGGCTGCGCGCGCCCTGCCGGATCGTGTGGACCCGCGAGGAGGACCGCTGCGCCGGGTGGGCGTACGGGACGCTGCCGGGGCATCCGGAGTCGGGCGAGGAGTCGTTCGTCGTGCACCGGGACGAGGAGGACGACGTGTGGCTGACCGTCACGGCGTTCAGCCGCCCGGCGGCGGCCGCGGTGCGGCTGGCGGGCCCGCTCGGGCCGGCGTTCCAGCGCCGTTACGCCCGCCGCTGCGGCGCCGTGCTGCGCCGGCTGGCGCGCCCCTGAGCGATTGCCGCCCCCGGCGCGGGGGGCTGCGGACGGGCCGTGGCGCCCGCGGGCGGCCGCGAGGCCACGCCCACCCCGGTCGTGGTCCCGCGGCCCCGGTTCGCGGGCGCCACGCGATTCGATTATCCCCGCCCGCGTCCGTGCGGACGAATCGATCAAATGAGTTTTGACTCACAATGTGACCTGGGCTTCTCGGCATTGTTGGACCGCAGGTCAATGCCGCGCGGCGACGATGCGCGTCCACCCGGGCGTCTTCTCCGCGCGGCGTGGCGGAAGCGGTCCCGTCCCGGCGGACAAAGCGCGGCCGCCTCTTTCCCGCGGCGACGGAAAAGGTGATGGGCCGTTGGACCGGTTCGAACACCCGCGCGGCGCTTCCGTCCTCATTCGGCCGATTTTCACGGTGAACCGGGGGCGCGCCGAGGCCGTCGCGGGCGGGCGCCGGTAGATTCGGACGCCATGCGAATCGAACTGCTCACGGTCGGGGACGAGCTGCTCCTCGGCGACACGGTCAACGGCAACGCGGCCTGGCTCGGCCGGCGCCTCGCCGACCACGGCGTGGACGTCACCCGCAGCGTCGTGGTGGGCGACGAGCCGGACGTGATCGCGGCGGCCGTGACGTCGGCGCTCGAGCGGGCCGACGCGGTGATCACCACCGGCGGGCTGGGGCCCACCTACGACGACCTCACCCGGGACGCGCTCGCCGCGGCGGCGGGGGTCCCGCTCGTCCGCGACCCCGGCCTGGAGCGGCGGCTGCGCGAGCGGGTCGCCCGCGCCGGCCGCGAGCTGCAGCCGATGGCGCTGCGCATGGCCGACGTGCCGAAGGGCGCGCGGGTGCTGGCGAACTCCGCGGGCTCGGCGCCCGGCCTGCGCGTCGAGCTGCCCGGCGGGGTCGTGTACGCGCTGCCCGGCGTCCCGTTCGAGATGCGCACGATCATGGACGAGGCGGTGCTGCCGGAGCTGGTCCGCGTCGCCGGGCTGCCCGCGGTCGCGCGCCGGACGCTGCGCACCGCGCGGATGTGGGAGTCGGCCGTGGCGGCGCGGCTCGCCGAGGTCGAGGCGATGGACGGCGTGAAGCTCGCCTACCTGCCCGACCCCGCCGAGGTGAAGATCCGGATCACCGTGACCGGGCCGGACGCCGCCGGGCGGCTGGAGGGCGTGGAGGCGCACGTCCGGAGGCTGCTGGGCTCGGCCGTCTACGGGGCCGAGGACGAGACGCTGGACCGGGTCGTCCACCGGCTGCTCGCCGCCCGCGGGGAGACGGTCGCGGCGGCGGAGTCGGTGACCGGCGGGCTCATCGGCGCCGAGCTGACCGCGATGCCCGGCTCGTCCGCCACCTACGCGGGCGGCCTGGTGACGTACGCGACGGAGGCGAAGGAGCGGCTGCTCGGCGTCCCGGCGGACCTGCTCGCCGAGCACGGCGCCGTCCACCCGGACGTGGCCGCCGCGATGGCCGCGGGCGTGCGCGACGCGGTCGGCGCGACCTACGGGCTCGCCGTCACCGGCGTCGCCGGCCCCGACACGCAGGACGGCCGCCCCGTGGGAACGGTCTATATCGGCGTGGCCGGTCCCGGTAACTCGCGCACTGTGGCGAGCCCGAAACTCCCCGTGTCGGGCGCCGGACCGGAGATCCGCGCGGTGATCCGGCGGATGACCGTCGTGCACGCCCTTGAGCTGCTGAGACGCGTCCTGCTGGGGCTTGACGCCGAGGGTGAGAGCGAGGAGGCTCAGGCAGATCGGGAAGACCGGGACTGATTACAGCGTTACGTTCCGAGCGAACACGAAATCAACGGTCTGCCATGGTCACCGTCAAGGCGGGTACGGTGGAACCGGCAGATGGTCCGAACTGAGGGAGGGAGCGAGACGATGGTCCTGCTTCGCCAGCTGCTCGGTGACGTACTGCGGCAGCTGCGGCTGCGCCAGGGACGCACCCTCCGTGAGGTGTCCGCGGCGGCGCGGGTGTCACTCGGCTATCTCTCCGAGGTCGAGCGGGGACAGAAGGAGGCATCCTCGGAGCTGCTGTCCTCGATCTGCAAAGCCCTGGGCGTCCCGCTGTCGCACGTGCTGAGGGAAGTCGCGGATCAGCTCGCCCTCGCCGAGCTGCAGCACGAGCCCGTCATGGCGGGCGCGCCGGAGCACGAGCGCATTTCCGCCGAGAGCATTCCGGAGACGCCGGAGGAGATCACCGGGGAGTTCCGCGCCGACATGGTCGCGGCCTGACCCGCTCCCCTGCGTTCATGCCTGATCAGAGGCCGCGGGTGTGCGCGGCCTCACGCATGAGCGCGACATTTCTGGGGATCTTTCCGTGTTGTACGGGACAAGGTAACGACGCGGAAGGAACCCGACAATGGCGACGGTCAAGAGCCCGCTTCCCGACGATGCGGTGAAGGTGGTCGGGCAGGCCCTGCAGGGCGCACTCATCGACCTCATCGATCTCGCCCTGGTGGCCAAACAGGCGCACTGGAACCTGACCGGACGCAATTTCAAGGTCGTGCACGAGCACCTGGACGAGGTGGTCGCCCTCGCCCGCACCGGCCAGGACGACGTGGCCGAGCGCGCGGTCGCGATCGGCGTGAACCCCGACGGCCGTGCCCGCACGGTCGCCGATCGCACCGAGCTGCCGCAGCTGGAGGCCGGCTACCTGGACGACGACAAGGTCGTCGCCGCGATCACCGACATCCTGGCCCAGATGATCGCGCGTTTCCGGGAGCGCATCGCCGCGACCGACGAGCCTGACCAGGTCACCCAGGACCTGCTCATCGGCATCACCGCCGAGCTGGAGAAGCAGCACTGGATGTTCCAGGCCCAGACCTGACCCGCCACCGGGCCCGCGCCGCGCCGCCGCGATCCCGGCGCGAACCGGACCCGGGTGCGATGGCCCCGGCCCCCGCCGATCCGTTCGGCGGGGGCCGGGGCCTTTCCGCGTCCGCCCGCCGCTCCCGCCCGGCTACCGCGGGGCGGGCTGGCAGCGGGGGCACCAGAACGTGACGCGCCCGCCGGTCTGCTCGGCCCGCTCGATCCGCGTCCCGCAGCGCCGGCAGGGGCGCCCGGCCCGCCCGTACACCCAGTGCTCCCGCCCGCGCCCCCGGTCGCCGGTGGTGATGTGGCCGTGCCGGTCCTTGTTGGCGTCCAGGAGCCGGTGAGACAGCTCCACGAGCGCCGGCAGGCCGGGGACGTCCCCGACCCGCGCCCACGGGTTCACGCCCCGCAGGAACAGGACCTCGGCCTTGTAGACGTTGCCGATCCCGGCGAGCCGCGTCTGGTCGAGCAGGGCCTCGCCGATGGGCCGCGCGGGCTGCTCGCCCAGCCGCGCGACGGCCTCGGCGGCGGTCCCGGGGCCCCAGGACGGGTCGAGCAGGTCGGGCCCGAGGTGGCCGACCGCCCGGTCCTCCTCGGCGGTGCGCAGCAGCTCGACCAGGCCGAGCGAGTAGCCGACCGCCTGCCACTCCGCGTTCGCCAGCACGAGGCGGACCCTGTGGTCGCGCGGGGCGGGGCCCGCCCGGCGGATCTGCCAGCGCCCCTCCATCAGCAGGTGCGTGTGGACGGTGAGCCCGTCCTCGACCCGGGTGAGCAGGTGCTTGCCGCGCGGGACGGTGTCCAGGACGGTCCGCCCGCGCAGGTCGGCGGTGGCGTACCGGGGGACGCGGAAGTCCGAGCGCGCGAGCACCCGCCCGGTGAGCGCCTCGCGCAGCCGCCGGGCCGTCAGCCAGACGACGTCCCCTTCCGGCATGGGCCGTGCCTCCTCCGCGGGCGGGGCTCAGATCAGGGAGGGGCTCTCCCAGGCGGCCGGGTCCTCGGTGAGCTTCTGGACGGCGGGGGGCAGTTCCCCGGACGCGATGTGCGCGAGCGTGACCTGCTCCAGGATCGAGCGTTCGCTGGCGCGCAGCGCGATCCACACCTCCTGCAGGGACCGCGCCGGCCCCTCGTACCCGACGTGCTCGGGGCGCTCGCCCCGGACGCCGAGCAGCGGCCCGTCGATGGCGCGGATGATGTCGGCGAGGGAGATCCGCTCCGCGGGCCGCGCCAGCCAGTAGCCGCCCTCGGGGCCCCGCTGGCTCCGGACGAGGCCGGAGCGGCGCAGCTGGCCGAGGATGTTCTCGAGGAATTTGGGCGGGATCTGCTGCGCCTCGGCGAGCTGCACCGCGGTCACCGGGTGACTCCCGGCGACCGCCAGCTCCGCGGCGGCGCGCAACGCGTAATCGACCCGGGCGGACAATCGCATGAACGTATTATCCCTGGCCGATGGGACCAGTCGGGCATCCGGCGCCGCGGGCGGCGTGACGCGCCCGCCGGAACCGGGCTCTGTCCTCCGGCGGGCGCGCCACGGGTCTAGCCGGCCGAGCCCGGCGCGCCGGTCAGCCCGAGGATCTCGGCGGCGGCCTGGGCGTTGGCGGCGGCGGCGCCGTAGGTGGCCAGGTAGACGGCCGATCCGGGGCGCCAGACGGGCAGGCCCATCTCCACCACGACGGTGTCGGGGCGGGCGGTGAGCAGGGCCGTGGTGAGGGCGCGCTGGGCCGCGTGCCGGTGCGCGTCGCGCAGGACGACGATCAGCCCGCGCCCCTCGGCGCGCGCGAGGACGCGCTCGGCCGCCCCGTCCGAGCCGTCGGCCCGCACGGCGTCGGGCGCCCACGGGTGCAGTCCCCACGGGGTCGGTCCGACGGCGATGTTGCCGGTCGACTCGGTCTCGACGACCAGGGGCGGCCCGGTCCAGCCTGGGAGCGCTCCCGTGACGCGCACGGCGCGGCGCGCGGCCTCCATCCCGGCGGCGCGGTCCACCGCGGCGGCGCCCTGCCCGGCGAGCCACTCCTTGAGCCGCGCCGTGCGCTCCGCGGCGTCCAGCAGCCGGCCCATGGACAGCCGCCCGGTGCGGACGGCCGCGTCGATCGCGCCGAGGGTCGCCTGGACGGTCTCCGCGTGCTCGCGCGGGCCGAGGCACAGCAGGTCGGCGCCCGCGGCGAGGGCCCGCACGGACGCCTCCGGGATGCCGATCGCGCCGCTCGCGCCCTCCATGTCGAGCGCGTCGGTGACGATCACGCCCGAGTAGCCGAGCCGCTCGCGCAGCAGCCCGGTGATCGCGGCGTGCGACAGGGTCGCCGGCGCGCCCCCGGTGATCGCCGGCAGGTTCAGGTGGCCGGTCATCACCGCGCGGGTGCCGGCGGCGATCGCCGCCCGGAACGGGACCAGCTCGCGGCGGTCCAGCAGCTCCAGGTCGGCGTCCACGAGCGGGATCGACAGGTGCGAGTCGTCCACCGTGGCGCCGTGGCCGGGGAAGTGCTTCGCGCAGGCGGCGACGCCCGCCTCCTGCGTCCCGGTGACGGACGCGGCGGCGTGCCGGGCGACCAGCTCGGGGTCGGAGCCGAACGAGCGGGTGCCGATCACCGGGTTGTCGTCGGCGGTGTTGACGTCCACCGACGGCGCGAAGTTGAAGTTGACGCCGACCTCGGCCAGCTCCGCGCCCATGGAGCGGTAGATGCGCCGGGTCAGCTCCGGGTCGTCCACGGCGCCGAGCGCCGCGTTGCCCGGGTAGGGACTGCCGGTGGCGTGGCCGCCGAGCCGGGTGACGTCGCCGCCCTCCTCGTCGATCGTGATGAACGGGTCGCCCGCCTTGCGCAGCTGCGCGGTGAGCGCGGCGAGCGACTCGGGGCTCGGCACGTTGCCGGTGAGGGCGAAGAGCGTGACGCCGCCGAGGCCGGCCTCCAGCTCGTCCAGCAGCCAGCGCGGCGCGGTCGCCCCGGGGAAGGACGGGAGCAGCGTGCCGCGGGCCAGCCGGGCGATCTCCGCCGTGGTCGCGATGTCGTCGGTCGTCACCCCTTCACCGCCCCGGCGGTGAGGCCGGACACCATGCGGCGCTGGACGAGCAGGAAGAAGGCGATGACGGGAATGGTGAGCAGCGTGGACGCTGCCATGATGGGCCCCCAGGCGTTGCCGCTGCGGCCGAAGAAGAACTGCAGCATGATCGGCAAGGTGTACTTGTTCTGGTCTTCCAGGAACGTGTAGGCGAAGATGAACTCGTTCCAGGCGGTGATGAAGGAGAAGATGCTGGTCGCCACGAGTCCGGGCGCGACCAGCGGGAGCAGGACGGTGAAGAACGTCCGGACCGGGCCGGCGCCGTCGATCGCGGCGGCCTCCTCCAGCTCGCGCGGCACCGCGGCGACGAACCCGCGCAGCATCCAGATCGCGAACGGCACCGCGAACCCGATGTAGACGAGCGAGAGGCCCGCCAGGCTGTTCAGCAGGTCGAGCCGCTTCAGGTCGAGGAACAGCGGGATGACGAGCGCCTCCAGCGGCACCATCTGCACCACCAGCAGCATCACCAGGAAGGTGGTGCGGAAGCGGAAGCGGAACCGGGCGACGGCGGTCGCGGCCATCAGCGCGAGCAGGCCGGACGCGAGCACGGTGACGACGGCGAGGATCGCGCTGTTGGCGAAGTACTCCCAGAAGGAGACCTCGGCGATGCCGCCGTTCAGCACCAGGTCGAAGTGCTTGAGCGTCGGGTGGGCGGGGAGCGGTTTCGGCGTCGTGCTGAAGATCTCGTTGTTCGGCTTGAACGCGGTGGACGCCATCCAGAAGACGGGGAAGACCGCGATCGCGAAGACGAGCAGGCCCGTCCCGTTCAGCAGGATCTTGCGCGGCAGCGAGGTCCTCATCGCGTCTCCCCCTGGCGGACCATGACCCGCACGTACAGGGCGGTGACGATGAGCAGGATGAACGTGAGCACGAGCGCGATCGCCGAGCCCATGCCGAGCTTCGGATTGAGCGACCCGAACGCCTCGGAGTAGGCGTACAGCGACAGGTTGAACGCGTCGCGGTTGGCCAGCCCGGACATGATGAACAGCTGCGTGAAGACCTTGAAGTCCCAGATGATCGACATGACCAGCAGCACCATGAAGATCGGCTTGAGCATCGGGTAGGTGATGCTCCAGAACGTCCGCCACGGGCCGGAGCCGTCCACCCGGGCCGCCTCGTACAGCTCGCCGGGGACGCTCTTCAGCCCGGCCAGGACGGACACGGCGATGAACGGGCACGCCTGCCACACCACGCACACGGTCAGCACGGTGTAGGTCGACAGCGGGGTGGCGAACCAGTTGTAGTCGAGCCAGCCGCCGCCGACGAGGGCGTCGGGCAGCAGGTCGAGGAACCAGTTCACGAGGCCGCCGGTGGTGCCGAACAGCCAGCTGAAGATGATCGCCGCGGTGACCGGCGGGGTCGCCCAGGCGACCATCACGCCGCCGGCGACGAAGCCCGACATCTTCCTGCCGAGCTTGTTGAGCAGCAGCCCCACCAGCGTCCCGACGACCAGGGTCAGGGTCACCGCGACGACGGCGAACAGCACGGTGTGCTCGAAGGTCTGCCAGAAGAACGGGTCGTTGAGGATCTTGTCGAAGTTCTCGGCGCCCACCTGCTCGGCCGGCTCGCCGCGCAGCTGGCGGTTGCCGACCTTCTGGAACGACATGATCCCGATCTGGATCATCGGCCAGAACATCAGGACGGCGATCACGAGCACGGTCGGTGCGATCAGCAGGTAGGGCCCGAAACGGGGCCGGCGGCCGGGGCGCGCCCGGCCGGAGGTCCTCCGGCCGGGCGCTCTCCGCACCGCGGGAGCGGTGTCGAGCATGGACGTTCCGATCAGCCGGTACTACGGGTTCAGCAGGGTGTTGGCCTGCTCGTTCGCCTTCTTCATCTGCTCATCGGCGTTCTTGCCCTGCATGATCGCCTTGACCGTGTTCGGCAGCACCTTCTTGGCCTGCTCGAACTCGGCCCAGCCGGGGCCGATCGGGGGGAACTTGGTGTTGGTGGCGATCTGGGTGAAGATCTCCAGCTTCGGGTCGGTGAACTTCACGTCCGAGCGCATGGACGAGAAGCCGCTGTAGTCGGCCCACCCCTTGGCGTTCTTGGCGTTGTTCAGGACCGTGATGTAGTCGAAGGCCGCCGCCTTGGCCTTGCTGTCCTTCCAGACGGCGAGGTCGGAGCCGCCCGCCATGACCGGGGCGTTGCCGCCGGTCTTGCTCGGGATCGGGAAGACGCCCCACTTGTCGGCGTTCTTGGCGGAGACCTTCTTCATCTCCTTCAGGGCCCAGCTGCCGTCGATGTACATGCCGAGCTTGCCGAGGGCGAAGTCGCGCTGCGGGCCTTCCAGCTCGTTCTTGCCGATGTACTTCTCGGGCGCGACCTTCTCGGTGCTGACCAGGCCGGCGTAGTACTTGACGGCCTCGATCGCCTGCGGCTGGTCGAGCTGGCCCTTCCAGCCGCCGTTGCCGTCCTCGACGGCCACGGCGCCGTTGTTGCCCCAGATGAAGCTGAGCAGGGCGTTGGTCTGGTCGCTCGGGATGCCGATGCCGGGCACCTTCTTGGCGTCCTGCACCTTCTTCGCCGCGGCGGTCAGCTCCGCCCAGGTCTTCGGCTGCTGGATGCCGAGCTCCTGGAACCAGTCGGTGCGGTACCAGATGCCGCGGACGCCGCCGTACCACGGCACCGCGTAGATCTTGCCGTCGCTGGTGTCGTTGCCGAGCGCGGTCTTGTTGAGGGTCTTGCCGTCCGCCCAGCCGTTGAACTCGTCGGTGATGTCGGCCAGGCTGCCCTGCTCGATGTGGGACTGGACGTCGGTGTTGCCGAGCTCGGTGACGTCCGGGCCCTCGCCGCCGGCGGCCGCCTTCTGGAACGTGGTGGCGACTTGCGGCCACGGCACGTACTTGATCTGGACGTCGGTGCTCGGGTGCTTCTGCTTGAACTCCGTCTCGACGGAGTCGAGGAACTTGGTCTGCTCGGGCGTCCC
Organism: Spirillospora sp. NPDC127506; assembly: GCF_040302145.1. Lineage (NCBI taxonomy): Bacteria > Bacillati > Actinomycetota > Actinomycetes > Streptosporangiales > Thermomonosporaceae > Spirillospora > Spirillospora sp. NPDC127506. The sequence continues at coordinate 85,176 of NZ_JBEORG010000025.1, read as the reverse complement.
GTCGCCCATCATCCAGACCTTGAGCTGCGCCGGGTCCTTGCCGGCGTCGGCCGCGTCGTCCTTCTTCTCGCCGCCGCAGGCCGTGGCGGCCAGGGCGATCGCGGCCGCCGCGGCCGCAACCTTGATGTACTTCACTGGGGGATCCTTTCCGGCATCGCCTCGCGCGGCCTTGTGGCCCGCTTACCGGGGATACGGCTCCGACCCTTTAAGGTCCTGGCCATGTCCCTCTCGCTTCCGCATCGCTCGCGGGCACCCTGCTCGCCGGTCCGCGCTCTGCGCGCGCCCCCGGCCCGGGGTACCGGACCGGTCGGCGCTTGGGCGTAAACTAACAAGAAACTTTCCTAAACAAAACTGCTCGTTAGCGGATTGAGACATCGAGGGGGCCGGCATGGCCAGACGCCCGGGAACGCCGAGGCTGCTGCGTGAGCTCAACGACCGCGCGGCGCTGGACCTGCTCGTCGAGCAGGGCCCGCTGACCCGCGCGCAGATCGGCGAGCACACCGGGCTATCGAAGGTAACCGCCTCGCAGCTGTTGTCGAGACTGGAGGACCGCGGCCTCGTCTCGGTCGTCGGCGAGCAGGCCGGGGGCCGGGGGCCCAACGCCGCCCTGTACGCGGTCGTCCCGTCCAGCGCCTACGTCGCCGGGCTCGAAGTGGGGCCGGACGGGATCACCGCCGGCGTCGCCGACATCACCGGGCGCATCGCCGCCCAGGTCACCGTGGACCCGAACGGCGCCGACGAGCCGGTGAAGGCGGTGCACAACGCCGTGGTCAAGGCGTGCCGCTCCGCCAAGGTCGCCGTGTCGCGGCTGAGCGCCTTCGTCATCGGGACGCCCGGCGTCGTCGACCCGCGCTCGGGCGACGTCCAGTTCGCCTTCGACCTGCCGTCCTGGCACGAGGGCGTCCTCGCCGCGCTGCGCACCGACCTGCGCCGGCCGGTGACCATCGAGAACGACGTCAACCTCGCCGCCATCGCCGAGCGGGCCTACGGCTCCGCGCGGGGCGCCGACGACTTCGCGCTCATGTGGTTCGACCGCGGCATGGGCCTGTCGGTCATGCTGGGCGGCCGGCTGCACCGCGGCCGGTGGGGCGGCGCCGGGGAGATCGGCTACCTGCCGGTGCCGGGCGCGCCGCTGCCGTTCGGCGCCGCCCGCCGCGGCCCGATGGACGAGGGCGTCACCGAGTCCACGACCTGGAACAAGCCGACCCTCGCCGGCGGGTACGGGGCGCTGGTCGGCGCGGACGCGGTCCGGGCCCTGGCCCACGAGCACGGCATCGCCGAGGCGACCGCGTTCGACTGCGTCAGCGCGGCCGCCGCCGACGAGGACCGCGGCGGCGCGTTCCTGGACGAGCTCGCCACCCGCATCTCCTACGGCGTGACCTCGGTCAACATCGTCCTGGACCCGGGGCTCGTGGTCCTGTCGGGCAGCCTCGGCCGGGCCGGCGGCGCGCCCCTCGCCACGCGCATAGAGCGGATCGTCGGACGGATCAGCCCGACCAGGCCGACCGTGGCCGTGACCGAGGTGGAGGGCAACCCCGTGCTCCGCGGCGCCCTGTACGCCGCGCTGCAGCAGGCCCGCGACGACGTCTTCTCGGCGGGCGGCGCGTCCTAGCCGGGGTGCCCCGGGCCGGCGTCCGTGAAGATCGCGGCAAGGGAAGAGCCCCCGGCCGGGCGGCGGGGGCTCTTCCCTTGCGCGGAACGTTCCTTCGCCGCCGCTCGGTGCGGCTACTTGGCGGACGCCGCCGCCGCGACGGCGGCCTCTTTGTGGCGCCGCGGGTCGTTGAGCGCGCGGTCGATGACGGTCTGACTGATGATCTGGCGCCTGCGCCGGAGCGCGGCGGCCTTCCGTGCCGTAGGTGTCATGCCGAACCCCGTTCCGCGGTGGCGCTTTCCCCTTGGCCACCGCAAACCCCGTGATGCCCTCATGCTCTCAAACGAGAGGGGCCGAGGGGATCCGTCCGAGGAATGAAATCGAGGTCAGACCTACAGCGTAGAGCGCCCCGGGCGGCTTCCGGGGTCCCCCTGGGATCATGGAGGGAACGACCGTCCCGTATCCGCCGTTGGGGGGACCGTGAACGAAGAACCGAGGGGCCGCCATGGCGCTGCGTGACCGGCTGCGGCGGCTCGTCCAGAAGCCGGGCAGCGTCGACCTGGCGCCCTTCCGCGCCGTGGTGGCCGAGGCGGGCGCGCGCGAGTCCCGGGTCCGGGAGCTGTCCGACGCCGGGCTGACCGCGGCCGCGGAGGCCCTGCGGGAGGAGGAGGACCTCGCGGAGCTGTGCGCCCTCGGCCGGGAGGCCGCGCGGCGGACGCTGGGGGAGCGGCCCTTCGACGTCCAGCTGCTCGGGACGCTGGCGCTGCTGTCCGGGCACGTCGCCGAGATGGCCACCGGGGAGGGCAAGACCCTGTCCGGGGCGCTGGCCGCCGCCGGGTACGCGCTGCGCGGCCGCCGGGTGCACGTGATGTCGGTCAACGACTACCTGGCGCGCCGCGACGCCGAATGGATGGGCCCGCTGTACGCGATGCTCGGCGTGACCGCGGGCTGGATCGGGCAGTCGTCCACCCCCGGCGAGCGGCGGGCCGCGTACGCGGCCGACGTGACGTACGCGCCGGTCAGCGAGGTCGGGTTCGACCTCCTCCGGGACAGGCTCGCCACCGACCCCGCCGACGTCGTCCAGCCCGAGCCGTCCGTCGCCTTGATCGACGAGGCCGACTCGGTGCTGGTGGACGAGGCCATGGTGCCGCTCGTCCTCGCGGGCGCCGCCGACCTCGACGCCGCCGACCCCCGGTACGCCGACCTCGTCCGGCGGCTCCGGCCCGGCCTGCACTACTCGACCGACGACGAGGCGCGGAACGTCCAGCTCACGCCCGCCGGGACGAGGGAGGTGGAACGCGTCCTCGGCGTCGACCTGTACGCCCCGGAGAACTTGCGCACGCTCACCGCCGTCAACGTGGCCCTGCACGCCGAGGTCCTGCTCCACCGCGACGTGGACTACATCGTCCGGGACGGCGCCGTGAAGCTGATCAGCGAGTCGCGGGGCAGGGTCGCGCTCCTGCAGCGCTGGCCGGACGGCCTCCAGGCCGCGGTCGAGGCCAAGGAGGCCCTCGAAGCGTCCCCGAGCGGGGAGATCCTCGACTCGATCACCGTCCAGGAGCTGATCGGGCGCTATCCCGTCCGGTGCGGCATGACCGGCACCGCGATGGCCGTTTCCGGCCAGCTGACCGAGTTCTACTCGCTGCAGATCGCGGTGATCCCGCCCAACCGGCCCTGCGTCCGCGAGGACCGGCCCGACCGCCTCTACGCGACCACCGCCGACAAGGAGGTCGCGATCGTCGAGGAGGTCGCCGCCGCGCACGCGACCGGCCGCCCGGTGCTGATCGGCACCGGCGACGTCGCCGAGTCCGAGCGCCTCGCCCGCAGCCTCGCCCGCGCCGGGCTGGACCGGGTCGTCCTCAACGCCAAGAACGACGCCGAGGAGGCCGCGATCATCGCGGAGGCCGGCGCGTACGGCGCGATCACCGTCTCCACCCAGATGGCGGGCCGCGGCACCGACATCCGCCTCGGCGGCAGCCCGGCCGCCGCCCCCGGCACCGCGCCCGCCGACGCGGCGGGCTCCGACCGCGACCGCGTCGCCGCGGCCGGCGGCCTCCTGGTCATCGGCACGGGCCGCTACCACAGCAGCCGCCTGGACGACCAGCTCCGCGGCCGCGCCGGACGCCAGGGCGACCCCGGCGCCTCCGTCTTCTTCACCAGCCTCCAGGACGACCTCGTCACCCGCTACGCGCCCGACGAGAAGCCCAAGGCGTCCTCCGACGACGACGGCCTCGTCACCGACAAGGGCGCGCACTGGATCGTCGGCCACGCCCAGCGCGTCGCCGAAGGCGTCGACCTCGAACTGCACCGCAACACCTGGCGCTACAACCACCTGATCGGGCTGCAGCGCCGCGAACTGCTCGCCGAGCGCTCCGCCGTCCTGCACGGCGACGCCGCCGACAAGGCCATGGCGGCCGCGGCCCCGGACAAGCACGCCGAGCTGACCAAGGCCGCCGGCGCGGAGGCGGTGGCCGCCGCCGCGCGCCAGATCGTCCTCTACCAGATGGACCGCTGCTGGGCGGAGCACCTCGCCTACCTGGCCGACCTGCGCGAGGGCATCCATCTGCGCTCCCTCGGCCGCGGTCTCGACCCGCTGGTCGAGTTCAACCGCGAGGCGGTCCCGGCGGGCAAGCGCCTGCTGTCCGACGCCCGGAAACGCTCGGTGGCGGCCTTCGAGGCCCTGACCGCCACCGAGGACGGCATCGACCTGGAGGCCGCCGGCCTGAAGCGCCCCTCGGCCACCTGGACCTACCTCGTCCACGACAACCCCTTCGGCTCCATGGACGAACGCGCCCTCCGCGGGCTGATCAGCATGTTCAAGGGCCGCCGCCGCTGACGGCCGGGTCCGGTGGGCCGGGTCCGGTGGGCCGGGTCTGCGGGTCCGGGTCTGCGGGTCCGGGTCTGCGGGGGGCGGGTCTGCGGGCCCGGGTCAGGAGCGGAGGCGGAGGCCCCGGGGCGTCGGGTGGAAGCCCGCCGACTCCAGCGCCGCGGCCAGGGGGGAGTCGTTGATCGCCTCGCCGTCGGCGCGTTCGACGGTCAGCTTGCCGAGCGCGCCCTCGCGGACGGCGAGGGCGAGCGCGTCGACCGCCGGCTGCAGGACGTCCGGCTCGTCGGCCCAGGTGAGCAGGGTGCGGCCGCCGCGTTCGACGTAGAGGACGAGGCGCCCCTCGACCAGCACGACCAGGGCGCCGGCCTTGCGGCCGGGCTTGTGCCCGCTCGCGACCTCGTCGTCGCGCTCCGGCCAGGGCAGGGCCGCCCCGTACGGGTTGGCGGGGTCGGCGGCGGCGAGGACCAGGGCGCGGACGTCCGGTTTGCGGGGCGTCTCCCAGAGCGCGGAGGCGTCGTCCGGGGCGGCGGCCGCCGGGCGGAGGGCGCGCAGGCGGTCCACGGCGCCCGGCAGGGCGAACTGGGCGGCTCCCAGGCCCTCGACGAAGTAGCCGCGGCGGCAGCGGCCCGTCTCCTCGAACGCGCGCAGCACCGGATAGACGGCGGAGAACCCGCCGGGCGCGCGTTCGGCCGCGACCGCGCCGCGTATGACGATGCCGTACCGCTCCAGGAGCGCCTCGGCGAGCGCGTGCGAGCGCAGCGTCGCGGTGGTCTCGCGTTCGGGCAGCGGCCACCAGCGCCCGGCGACCGTGGGAGGCCCGGTGCGGGAGGGCAGGACCGGACGGCCTCGGCGCGTCGTCCGCGAGCGGTGCGCCGGGCGGCCGGACCCCAGCGCGGCGCGCAGCGGCGCCATCGTGTCGTTGGTGAGGCGCCCCGACCAGACGAGGTCCCACACGGCGGTCGCGAGGTCGGCGTCGTTCGCGGTGACCTCCCTGTTCACGCGGTCGGACAGCGTGCGGAAGAAGTGGGCGCCGCCGTCGCCCAGCGCGTCCAGCACGGCCCGGTGCACGGGAGTGAGGGTGATCTCGGCGGGCTCCGGCATGAGGAGCGGCGCCGTGTCGGCCAGGTAGAGCGCCACCCAGCCGTCGCCGCCGGGCAGGCCGCCCTGGCCCGCCCACACGACCTCGCCCGCGGAGGTCAGCTCGTCCAGCATGGCCGGGGTGTAGCCGGGCACGCGGGACGGCAGGACCAGCGACTCCAGCGCCGACGCGGGGACGGCCGCGCCCTGCAGCTGCTCGACCGCCTGGACGAGCGCGTCGACGCCGCGCAGCCGCGACCCGCCGGATATGCCGTGCCAGACCGGCAGGAAGCGCCCGAGCGACTCCGGCGGGGACGGCTCCACCTCGGCCCGCAGCCGGGCCAGGCTGCGCCGCCGCAGCATGCGCAGGACGCCGGCGTCGCACCATTCGGTCCCCGGCGGGCCGGCCACCGCCTCGACGGGCAGGAACTCGCCCTCGACGACGCGTCCCGCGGCGGCGAGGCGGCGCAGCGTCTCGGCGACGACGGCGACGCCCAGCCCGAAGCGCGCGGCGGCCGCGTCCGCCCGGAACGGCCCGTGCGTGCGCGCGTAGCGGGAGACCAGGTCGCCGAGCGGGTCGCCGACCGGTTCCAGGAACGCCTCCGGGACGCCCACGGGCAGCGGCGCCCCGAGGGCGTCGCGCAGCCGCCCGGCGTCCTCGATCGCGGCCCAGCGCTCCTCGCCGGCGATCCTGACCCGGATCGCGCGCCGCGCCGCCTCCAGCTCCACCAGCCACCGCGCCGCCCGGGCGACGTCCGCGCGGGAGACCGGGGCCTCGCCGGCGCCGGCCCGCGCCGCGGGCGCTCCGCCGCCGGACGGGGCGGCCGCGGGGGCCTCGTCCTGAGCGGCGCTCTCGGGGGGCGCGCCGCCGGGCCGGACGTCGTACGCGCTGACGTCGATCGACCCCGGCGCGGGCGCGTCGGCGGGGAGGGTGCGTTCGGCGGCCTCCTCCGTGGTCAGCGGGCCGAGGGCGCGGAGCAGGTCGGCGACGCCCTCCGGGTCGCGGGCGCGGCGGCCGGGGGCCAGGCGCTGGAGCTCGCGTTCGGTCTCGGCGACCGCGTCGGGGTCGAGCAGCTCGCGGAGGTCGGCCTGGCCGAGGAGCTCGGCGAGCAGCGCGGAGTCGAGCGCGAGCGCCTGGGCGCGGCGTTCGGCCAGGGGCGAGTCGCCCTCGTACATGAACGCGCCGATGTAGCGGAAGAGCAGGGACCGGGCGTACGGCGACGGCTCGGGCGTCTCCACCTCCACCATGCGGACCTTGCGCCCCGACAGGTCGCGCATCAGCTGCACCAGGCCCGGGACGTCGAACACGTCCTGCAGGCACTCGCGCATGGTCTCCAGCACGATCGGGAACGACGGGTACTTGCTCGCGACGGCGAGGAGCTGCGCGGCGCGCTGGCGCTGCTGCCAGAGCGGCATGCGCTTGTCGGGCCGGCGGCGGGGCAGCAGCAGCGAGCGCGCGGCGCACTCGCGGAACCGGGCGGCGAAGAGCGCCGAGCCGCCCAGCTCGTCGACGACGGCGCGCTCGATGTCGTCGGCGTCGAAGACGGCGAGGTCGAGGCCCGGCGGCTCGTCCATGTCCGGGATGCGGATCACGATGCCGTCGTCGGCGTGCATGGCCTGCGCGTCGACGCCGTACCGCTCGCGCAGGCGGCCCGCCATGGCGAGGGCCCAGGGCGCGTGCACGCGCGCGCCGAGGGGGGAGTGGACGACCATCCGCCAGTCGCCGAGCTCGTCGCGGAAGCGCTCGACGACCATCGTCCGGTCGTCCGGGACGTGGCCGGTGGCCTCGCGCTGTTCGCCCAGGTACGACACGAGGTTCGCGGCCGCCCATTCGTCCAGCCCGGCGGCGGCGACGCGCTCCCGGGCCCGTTCGGCGGGCAGGCCGGCCAGCTCGCGGGTGAACGCGCCGAGCGCGCGCCCCAGCTCGGCGGGCCGGCCGAGGGTGTCGCCGTGCCAGAACGGCAGCTTGCCGGGCTGGCCGGGCGCGGGCGAGACGAGCACCCGGTCGGGCGTGATGTCCTCGATGCGCCACGAGCTGGCGCCGAGGACGAACACGTCGCCGACGCGCGACTCGTAGACCATCTCCTCGTCGAGCTCCCCGACGCGGGACGCCTTCTCGCCCACCAGGAACACCCCGAACAGGCCGCGGTCGGGGATCGTCCCGCCGCTGGTCACGGCGAGGCGCTGCGCGCCGGGGCGGTCGCGCAGGACGCCGGTGACGCGGTCCCAGACGAGGCGTGGGCGGAGCTCGCCGAACTCGTCGCTGGGGTAGCGGCCGGCGAGCATGTCGAGGGTCGCCTCCAGCGCCGAACGCGGAAGGGTCGCGTAGGGGGCGGCCCGTTTGACGAGCGATTCGAGGTCGTCGACGGTCCACTCGTCCATGGAGACCATGGCGACGATCTGCTGCGCGAGGACGTCCAGGGGGTTGCGCGGATAGCGCAGCTCCTCGATCTCACCGCCGCGCATGCGCTCGGCCACAACCGTGGTCTGGACGAGGTCGCCCCGGTACTTGGGGAAGATGACGCCCTTGGACACGGCGCCGACCTGGTGGCCCGCGCGCCCGACGCGCTGGAGGCCGTTGGCCACCGAGGGCGGCGACTCCACCTGGACGACCAGGTCGACGGCGCCCATGTCGATGCCCAGTTCGAGGCTGGACGTCGCCACGACCGCCGGGAGCCGCCCCTCCTTCAGGGCGTTCTCGATGCCGGCCCGCTCCTCTTTGGACACCGAGCCGTGGTGCGCCCTGGCGATCTCCAGGGGCGCGCCCCGGGCCGCGCCCGCCTGCGCCATCGTGGCGGCGGGGGAGTGGTCCTCGGGCATGGGCTCGCCCGTCGCGCGCTCGTAGGCGAGCTCGTTCAGGCGTCCGCAGAGCCGCTCGGCCAGCCGCCGGGAGTTCGCGAACACCAGGGTCGACCGGTGCGCCTGGATGAGGTCGAGCAGGCGGTCTTCGACGTGGGGCCAGATGCTGCGCTGCCGCGGGTCGGCGGCGCCGGAGTCGTCGACGAACCGGCCGACCTCGCCCATGTCCTCCACGGGGACGACGATGTCGAGGTCGAAGACCTTCTCCGAGCGCGGCTGGACGACCGCCGCGGGCCTGGTCCCGCCGAGGAACGCCGCCACCTCGTCCGCCGGGCGGACGGTCGCCGACAGCCCGATCCGCTGCGCGGGGCGTTCGAGCAGGGCGTCGAGGCGTTCGAGGGACAGCGCCAGGTGCGCGCCGCGCTTGGTGCCCGCCACCGCGTGCACCTCGTCCACGATGACGGTCTCGACGCCGCGCAGCGACTCGCGCGCCCGCGAGGTGAGGATCAGGAACAGCGACTCCGGCGTCGTGATCAGGATGTCCGGCGGCTTGACGGCGAGCCGGCGCCGCTCGTCGGCCGGGGTGTCGCCGGACCGCATGCCGACCCGCACGTCCGGTTCGGGCAGGCCGAGCCGCCGCGCCGCCTGCCGGATGCCGGTCAGCGGGGCGCGCAGGTTGCGCTCGACGTCCACCGCGAGGGCCTTCAGCGGCGAGACGTACAGGACGCGGCAGCGCCGCAGGGCGTCGTCCGGGACGGCCTCGGTGGCGAGCCGGTCGAGCGACCACAGGAACGCGGCCAGGGTCTTGCCGGACCCCGTCGGCGCCACCACCAGCGTGTTGTCGCCGCCCGCGACCGACTCCCACGCCCCGGCCTGCGCGGGGGTGGGCGCGGCGAACGCCCCGGCGAACCAGGCGCGGGTCGCGGGGGAGAAGCGTTCGAGCACGTCACCGCCCATGGCGCCATACTGCCTCGCGGGTCCGACAGAGTGCGCATTGTGGCGTGCGTCACGTTGTAAGCAAGCACTTGTAAGGGCATGGTCTACGGGTAGGCGCTCACCCCCACGGAGCCTTCGATGCCCTACGTCATGCTCGCCCTCGGGATCCTGTTCGCGCTGGTCGCCGCCAACGCGCACGCTCCGCGGCGCGGCACCGCCCTGCTCGTGCCGAGCTTCTTCCTCGGCTGGCTGACGATCGAGCTGGCGCCGCACGTGCTCGTCACCTGGGCCGCCGCCACCGCGCTCACCGCCGCGTTCGGCGGGCTGCACGGCTGGGCGGGCTGGACGGGTCTCGTCCTGGCGCCGGCCGCCATGGCGGGCATCGCGGCCACCATCGCCGCGTCCCGCCGCACGGTCGTCACCCTGCGGGAATGCGGCGCACCCCTCGACCTGGACCCCGAGGACGCCCCCCGCTACCCGCTGGCGCACCTGATCGTCCCGCAGCTCTGCCTCATACCCCGCAAAGGCGTGCGGGTCGACCGGAACATCGTCTACCGGGAGGAAGGCAGCCTGCGCCTGAAGCTGGACGTCTTCCGTCCCGTCGACGACGGTGAACTGCGCCCCGGGCTGATGCAGATCCACGGCGGTGCGTGGGTCATCGGGGACAAGCGCGAGCAGGGCCTTCCACTGCTCAACCACATGGCCCTGCAGGGCTGGGTGTGCTTCAACGTCAACTACCGGCTCAGCCCCCGCGCCACCTGGCCCGAGCACCTGATCGACCTCAAGTACTTCGTCGCCTGGTACAAGGAGCACGCCGAAGAGTACGGCGCCGACCCGGACTTCCTCTGCGTGACGGGCGGCTCGGCCGGCGGGCACCTCACCGCGATGGTGGCGCTGTCCGCCAACGAACCCGAGTTCCAGCCGGGTTTCGAGGACGCCGACACCACCGTGCAGGGCGCCGTCCCGTTCTACGGCGTCTACGACCTCTGCGAAGCGGGGCCATGGCCGATCCCCATGGGAGCCACCCGCCTCATGGAGAAGATGGTGGTCAAGAAGCCGTTCGCGGAGAACCGCGAGGTGTATGCCAAGGCGTCCCCTGTCACCTACATCGGCGAGGACTCGCCGCCCTTCTTCGTCATCCACGGAAGCCGCGACTCGCTCGTCCCCGTGGCGGAGGCGAGGCGGTTCGTCGAGCGGCTCCGCGACGCCTCCGGGTCACCCGTCGTCTACGCCGAGATGAAGGGCGCCCAGCACGGGTTCGACGTGTTCCCCTCCTACCGGACGGCGCGCGTCATCGAAGCCGTCGAGCGCTACCTGACGGGCCTGCACCGCCAGTACCGCCAGGGCACCGGCCCCGCCGTCCCGGGCGAGGTCGAGCGGTCCTTGCAGGAACCCTCCGTCGGATAGCGTGGAGGACGTGCGGCTAACAGTGTTCTGGGATCGGATGAACCAGCAGTTCGGCGAGCGATACGCCGAGAGCGTGGCCAAGGACTACGTCATGGCCGAGCTGGGCGGCCGCACCATCGAGCAGGCGCTCGCGGACGGGGAGCCGGCCAAGAGGGTCTGGCAGGCCGTCGTCGCCACCTTCGACGTCCCCTCGACCCTGCAATAGCGGGCAGGAGCGGATCAGTCCGGGACGGGCAGGTGGGCGTAGAGGTCCATCGCGTCCACGGACGACGGCAGGTCGCTCACCTGGCCGTCCCCGACCTCCACGACGCGCCATACGCCGTCCGTGCGGCGGGCCAGATCGGTCGTGATGAACCGGCAGCCCAGGGCGCGGACGGCCGGCGCCACGGCGTCCAGCTCCGGCTCGGGCTCCACTCCGGGGCTGTCGGGGTGCGGGCCCACCAGCGCGGGCTCGCCGTCCACCCACCACACGCGCGCCTCGCCGTTCCCGTCGTATTCCTCGAACTCGCGGACGACGAGGCCGCCCGCCAGGTGCTCGTCCCGCAGCGCGACCATCTTGGAGGCGATGTCGTGCAGCTGGCCCGGGTTCTTCACGTCGGGGACGAAGCACGCCTCCTCCCACTCGTGCTTGCACGACTTCACGTAGTCCTTGACCACCGCGGGCCCTGCGCGCAGCGGCCGGACCAGTTCGGCGAGCTCGCTGAGGTCTCCCGGATCCTGGCCGGTGCCCAGGGGGCGCCACACGCTGTGCGGGGTCAGCCCCGCGAACGTCTCGTGCCAGCCCGGCAGCTCGTGCGCGCGCCTGTAGTCGTCCGGATGCGTCAGCATGACCGTTCCGCGCTGCTTCAGGGTGGCGGCCATCGCGGCGTACTCGTCCGCCGACAGCATCCAGCCGCGGTACCAGACGGGACCGAGCCCGGCGGGGACGGCGCCCACCGCGTCCTCGACGTCCCCGCGCCGCAGGGCGTCGTGGTCGATGAGGGCGATCTCGCCGTAGTGGTCCCGCACGGCCGCGGCCTCGCGGGAGAAATGGGGGTCAACGCGCCGGGAATGGAGCGGATCGACGCAGAAGAGGACGGTCAGCGTCATCGGGATTCCTCCGTGGAGACCCCCGCCTCCTGACGGGGGAAGGAACGGGCTCCTGTGAGGCACGACACGGAGCCGTGGTCGGCCGCCGGGGCGGGCCGCCCTCCGCCGCCGTGCCGAGATGCCCGCGACCTCACACCTGAGACGCTAATGTGCGGGACGCGGCGCGGCGGGTGAAGCGGGCCTTCCGGCAGCGCTTCCCCCGCGCGGGGGAGCATGCGGCCGGGCCGCCGGCGGCGGCCTGTGGAGCCGGTGTCGGACCTCAACGGGAGTCCTCCCGGACGGGCGGTCGGCTGTGCGGCGGGAGGCACAACCGGCGGCGGTTGGCGCTCCCCGCCATCGAGTGGGGAGGAGGTCGGAATTTCGGAACCCTCCGTGACACGACGCGGCGCCAGCGTACGGGGTCCAGACCGCCGAGCGCACGGAGATTCCCGCCCGAATCGCCATACCGGACGATGATCGAACGGATGTTCGGTAAGCTGGTGCCCGGCATACGGCGCCGTCCACAATCGCGCCGGTGACTCGAAAGTGTCGGTGGCCCGCCGTAACGTCGCCCTCGACATCGCAAGGCAGCGGCCGAGAGCCGACAGTCACGACGAGAAGGACATCTCAATGGCAGCGAACGACCGGGAGAAGGCTCTCGAGACCGCACTCGCCCAGATCGAGCGGCAGTTCGGCAAGGGGTCGGTCATGCGGATGGGCGAGGAGGCGCGCGCGCCCGTCGAGGTGATCCCCACCGGCGCCATCTCCCTCGACATCGCCCTCGGCATCGGCGGCCTGCCCCGCGGCCGCGTCGTCGAGGTGTACGGCCCCGAGGGCTCCGGCAAGACCTCCATCGCCCTGCACGCCGTGGCGAGCGTGCAGAAGAAGGGCGGCATCGCCGCGTTCGTCGACGCCGAGCACGCGCTCGACCCCGAGTACGCCGCCAAGCTCGGCGTCGACATCGACGCCCTGCTGGTCTCCCAGCCCGACACCGGCGAGCAGGCGCTGGAGATCACCGACATGCTGATCCGCTCCGGCGCGATCGACATCGTCGTCATCGACTCCGTCGCCGCGCTCGTCCCCCGCGCCGAGATCGAGGGCGAGATGGGCGACAGCCACGTCGGCCTCCAGGCCCGCCTCATGTCGCAGGCGCTGCGCAAGCTCACCGGCGCGATCAACCAGACCAAGACCACCGCCATCTTCATCAACCAGCTCCGCGAGAAGGTCGGCGTCATGTTCGGGTGCATGAGTTATGGCACTCGGGTGACGCTCGCGGACGGGACGCAGGAGAAGATCGGCAAGATCGTCAACCAGAAGATGGACGTTGAAGTCCTGTCCTACGACCCGGAGCAGGACAAGGTCGTCCCCAAGCGCATCGTCAACTGGTTCGACAACGGCAACGCCGATCACTTCCTCCAGTTCACCGTCGCGAAATCGGGCGGCAATGGCAGGGCGCAGTTCGCCGCGACCGAGAACCATCTGGTCCGTACACCGGGGGGGTACCGGGAGGCCGGCGAGCTGATGGCGGGCGACCGGGTCATGCTCGCCGAGACCCACCGGCTCAGCGACCAGCAGTGGCAGGTGATACTCGGTTCGGTGATGGGGGACGGGAACCTGTCTCCGAACAGGCGTGGCCGGAGCGGCGTCCGCTTCCGCATGGGGCATGGCGCGGACCAGGAGGCATACCTCGACTGGAAGACCTCCCTGCTGGGGAACATCGAGCACAGCCGCACCACGAACGCAAAGGGCGCGGTATTCGCCGACTTCACCCCGCTTCCCGAACTGGACGAGGTGCGGCAGGTGGTCTACTTCGGTGACGGCAAGAAGCACTTCACCTGGGATTATCTGAAGGCTCTCACGCCGCTGGCGTTGGCCGTCTGGTACATGGACGACGGCTGCTTCACCGTCCGGTCGAAGGGCGTCCAGGAGCGTACCGAGGGCGGCACGGGCCGTATCGAGATCTGCGTCGAGGCCTTCAGCCCCGGTTCGCGGGAACGCATGGTCGAGTACCTTCGCGATACGCACGGCCTCGACGTGAAGCTCACGCTTCGGGGGGCCCGGGCGGTCAGCGTCATCCAGTTCACAACCGCGGCGTCCGCACAGTTCCAGAAGCTCATCGCACCGTATGTGCCGGAGGCGATGGAAAGAATGCTGCTGCCGCGCTTCCGCGGCCAGTGCGCCATCGAGCCGCAGTTTGTCGACCCCGAGCCGCGGCTGGTGCCCAGCCGCATCATCGATGTCCATGTCAAGCCGAGGGCTCGCTCGATGAAGAAGTTCGACATCGAGGTGGAAGGATCGCATAACTACTTCGTCGACGGGGTGATGGTGCACAACTCGCCCGAGACGACCACCGGCGGCCGGGCGCTGAAGTTCTACGCCTCGGTCCGCCTCGACGTCCGCCGCATCGAGACCCTCAAGGACGGCACCGAGGCCGTCGGCAACCGCGTCCGCGTCAAGGTCGTCAAGAACAAGATGGCCCCGCCGTTCCGCGTCGCCGACTTCGACCTGCTCTACGGCCAGGGCATCAGCCGCGAGGGCGGCCTGATCGACCTCGGCGTGGAGCACGGGTTCGTCCGCAAGTCCGGCGCCTGGTACACCTACGACGGCGACCAGCTCGGCCAGGGCAAGGAGAACGCGCGCAACTTCCTCAAGGCGAACCCCGACCTGGCGGACGGCATCGAGAAGAAGATCAAGGAGAAGCTGGGCATCGGCCCCAAGGTCGACAAGGAGGCCGAGCCCGCCGCCCCGGACGCCGCCCCGGCGCCTCCCGCCGCGGCCGCCGGCAAGACCGCCGCCGCCAAGAAGACCACAAAGGCCGCCAAGGCGGGCGATTCCTGACCAAGAATCCGCTGATATGGGTGACTCTTGACGAAGAGTAAGCGATGATCTCGTATGCAGGGCGGCGGCGCCTTACCCGGCACCGCGCGACCGGTGCCCGGGCCTTCCCCGATGGCGCCGCCGCTCCCACACCTCCCGCCGGCACCGTGCCCCACCCGGCGGCGAGCGGCCGGCCGCACCGGCCCTCCGCCGCTCGGAGCCTCCGGACGGCGCTCCGGACGCGGGGGTGAGCGACCGTGGCATCGCGGGACCGGCCCGCGCACGACGGGGATCATCCGGACCCTGAGGCCAGGGCCCGCGAGATCTGCCTGCGCCTGCTCTCCGCGGCGCCCCGCACCCGGGCCCAGCTGGCGGACGCCCTGCACCGCAAGAACGTCCCCGCCGACGCCGCCGAACGCGTCCTCGGCCGGTTCGCCGACGTGGGCCTCATCGACGACGAGGCGTTCGCGCAGGCGTGGGTCCAGTCCCGCCACACCGGCCGCGGCCTGGCCAGGCGCGCCCTGGCCGCCGAGCTCCGCCGCCGCGGCGTCGCCGACACCACCGTCAACGAGGCCGTCGAAACGCTCGACCCCGCGCAGGAGGAGGAGACCGCCCGGGCCATCGTCCGCCGCAGGCTCCCGTCCACCCGGGGCGCCGACCCCGCCAAGCGCATGCGCCGCCTCGTCGGCATGCTGGCCCGCAAGGGCTACCCGCCCGGCCTCTCCTACCGCGTCGTCAAAGACGCCCTGGCCGAAGAGGGCGCCGATCTGGAGACCGTCCCCGACCCCGACCCCTTCGACTGACCCGCACCCCGCGGCGGGGGTGCCGAGCCGTCTCCTGCGCCCTCCGCCGACCGGTAACCGCCCCCGCCCCCGGCAAGCGGGGGCGCCGAGCGGGCGACACGCCGGGGTTGCGGGGCGGGGTTACTTGGAGGTCGCGGGCCCCTGACTCTGACCGGCCGGAAGGCGGCCAGGTGGGAGGGGGTGCGGGCGGTCAGGAGGACCGGTAAGGAAGGACTCACGCCGACGTACGGTTAGTCCGGAATGCCCGTCGTTTGCTTGCTCATTACCTCTGTGCCGCTTACCGTTACGGCAGTGAGGAGTTACTCCGCGTCTCGCGGATTGCCATACGACCGAGCACGTTCCAGCAGCTGAGAGGCAGACAGGACACGTTCGTCGACCGGTTGCGGCCGGATCACCGGGGGCGCGCCGCGCGCGGCCCCGCGAAGTCGTGCATCCGCGCGGGAGTAAATCCTCGCTAGGCAGGGCCCGGAGTCCGGACGGGTCCGCGGCGAGGAAGGATCTGCCTCATGGAGAGCGTCCTGCTGGGTGCAGCGCTGCTGGTGACCCTGGTCGCTCTCGTCATCGTCATCCTGTGGCGCCCCGGCATGCCCGGCAGGGCCGCGGCGGAGATCGCCCGGGCGCAGAGCGAGGCCGACGAGATCCGGGCGAAGGCGCGGCAGGACGCGCGCGAAGCCGTGGAGGAGGCCGAGCGGGAGACGCAGCGGATCGCGTCCGCGGCCCGCGCCGAGGCGGAGGAGGAGGTCCGCAGCCTCCGCGACGACCTGCGGACCGTCCGGGAGGACCTGGAGCGCAGGGAGGCGCGGCTGGCCGAGCGGGAGCAGCGGCTCGACGCCGAGGTGCGCCGGCTGGAGGAGTGGCAGCGCCGGCTCGCCGAGACCCGGCAGGCCCTCGACGCCCGCAAGGAGGAGCTGGCCGAGGTCGCCGAGGAGCGCCGCAAGGTGCTGGAGCGGGCGGCCGGGCTCACCGCCGAGCAGGCCAAGAGCGAGCTGGTCGCGGCGATCGAGAACCAGGCCAAGCGCGAGTCCATCCCGATCGTCCGGGAGATCGAGAACGCGGCGCGGGCGGAGGGCGAGAAGCGCGCCCGCAAGATCGTGACGCTGGCGATCCAGCGGGTCGCCAGCGAGCAGACGGCCGAGTCGGTCGTGTCGGTGCTGCACCTGCCGAGCGACGAGATGAAGGGCCGCATCATCGGCCGGGAGGGCCGCAACATCCGGGCGTTCGAGTCGACCACGGGCGTCAACCTGATCATCGACGACACGCCCGAGGCGGTGCTGCTGAGCTGCTTCGACCCGGTGCGGCGGGAGGTCGGGCGGCTGACGCTGGAGAAGCTCGTCCTGGACGGCCGCATCCACCCGCAGCGCATCGAGGAGGTCTACGAGCGCAGCAAGAGCGACGTGGAGCAGCTGTGCGTCCGGGCCGGCGAGGACGCCCTCGTCGAGGTCGGCATCGCCGACATGCACCCGGAGTTGATCGCGCTCCTCGGGCAGCTGCGGTACCGCACGTCCTACGGGCAGAACGTGCTGAAGCACCTGATCGAGTCCGCGCACATCGCGGGCGTCATGGCGAGCGAGCTCCGGCTGCCGGTGGAGGTCGCCAAGCGGTGCACGCTGCTGCACGACATCGGCAAGGCGCTCACCCACGAGGTGGAGGGCAGCCACGCGCTGATCGGCGCCGAGATCGCGCGCCGCTACGGGGAGCACGAGGACGTCGTCCACGCGATCGAGGCGCACCACAACGAGGTCGAGGTCCGCACGGTCGAGGCGGTGCTGACGCAGGCCGCGGACGCGGTGAGCGGCAGCCGGCCGGGCGCGCGCCGGGAGTCGCTGGAGGCGTACGTCAAGCGGCTCGAACGGCTGGAGCAGATCGCCCGCGAGAAGCACGAGGGCGTGGAGAAGGTCTTCGCCATGCAGGCGGGGCGCGAGATCCGCGTGATGGTCAAGCCCGACACGGTCGACGACATCCAGGCGCAGGTCATCGCCCGCGACATCGCCAAGCAGGTCGAGGACGAGCTGACCTACCCGGGGCAGATCCGCGTCACCGTGGTACGCGAGTCCCGCGCGATCGAGTTCGCCCGCTGACCGGCCCGCCCGCCGGGAGGCGGACGGGCGGGCGTCAGCCGACCGTCAGGTTGATGGGCTCCACTCCGCGGGGCTCGAAGCCGAGGGTCTGCCCGTAGAAGGCCAGTTCGGCCTCCAGGCAGCGGATGACCGTGCCGGCCTTCCGGAACCCGTGCGACTCGCCCTCGAACGTCAGGTAGGCGTACGGCATCTTCTTGGCGGCCAGCTCCAGCGCGAAGCGCTCGGACTGGTCCGGCGGCACGATCGGGTCGTTCAGGCCCTGCAGGAGGAGGACGGGGCACGCGGTCCTGTCGGCGCGGCTGAGCGGTGAGCGCTCCTCGTAGGCGCGCTCGAAGCCGGGCAGCGGGCCGATGAGGCCGAACAGGTAGTGCGACTCGAAGTCGTGGGTGGCCTCGGCGAAGCTCTGCAGGTCGCTGATCCCGAAGTAGGACGTGGCCGCCTTGAACAGGTCGGTCTGCGTGATCGCGGCGAGCGTCGTCCAGCCGCCCGCGGAGCCGCCCCGGATGGCCAGCCGGGCCGGGTCGGCGATGCCGCCGTCCACGAGCGCCTGGGCCGCGGCTATGGCGTCCTCCACGTCGACGACGCCCCACTGCCGGCGCAGCCGCTCGCGGTAGGCGCGGCCGTACCCGGCCGATCCGCCGTAGTTGACGTCGATGACGCCGATGCCGCGGCTGGTGAAGTAGGCCCGCTCCAGGTCGAGGACCTTGGAGACGCGCCCGGTCGGGCCGCCGTGGACGAACACCACGTACGGCGGCAGCTCGCCCTCCGGGGCGGCCGCCTCCGGGTTGGTGGGCGGGAACACGTAGGCGTGGACGGGACGCCCGAACGGCCCCTCCAGGCGCTCGGCGCGCGGCTTGGACAGGTACGCGACGTCCGGCAGCTCGGCCAGCTCGCGGCGCAGCCCCTCGACGCGCCCGGTCGTGGTGTCGACGCGGACGACCGACTGCGGCAGGTCGGGGCCGCCGGCGATGCCGACGACCGTCGTCCCGTCCGCGGACAGCTGGGTCGCCCAGTCCTCGTAGGGGACCTCCAGGTCGACGAGGTCGAGCGTCTCCGGGTCGTAGACGCCGAGGCGCATGTCGCCCTCGCCGTGCAGGACGGCGAGGCGCCCGTCGCCGAGCAGCGCGTACGGCATGCCGCCGAGCTGCCACAGCGGGCCCGCGAACTCCTCCTCCGCCGGGTACAGCGCCTGCGGGGACTCGCCGTGCAGGCCGACCTGGTAGATGTTCCACCAGCCGGGCCAGTCGGAGATGACGTAGAGGGACTCCTCGTCGCGCCACAGCGGCGCCAGGGCCGACTCCTTGAGCCCGCCCTTGACGGTGCGCGGCGCGACCGTGCGGCCGTCCTCGAGCGCGGCGACGCGCACCTCGGTGCCGTCCCACGGCATGCGCGGGTGGTTCCACTGCACCCACGCCAGGTGCCCGCCGCCGGGCGACGGCGCGGGGGAGGCGTAGAACTGCGCGCCGGAGACCAGCTCGCGGATGGCGCCGGCGTCCTCGGCGGCGCGGCCGTCCAGCGGGACGGCGACGATGGCGCGCCGGATCCCCGTGACGGCGCCCTCCTCGGCCGGGGGCTGCGCCTCGCCCTCGGCGGCGGGCTCGGGCGGCGGCGCGGCGATGTGGCCCTCGCAGACGCACCAGATCTCCGTGCCGTCGGGGGACAGGACGCAGTCGGCGAACCGCAGCCCCGCCGGGACGGCCGGCACGGGCGTCAGCGGGTAGGGCTTGGGGTCGCCCTCGTCGAGCCGGTGGAGCCGCTGGTCGTCGTAGTTGGAGAACACGATCGACCAGCCCTCGGCGGTGCGGACCGGCAGGTACGACCGGCCCCCGTACTCGTGGACGCGGGTCCGCGCGTCCCACGGCGCCTGCAGCAGCTCGGTGCGGTGCCCGCCCCTGAGATGGACGACCGTGGTCCGCCCGTTCTCCTCGGGCCGGGTCTCCTGCCACCACACGTCATCGCCCGCGACAGTGGGGAAACTGAGGCGCAGCCGGGCGCGGGCGACATCGGCCGCGGAGATGGGGGAGGGCCAAGAGCCGTAGGGGAGGGTCGCACGAGCGGTCATAACAGGAATCGTCCCGCATACGGGGATCGGTTGGGGCCATGACGGGCTCTTTGACTTCGGAAAGATACAAGGCGGCGACCAGCGGACTCGCGGGTAACCCGCCCCGGGACGGCGAGGGGCGCCGCCGGAGACCGGCGGCGCCCCTCGGCGGGCGTACGGGACGTCAGGTCGACGGGACGGCCTGCTCCCTGACCCCGACCCCGGCCGCGGGCGGCGCCCCGCCGGCGCCGAGGGTCTTCGCCTGCGTCTTGCGGCTGCGGCGGCTGCGCGCCTCCAGCCACGTCGCCAATTGGCTCACCGACATGTTGATCGCGATGTAGATGACCGCGACCACGATGCCGGCCTGCAGGACGTTGTTCTCGTAGTTGGCGGGGACCTGCTTGAAGCCGGCCTGCAGCAGCTCGGGGTAGGCGATGATGAACCCGAGCGCGGTGTCCTTCAGCAGGACGACGATCTGGCTGACGATCGCCGGCATCATCACGGTGATGGCCTGCGGCAGCAGGACGAGCCGCATGACGCCGTTCTTGCGCAGCCCGATGGAGTAGGCGGCCTCCGACTGGCCCTTCGGGATCGACAGGACGCCCGCGCGGACGACCTCGGCCAGCACCGCGCCGTTGTACATGGTGAGGCCGAACACGACCGCCGCGAACGCGGGCACGGTCACCACGCCCGCGTTGCTCTCCACGCCGAAGACCGAGAAGAAGTAGTCGACCGACAGGCGCTGCAACTGGCCGAACTGCGACTCGGCGATCTCCGGGCTGATCTTGTTGGGGACGAAGAACGCCAGGAAGATCAGGATCAGCAGCGGGATGCCGCGGAAGAACTCCACCACGGCCCCGGCGGGCAGCCGGATCCACCAGTGGTCCGACAGCCGGGCCAGTCCGAACACGACGCCGAACAGCAGTGCCAGCACGGTCGCGACCGCGGCGGCCTTCAGCGTGTTCAGCAGGCCCGGGATGATCAGGTGCCGCCAGACCGTCCACTTGGTGAACGGCGTCCAGAGCCGCTCCGCGAACTGCCCCTTGTCGGCCAGCCGCCAGACGAGCGCGGCGAAGATCGCGGCGAGCGCCGCCGACACGACGACGGTGAGGATCATGTTGCGCCGGCGAGCCCTGGGCCCCGGCACATCGAACAGTACGGTCGCTTCCCTGCCACTCACCGGGCCACCGCCATTCTCTTGGCCAGCCAGCCGAAGAAGTAGCCGGTCGGCAGGGTGAGGATCAGGAAGCCGATGGCCACGCCGAGGAACAGCGGGATGACGCCGTTCGCGAACGTCGGCTTGTCGACGATCGTCTTGGTGACCAGCGCCACCTCGGCGTAGCTCGCCGCGGCGGCGACCGTGGTGTTCTTGATCATCGCGATGAAGACGCTGCCCAGCGGCGCGATGATCGCGCGGAACGCCTGCGGCAGGATGATCACGCGCAGCGACTGGTTGAAGGTCAGGCCGATCGACCGCGCGGCCTCCGCCTGCCCCAGCGGGACGGTGTTGATCCCCGACCGGAGCGTCTCGCAGACGAAGGCGCCGGTGTAGGCGGACAGGCCGAGGACGGCCCACCAGTAGTAGGTGACCGACGAGCTCGAGGAGAACTTCAGCGCGAGGATGTCGTTGAGGCCGAGGCTGCACATCAGCAGCACCAGCGTCAGCGGCGTGTTGCGGACGACGTTGACGTAGCCCGTGCCGAAGCCGCGCAGCACCGGGACGGGGGCGACGCGGAAGCTCGCGAGGACCGTGCCGATGACGAGGGAGAGCACCGCGGCGGCGGCCGCCAGGCGGATCGTCGCCCAGAACCCCTGAAGGATCTCGTCGAAGCTGTCGAAGAACGGGCTGAAGTCAAACATTGCTCAGCTGTTTCATGGCGTTCCAGCGGTGTCGAGCCGGCCCGGCCGGGCTGACGCGGCCGGGCGGGCGCGGTCGGGCGGGCGCTGTCAAGGCCACGCCGGTGCGTCCCGGGAAGCGCTCCCGCTGGGACGCACCGGCGTGGCGGGCCTCAGGCGCGGCCCCGGATCAGGAGCAGCCCTCCATCTGCGGGACGGTCGTGACGAGCTTCAGCCCGGTGCCGGCGAAGTGCTTCTCCAGCAGCGTCTTGGCGGTGCCGTCGGAGTACATGTCGTTGATGGCCTTGTTGACGGCCTCGCAGGTCTCGATGTCGCCCTTCTTGATGCCGACGCCGTACTTCTCGTCGGTGAAGGGGTCGTTGATGACCTTGAAGGAGCCCTTCTGCTGGTTGGCGAACCCGGCGAGGATCAGGTCGTCGGTGCTCACCGCGTCCAGCGCGCCGGACTTCAGCTTGCTCACGCACTCGGAGTAGCTGCTGGCGTCCACCAGCGTGACGCCCTTGATGTTGAGCTGGCCGTCCGGCGGGCCCTCGGTGATGCGGCGGAAGGAGTTGGACCCGGCCGCCTTGCAGAGCTTCTTGCCCTTGAGGTCGGCGGCCTTCTTGATGTCGTTGTTGTCGGCGTTCACCATCGTGTCCTGGTGCGCGACGTAGTAGGGACCGGCGAAGGTCACCTGCTTCTTGCGCGCCTCGGTGATGGAGTAGGTGGCGACCACGAGGTCGACCTGCCCGCCGCCGATGAACGACTCGCGGTTCGCGGAGGTGGTCTCCTTGAACGTGATGCCGTTCTCGGGGACGCCCAGCTTCTGTGCGATGTACTTGGCGACGTCCACGTCGAAGCCGTCGAAGGTGCCGTCGGGCTTCTTCAGGCCCAGCGCCGGCTGGTCGAACTTGATGCCGATGGTGAGCTTCTTTTCGTCCTTGGCCTTCTGGACGACGGTCTTGGCCTCGGTCTTCTCGGTGTCGCTGCCGCACGCGCTGAGCGCCAGCGACAGCGCCATCCCCGCCCCGATGAGGGCGCCGAAACGACGTACTCGCATTTCTCGTGTACCTCTGCTCTCTCTGCCGGAGCCCCGCGGCTTGTGAACCATTTCATCCTCGGTGGACTGGAGGGTTCGACTTCCTGGGCATGGCCGGATGAAATTGATTCAGTGCGTGAGGATCTTGGAAAGGAAGTCCTTCGCGCGGTCGGTGCGCGCGTTGGTGAAGAACTCGTCGGGGGTGTTCTCTTCGACGATCTGGCCGTCGGCCATGAACACGACCTTCTGGGCGGCCCTGCGCGCGAACCCCATCTCGTGCGTGACGACGATCATCGTCATGCCCTCGCGGGCGAGGCCGGTCATGACGTCCAGCACCTCGTTGACCATCTCGGGGTCGAGCGCCGAGGTCGGCTCGTCGAAGAGCATGACCTTCGGCCGCATCGCCAGGGAGCGGGCGATCGCGGCCCGCTGCTGCTGCCCGCCGGACAGCTGGGCCGGGTACTTGCCGGCCTGGTTGGCGATGCCGACCCGCTCGAGCAGCTCCATCGCGTGCTTCTCCGACTCCTGCCTGCCCTGCTTGCGGACCTTCACCGGCCCGAGCGTGACGTTCTCCAGGATCGTCTTGTGGGCGAACAGGTTGAACGACTGGAACACCATGCCGACGTCGGCGCGGAGCTTCGCCAGCTCCTTGCCCTCCTTCGGCAGCTCCTTGCCGTCCACGAGGATCTTCCCGCTGTCGATGGGCTCCAGCCGGTTGATCGACCGGCACAGGGTCGACTTGCCGCCGCCGGACGGGCCGATGACGACGACCACCTCGCCGGAGTCCACGGTGAGGTTGATGTCCTTGAGGACGTGGAGATCGCCGAAGTGCTTGTTGACGTTCTCCATCACGACGAGGGGCCGCCCGTCCGCGGGGGCCGGCTCCGGAACGGAGTCCTCCGGCTCGTCCTTGGTGAGGCCGAGTCCGCCTTCGCTGTCCGTCATGCGGTCGGACTCTACGTCATGGTCAGATTCGCGGAAGTCGCCGAGCGGTACCGATACGATCACGACTCCCCATGTCGGACGGGGTACGCGGTGGCGGAGAGTGATCATCGGGGCGGCGCGCCGCGCGTTCCGCCGGGGCGTTACGCCATGGCGCGCCGGGCCCGTACCCTTGGTTACCGTCATGAGTGCGCCAATGGAGACGGCCCCCCGCACGTACGAGATCCGTACCTACGGGTGCCAGATGAACGTCCACGACTCCGAGCGGCTGTCCGGGCTGCTGGAGGCGGCCGGGTACGTCCGGGCGGAGGACGCCGAGCCCGACGTGGTGGTGTTCAACACCTGCGCGGTCCGGGAGAACGCCGACAACCGGCTCTACGGCAACCTGGGCCACCTGCGGCCGGTCAAGGACGCTCACCCGGGCATGCAGATCGCCGTCGGCGGCTGCCTCGCGCAGAAGGACCGCGACGCCATCGTCAAGCGGGCGCCCTGGGTGGACGTCGTGTTCGGCACCCACAACATCGGGTCGCTTCCGGCGCTGCTGGAGCGGGCGCGCGTGCAGAGCGAGGCGCAGGTCGAGATCGAAGAGTCGCTGGTGACCTTCCCCTCGACGCTGCCGACGCGCCGGGAGTCGCCCTACGCCGCGTGGGTGTCGATCTCCGTGGGCTGCAACAACACGTGCACGTTCTGCATCGTCCCGTCGCTGCGCGGCAAGGAGAAGGACCGCCGCCCCGGGGAGATCCTCGCCGAGGTGGAGGCGCTCGTCGCGGAGGGCGTCCTGGAGGTCACGCTGCTGGGGCAGAACGTCAACGCCTACGGCTCGGGCTTCGGCGCGCTCGCCGACGCGCCCGGCGAGGTACTGGCGATGACCGGGGCGGGCGGCCGAGGCGGCGGTTCGGCGTTCGCGGGGCTGCTGCGCGCGTGCGGGGAGGTGGCGGGCCTGGAGCGCGTCCGGTTCACCTCGCCGCACCCCAAGGACTTCACCGACGACGTCATCGCGGCGATGGCCGAGACGCCGAACGTGATGCCGTCGCTGCACATGCCGCTGCAGTCCGGGTCGGACGCCGTGCTGCGCGCGATGCGCCGGTCGTACCGGCAGGAGCGCTACCTCGGGATCATCGAGAAGGTCCGGGCCGCGATCCCGGACGCGGCGATCACCACCGACATCATCGTGGGGTTCCCCGGCGAGACCGAGGCCGACTTCGAGGAGACCCTGCACGTCGTCCGGGAGGCCCGGTTCTCGTCGGCGTTCACGTTCCAGTACTCCAAGCGTCCCGGCACCCCGGCCGCGACCATGGACGGCCAGGTCCCGAAGGAGGTCGTCCAGGAGCGCTACGAGCGGCTCGTCGCCCTGCAGGAGGAGATCTCCTGGGCGGAGAACCGCAAGCAGCTCGGCCGCACCCTGGAGGTCCTGGTCGCCGAGGGCGAGGGGCGCAAGGACGAGGCGACCCGCCGGCTGTCCGGCCGCGCCCCCGACAACCGCCTGGTCCACTTCACCGCGCCGGACGAGGGGGTCCGGCCCGGCGACATGGTCACCGTCGAGGTCACCTACGCGGCGCCGCACCACCTGGTGGCCGACAAACCCGTCCTGGACGTGCGCCGCACGCGGGCGGGCGACGCGTGGGAGGCCCGCCAGGGGCGGGGCGCCGGGCAGAAGGGCGTTCCACTCGGCATGCCGTCCATCGGGCGGCCCGCCCGGCAGGCGGCGCCCGTCCGCGGGTGTTCCTGAGCACCGGTCCGCGCGTCGGGTCCGGTCCCGGAGGAGGCAGTGTGCTCGTAGCGGCGGCGGTGTGCCCGCATCCGCCCATCCTCGTCCCGGAGATGGCGGGGGAGGCGGCCCCGGAGCTCGACGGGCTGCGCGCCGCCTGCGACCGGGCCGTCGGCGGCCTGGCGGACGCGGAGGCGGACGCGCTGATCGTGGTCGGCGGCGCGCCGGAGACGCGGGCCTACGGCCCGGACGCCTACGCGTCGCTCAGGCCCTACGGGCTCGGCTGGACGAGCCCCGCCGACCCCGCGGAGGGCGCCGAGGCGCTCCCGCTGTCCCTGACGATCGGGCGCTGGCTCCTGGAGCGGCGGGGGACCGTCGCCGGCGCGCGCTACCAGGCCGTGGCGTTCGACGCCGGCCCGGAGGAGTGCCTGGCGCTCGGGCGGGAGCTGGCGAAGGAGGCCGGCGACGTCGCGCTCCTGGTGATGGGCGACGGGTCGGCGTGCCGTTCGGAGAAGGCGCCCGGCTACCTGGACGTGCGCGCGCACCCCTACGACGAGGGCGTGGCGCGCGCTCTCGCCGACGCCGACACCGCCGCCCTGGCCGCCCTGGACCCCGGCGTCTCCAGGGACGTCCGGGCGGCCGGGCGGGCGGCGTGGCAGGTGCTGGCCGGCGCGGCCGGCGGCACGCCCGGCCTCACCGGCGAGCTGCTCGCCGACGAGGCGCCGTACGGCGTCGGCTACTTCGCGGCGCGCTGGTTCCGGCCGGGTCTGTAGGGCGCGGTGCTCAGGACGGGCCGCCGCCGGGCTCCCCGCCCATGCCGGGGTCGCGGCCCTGGCCCGCCGCGCCGCCCTGGCCGCCCTCGCGCTCGATGTAGTCGCCGGCCTTCTCCTGGGCCTTGTCGACCTTGTCGGCGTGCTTGCCGCCGGTCCGCTGGTCGAACATGTCCCCGGCGCGCTCCACGCCCTCCTTCGCCTTGTCGGAGTGCTGCCCCAGCATCTGCTTGACCTTGTCGACGATGGACATTCCCGATACCCCCGGTTCCGGTCGTCCGATCGGTGCGGCGCGTGCCCGCGCGGCACCCGTACGACCTCGGCCATACCCGTTCTGTTGCGACAATCAATCCCGTGACCTCACCTGATGCGTTCGATGTCGTCGCGGTCGTCGGGGCGACGGCGGCCGGGAAGTCCGACCTGGCCGTGGAACTGGCGCTGCGGCTGGACGGCGAGGCGGTCAACGCCGACTCGATGCAGCTTTACCGCGGCATGGACATCGGCACGGCGAAGCTGTCCGCGGCCGAGATGCGCGGCGTCCCGCACCACCTGCTCGACGTGTGGGACGTGACGCAGACCGCGAGCGTCGCCGAGTACCAGCGGCTCAGCGCGGACGCGATCGCGGGCGTCCGGGCGCGGGGGCGGCTGCCGGTCCTGGTCGGCGGGTCGGGCCTGTACGTGCGGGCCGCGCTGGACCGCCTGGAGTTCCCGGGGACGGACCCGGCCGTCCGGGCGCGCCTGGAGGAGGAGCTGGCGCGGGTCGGCCCCGCCGCCCTGCACGAGCGGCTCCGCGGGCTCGATCCGGCCGCCGCGGACGCGATCCTGCCGAGCAACGGCCGCCGGATCGTCCGGGCCCTGGAGGTCGTCGAGATCACCGGCCGCCCGTTCACCGCGACGCTGCCCGAGCACCGTTACCGGTACGGCTCCGTCCTGCAGATCGGGCTGAGCGTGCCGCGCGACGCCCTGGACGAGCGCATCGCGCTGCGCGTCGAGCGGATGTGGGAGGCGGGGCTGGTCGACGAGGTCCGCGAGCTGGAGAAGCGCGGCCTGCGCGACGGCCTGACCGCCGGGCGGGCCCTCGGCTACGCGCAGGTGCTCCGCTTCCTCGCGGGGGAGTGGACGCAGGAGCAGGCCAAGGAGGACACGGTCCGGACGACCCGGCGCTTCGCCCGCCGGCAGGAGTCCTGGTTCCGCCGCGACCCGCGCGTCCGCTGGCTGCCCTACGACGCGCCCGACCTGGTCGGCCGCGCCCTCGCGCTGATCGAGGGGGAGCGGCGGCCCGGCGCCTGACGAGGCGCCGCGACCGGGCAATACGATCGGAGGATGCGGTTCCTCAAAGGCCACGGCACCGAGAACGACTTCGTGATCCTCCCCGACCCGGACGGCGTCCTCGACCTGACGCCGGAGACCGTCGCGCGGCTGTGCGACCGGCGGGCCGGGATCGGCGCCGACGGCGTCCTGCGCGCCGTCCGGACCAAGGCGATGGAGCACGGGCCGGCGGAGGGCGGCGCGGCGGAGCACGCGGGCGACGCCGAGTGGTTCATGGACTACCGCAACGCCGACGGCGGCATCGCGGAGATGTGCGGCAACGGGATACGCGTCTTCGCCCGCTACCTCGTCGACGCCGGCCTGGCCGCGCCCGGCGAGTGGGACGTCGCGACCCGCGCCGGCCTGCGCCGCGTGGCGCTCGGCGCGTCCGGCGACGTGACCGTGGACATGGGCGCGCCCGAGCTGCTCGGCTACGGCGAGGCGTCGCTGGCGGGGACGACGTTCCAGGGCCGGCGGGTCTCGGTCGGCAACCCGCATCTGGCGTGCCGCGTGGACGAGCCGGTCGCCGCCCTCGACCTGTCGCGCGCCCCCGGCTTCGACCCGGCCGCGTTCCCCGACGGCGTCAACGTCGAGTTCTTCCGGACCGTGGGGGAGCGGCACCTGGAGATGCGCGTGTACGAGCGCGGCTCCGGCGAGACGCGCTCCTGCGGCACCGGGACCGTCGCCGTGGCCGCCGCGGCGGCGCTCGGGGCGCCCGGCGCGTCCGAGTGGACCGTGGACGTCCCCGGCGGCCGGGTGACCGTCACCCTCGACGGGGAGACCGCGTTTCTGCGGGGCCCGGCCGTCCTGGTCGCGGAGGGCGAGACCCGGCCCGGCTGGATCTGAAGCACCCCTGCTCACCGGGTATTGTGGCGGTTCCAGAGCGGTCCCGGAAGGAACGGGACAGGTGTCCCTCTCCAACGGGACCATGCGCCGCATAGCTTCTTACTTGCACACCCTCTGGTGAATGGCCCGTACGGACCGGGATGGGAGCCCCGGAGCCGTACGGAGCCCGAGGGCCGGTGGCGACCTTCTTGGCGGGGGGCGGTCACCGGCCCTCCCACCGGGTGGCGCGGGAGATCCCCGGGGACGCGCGAGAACTGAGGGCGCGTCAATGATGGTTGCCGTTGCCGACCGGGAGCCTCGCCCGGACGAGAGTCCCGCCGCGCGGCCCGGGGCCCACCGTGCAGGACCCGCCGAGTTCGGCCGCGCGTTCGCGCATCGACGACATGCCGACCCCGGATCTCAGCCGCTCGGGCAGCCCCACGCCGTCATCGCCGACCGTGACGTGCAGATCCCCGTTCAGGCACAGCGTGACCTCGGCGCAGCCGGCGTTGGCGTGCCGGTGCACGTTCGTCAGCGCCTCCTGCACGATCCGGTACGCGGCGACCTCCGCGGCGGCCGGCAGGCCCGTCAGGTCGCCCTCGACGCGGACGTCGACCTGCGGGCCGTCGCCGGTGGCGACGACGCCGCCGAGCGCCTGGATCGCGCCCTCCAGCCCGAGGTCGTCCAGCGCGGGCGGGCGCAGCCCGTACACCAGGTCGCGGATGTCGCCGATGGCGCGTCCCATGGTGGTGCGCAGGTCCTCAAGGAGCGCGTCCACCGCCTCCGGGTCGGTCTTCAGCGTGATGCGGGCGGCGTCCACCGTCATCGCGAGGCTGGCGAGCGTCGGGCCGAGCCCGTCGTGCAGGTCGCGGCGCAGCCGCCGCCGCTCCTCCTCGCGGGTGCGCAGGATGTGCTCGCGGGAGCGCTGGACGTCGGCGGCGAGCCGGGCCGCGTTCGCCAGCTCGGCGAGGTTGCGGGCGAGGACGCCGGACAGCCGCGCGTCCGGGGTGCGGGTGACCCCGATCAGCAGCCGGCCGACCGGCTCGCCGTGCCACACCAGCGGGATGAGCTGCGGCCGCGCGCCGAGCACGCCGTCCTCCGCGGAGATCGTCCGGCCGTCGCGGTCCAGGACCTCGATCACCACGCCGGTCGCGTGCAGCGCCGAGCGCGCCACCTCCGCGGCGACCGCGAGCGCGGCGCCGGGGTCGGCGGCGGTCTGCAGCCGCCGGTTGAGCCGGTCGGCGATCCGGTACGGGTCGCGCTCGCCGTGGATGAACCCGTCCACCGTGCGCTGGAGCCGCCGCCGGACGGGCTCGAACACGGCGCCCGCGACGATCGCCCCGGCCAGCCCGGCGAGGGTGCCCCTGCCGTGGGCCAGCACGCTCGCCGCGCCCACCAGCGCGAAGTACACGCCGGTGATGACGGCGGCGAGCCCGGCGTACACCAGCGTCCGGCTGACCACGAGGTCGATGTCGTACAGCCGGTACCGGGTGATGGCGACCGCGATGCAGATCGGGACGGCGACGATCGTGATGTTGCGCAGCGGATCCCCGATGGGGCTGTTCTCGCCGATGTAGATGACCCCTTCGGCGAGGATGCCGGGGTAGACGACCCATGCGATCTGCCGCCGCACGTCCGGCGCCGCCTTGACGAACCGGATCAGCACCGAGAGCAGGCCCGCGGCCAGGGTGCCGATGATGACGACGCTGATCGGGAGCGGGATCTCGTCGAACGGGTACACCGACACCCCGTTGTGCCACCGCCGCACATCGGGGTCGATCGTCAGGTGGACGCACACGATGACCGGCACGAGGCACGCCAGGACCAGCACCGGCCGGAACCAGCGCGACACCAGCCGCCCGTCCGGGAAGATCAGCGGCAGGACGAGCGTCAGCGTGTAGGTGTCGACGGCCCACAGCCAGGTGCCGAGCCAGTCGAGGAACCCGGCGGCCGCCCAGTCGTGCCGCCCCGCCCACGGCCCCAGGTTCAGCGACAGGACGTACGTCGCCGCGCTGAACCCGGCGCCGACCATCAGCCAGGCGACCTTCAGCCCCGGCCGGTGCCGCAGCAGGACGGCGCCGACGGGCGTCCAGGCCAGCGCGACGAGGATCTCCGGGTGCCACCACACCATCCGCACGCCCGCCGGGAGCCGGGCGCCGATGGCGAGTGACGCGGCGACGAACGCGACCGCGGTCAGTGCGAGCAGGACGCCGATACGTCCTGCCGCACGGCCGTGCACTGCCGTCTCCATCACACACTCCCCGCCCGAAAGTAATGGAATGTTAAAGCGTGCGGCTCCCTGTCTCGCAGTACCGGCGGCGTCCGCCTCAGGACACTCCGCCGCGTGCCGCCGTGCGCCCACTGACGGGCATGGTGCACTCGGCGTGCAGCGATGGTAACCGGCGATCCCGCTCAGGAGAACAGAAGGCCCAGGTCAGCGCACGTTCTGTAACATTTCCGCACGCTGCGTGCCCGGTGCGTCCCAAGGCGTGACCCCTACCGCCCGGTACGAGCGCGCCGGCCCGCCGATCGCCGCGGCCGCCGGGGCGGCGGGCGGTGCGCTCGGCGGGCCGGTCGGCGGGCGGTCGGCGGGCGGTCGGCGGGCGGTCAGCGGGCGTCGTCCGCCCAGGCGGGCGGGCGCCGCTCGGCGAAGGCGGCCATCCCCTCCGCCGCCTCCTCGCTCGCGAACAGCTCGGCGGACAGCGCCCGCATCTCCTCCACCCGGCCCGGCAGTTCCGGCTCCGCCCACTGGCGCACCAGCCGCTTGATCACGGTCTGCGCCCGCGGCCCGCCCCGCGCCAGCTCGCGCAGGACCGCGTCGAGGGCGTCTCCGGAGGGGCCGGGCGTCACCGAGGTGACCAGGCCCAGCGCGGCGGCCTCCCCGGCCCCGAAGCTCGTTCCGCTGAGCAGGTGCGGGACCAGGAGGCGGACGGCCAGCTGCGGCCGGGTCACCGCCAGGACGAGCGCGGGCGCCACGCCGACCCGGGCCTCGGAGTAGGCGAACGTGGAGTCCGGGGACGCCAGCACCACGTCCGAGCAGGCGAGGAGTCCGAGACCCCCTCCCCGCACCGCGCCGTCCACGGCCGCCACCACCGGCCGCGGATAGGACCACAGCTCGCACAGCAGTTCGCCGAGCAGCACCGAGTGCGCCGACCCGGAGGCGTCCGCGCGGCGCTCCTTCAGGTCGACGCCGGAGCAGAAGGCCGGGCCTTCGTGCGTCACGACGAGGCCCCGCGAGGAGCCTTCGGCGCTGTCGCGGACCGCGTCCGTGAGGCGGTGGAGGAGCTCGACCGACAGCGCGTTGCGGTTGCGGGGCGAGTCGATCACCAGGGCGTCGAACCCGAGGCGCGTGGTCACCGTCAGGAGGCTCATCGCGCCTCCCCGGCGGCGCCGGCGCCCGGCGCGTCGTCGTAGTCGAAGAAGCCGCGCCCCGACTTGCGTCCGAGGCGCCCCTCCGCGACGAGCCGTTCGAGCACCCCGGGCGGGCGGTAGCGCTCGTCGCCGGTCCGCGCGAACATGCTCCGCAGGTTGTTCAGCCGGGCGTCGAGCCCCACGAGGTCGGCCAGCCGCAGCGGCCCGAGGGGGTGGCCGTATCCGAGGGTCATCGCCCGGTCGATCGACGCGGCGTCCGCGACCCCCTCCTCGACCATGCGCATCGCCTCGGTGCCGAGCAGGAGGCCGAGCCGGCTCGTCACGAAACCCGGCACGTCGCGCACGACGATCGGCTCCTTGCCGAGCCGGCGCGCCAGGGCGACCGCGGCGGACTCCGCCTCACCGGAGGTCCGGTCGCCGGTGACCACCTCGACCAGGCGCATCTTGTGCGCCGGGTTGAAGAAGTGCATGCCGACCACCATCGCGGAACCGCCGCACGCCTCGGCGAGGGCGGACACGCTCATGGTGGAGGTGTTGGAGGCCAGGAGGACGTCCGGCGGAGCGCTCTTCAGCCGGCCGAAGATCTGCTCCTTGAGCGCCGGCGTCTCCGGGACGGCCTCGATGACCACGCCGGCGGCGTCCAGGACGTCGTCCAGGTTCCGGGTGGTGGCGAGCCGTCCCCGGACGGGTTCCTCCGACGGCTCGGTCCGCGGGTGGCGGGCGAAGTAGCCGGAGATCCACGCGCCGGCGGCCAGGAGAGCGCGCTCCTCGACGTCGACGAGGTCGACGTCCAGCCCGGCCAGCAGGGCGCTGAGCGCGATGCCCCGGCCCATCGTGCCGCTGCCGATGACGACCATCCGCTCCGGTGCCGTGCCGGTCATGTCCGAACACCTTTCTCGGCCGCGAGCCGCAGCGCGCGCCGGTCGATCTTGCCGGTCGCCGTTCTGGGGAGGGCCGCCACGAACTCGACCCTGCGCGGGTAGGCGTGCGCGCCGACGCGGTCGCGGACCTGCTGCTGCAGGCGCCGCACCAGGTCGTCGGACCGGCTCGTGCCGGCGGCGGGAAGGACGAAGGCGGTGACGACGTGGCCGCGCTCGGGTTCGGGGACGCCGACCACGGCGCACTCGGCGACCGCCGGGTCCGCCCGCAGCGCCGCCTCGATCTCCGCCGGCCCGAGCCGGTAGCCGCCGCTCTTGATGATGTCGTCGGCCCTGCCGTGGAACACGAGGGTCCCGTCCGGCTCGGCGTGCGCGGAGTCGCCGGTGAGCAGCCATCCGTCCCGCACCTTGGCGGCCGTCGCCTCCGGAGCGTTCCAGTAGCGCAGCATGCACACCGGGTCGTCGCTGCGGACGGCCAGCTCTCCGGCCACCCCGGGTGCGACCGGGACGCCGTCGGCGTCCAGGACGGCGATCTCGTGGCCCGGGTAGGGGCGGCCCAGAGCCCGCGGATCGAGCGGTCCGAGGGCGGCGGCGTGCCCGATGAGCGCGTTCGCCTCGGTCTGGCCGAACGCGTTGTTCACGGTCAGGCCGATCTCGTCGCGCGCCCAGGCGGTGAGTTCGGGTTCGACCGCCTCCGCGCCCGTGATCAGGCACCGCAGCCGCAGATCCCGCATCGACTCCGCGGTCAGCGCCCCGGAGCGCCGGAGGATGCGCAAAGCGGTCGGGGGGAACATCCCGATGCTCACTCCCGCCTCCCGGAACAGGCGCACGGCGTGGTGGGGGTCGAACCTCGGCGAACGGTGCGCCAGTACCGTGACGCCGTGCGCGAGCGGCACCAGGAGTCCCAGCATCAGCCCGCCGGCCCAGGCCCAGTCGATCGGGCTGTAGGCGACGTCGTCGGACCGGATGCGGTCCCAAGCCAGGTCGATGGCGTGGTGCCCGAGCAGGACGCGGTGCCCGTGCAGGACGCCCTTCGACTTGCCGGTCGTGCCCGAGGTGTAGAGGAGGAGAGCGGGGTCGTCGGGTCCGGTGACCGGCGTGTCGGTGAGCGGCTCGTAGAGGTCGAGCCCGCCGTGGAGCCACGGCGTCCCGCCATCGGTCGCCAGCACAGCCGTGCCGGCCTTCTGCGCCAGGCCGAGTTCCCGTTCGGTACCGGCGCACACCAGGAGGCGCGCCCCGCTGTCGGTGAGCCGGTGGAGCACCGCCTCGTCACCGAGGACGTCGGAGACCGTGACGACGACGGCGCCCAGTTTCAGCACCGCCAGGACGGCCACCGCCATGTCGGCGCCCTGGGGCAGCTTGACCGCCACGCGGTCGCCGGGGGAGACGCCGTGGACCTCCGCCAGGCGGCGGGCGAGCCGTGCCGTCAGGTCGGCGAGGCCGGCGAAGCTCAGGGTCTCGATCCGGTCGCCGGCCGGGGTGAGGACGGCGGCCCGGCCGCCTTCGTGGTCCAGGCAGTCGGCGGCGATGTTGTAGTCCCCGATCGGCGGCCAGGTGAAGGCGGCGCGGGCCTCGTCCCAGTCCCGCGCCGCCGGGAACCGGAGATCGGACAGCCGGATCACGATGCGTCCCCTTCCTCGATGTCCAGTTCGGCCAGCACCTCGCCGGTGTGCTCGCCGAGCCCCGGGGGCGGGCGCCGCACCGAGCCCGGGGTGTCGGAGAGCTTGACCGGGACGCCGGTGACCCGCAGCGGGCCGGTGTGGTGGGCGGTCTCGACGACCATGCCGTTGTGCAGCACCTGCGGGTCGGTGAAGACCTCGTCGTAGTCGTTGACCGGCCCGACGATCACGTCGGCCGCCCAGAGCCGTTCGAGGGCCTCGTCCCGGGTGAGCTTCCCGAGGTGCTCGCCGATCACCTGGTCCAGTTCGTCCCGATGGGCCAGCCTGGCCTCGTTGGAGGCGAACCGGTCGTCCTCCGCGAGGTCGGGGCGTTCGAGCGCGGCGCAGAGGTTGCCGAAGAACTTGTCGTTGTAGCAGGCCAGGTGCACGTACCGGCCGTCCCCGCAGCGGTAGGCGTTGTACGGCGCGTACCAGTCGATGCTGTTGCCGGTGCGGGGCTGCTGGGTGCCGAGCAGGAAGTACTGCCCGGTGTAGGGGGCCTGCACGTGCAGCAGCCCGTCGATGAGGGAGACGTCGACCTGCTGGCCGCGGCCGGTGATCTCCCGGGCGCGCAGCGCGGCGAGCGCTCCCACCGCGGCGAGCATGGAGGCGGTCGCGTCGCCGACGGGCGGGCCGGCCTTGGTCGGCGCGCCGCCGCGGGGCCCGGTCACCGCCATGAACCCGGTCAGGGCCTGGGCCACGGGGTCGATGCCGGCGCGGCCGGCGTAGGGGCCGTCGGCGCCGAAGGACGACAGCGACACCGAGATGACGCGCGGGTTGAGCGCGCTGACGGTCTCGTAGTCCAGGCCGAGCCTGCGACGCGCCTGCGGACGCAGGTTGTCCACCACGATGTCCGCCCAGGCGACCAGTTCGGCCAGCACTTCGCGGCCCCGGTCGGTGCGGAGGTCGAGCACCACGCTGCGCTTGTTCCGGTTGACGCCGACGAACACGCCGCTGTCGTCGCCCCGCCGCGGCCCGAACCGGCGCGTCTCATCGCCGGCCGGGGGTTCGACCTTGACCACCTCCGCGCCCAGGTCGCCGAGCAGGGTCGCGCAGTACGGCCCGGCGAGCATGGACGCCGCGTCGAGGACGTTGATCCCTTCCAGTGCCATCATCGGCGTCACCGCGGCCTCAGGCCGAGTTCGCGGGCCACGATGTTGCGCTGGACCTGGGAGGCCCCGCCCGCCACGGTCGCGATGACGGCGTCGGTGTAGTGCATGGTCAGCGGATGCTCGTCGATGTACCCGTAGCCGCCGTGCAGCTGCATGCAGTACCGCGCGGCGTCCGCGTACAGCTCGGCGGACGCGATCTTCGCCATCGACGCCTCCTTGGTGTGCGGGAGGCCGGCGTCGTGGAGTTCCCCGCCGTGGTAGACGAGCAGCCGGACGCTCTCGGCCCTCGTCCAGAGGTCCACCAGGAGATGCGCCACGGACTGGAAGTCGCCGACCGGGCGGCCGAACTGCTCGCGCTCCTTGACGTGGCGCAGCGTGTCCTCGAGCACCTGGAAGGTGGCTCCCACGAAGCCCGCGCTGATGATGAGCCGCTCAAGCGGCAGCTCGGCCCCCAGCTGGTGCCAGCCGCGGTTCTCGGCGCCGACCAGCCGGTCGGCCGGGACGCGGACGTCGTCGAGGAAGACCTCGTACACGCCGGTGATGTTGCGTCCCATCGTGGGCAGTCTGCGGAGGGTCACGCCCGGCAGCGCCGGGTCGAGCAGGATCATGCTGATCCCGTCCTGCTTGCGGGCGGCGCCGTCCGTCCGCGCGTAGAGCTGGATGATCGTGTCGGGCAGGCCCGCGGCCTCGCAGAAGGTCTTCTGCCCCTTGATCACGTAGTGGTCGCCGTCGCGGCGGGCCGAGGTCGTCAGGGCGGCCGCGTCCGATCCGGCCTCCGGCTCGGTCACCGCGATCGACAGCCGGACGGTGCCGTCCATGAGCTTCGGCACCAGCTCGGCGCGCTGCGCGGGGCTGCCGTCGGCCACCAGCGTGCGCAGGCCCGAGGCGGTCAGGCTGAAGCAGGCGACCAGGTCGGTGCTCCCGCGGCCGAGCTCCTCGGCCACGACCAGCAGGTCGCCGGCGGTCCCGCCGGAGCCGCCGTCGGCCTCGGGTATCCCGATCCCGAACCAGCCCAGCGCGGCGATCCGGTCGAACACCTCCTTGGGGTAGGTGCCGGCGCGGTCCCACTCCAGGCACTTCCACTCGTCGCACTGCTCCTGGACGAACGCGCGCACGGTCTCCCGGACCGCCTCGCGCGTCGCCTCCGCCTCGGTCATCGCTCCGGTCACTGGGATGGCTCCTCATTCCATGCGTATTCGGGCGGCGGGGTCAGCAGGCCGCCGGCGCGGGGGCGCAGCACCTGCTTGGCGTGCACGACCGACGTCCCCGGCGCCCGCGCGAGCGCCCCCGCCACTTCTCGCGCTCGCTCCTCCGCGGACGCCGAGTCCGGGAGGACCCGGCCGACCCACCCCCAGGCGAGGGCCTGCTCGGCGGTGTAGACATCGCCGGAGTAGGCGATCTCCGCCGCGCGCACCGGGCCCACGACCTCGGCCAGCCGGTGCAGGATCGCCGGAGGGAGCCGCAGCCCCGCGGGCAGCTCGGGCAGGCTGAACGTCGCGTCCGCGGCGGCGTAGGTCAGATCGCACGCCAGGGCGAGCCCCCACCCGGCGCCGAAGGCGGCCCCGGACACCGCGCAGACCGTCGGCCGCTCCAGGTTGCGCAGCCGGCCGACGACCCGGCTCACCAGGCGGATCCTGCGGAGCGCCCCCTGCTCGCCCGCGGCCCCCCGGAACTCCTTGAGGTCCGCGCCGGCGCAGAACACCGCGCCCTCGCCGCACAGGACCAGCCCCCGGACCGCGGGGTCGTCCGCCACGGCGTCGAGCTCGTCCGACAACCGGCGCAGCAGGTCGGTGTTCAGCGCGTTGCGGCTCTCCGGCCTCGCGAGCCGCAGCGTCGCGACCCCGGCCGCGTCCGCGCGCCGCAGGACGGTCCCGGTCATGCCAGGCCCGCCCGTTCCGGCCAGACTTTCGGAATCACCCGGGTGACCAGCAGCTCCGCCGCCTCGACGGGGTCGGGGCCGAGCGGGCCGCCGATGTAGAACTCGGTGTAGCCCTCGGCGGCGGCGAGGTCGCGCAGCTCCGCGATGGCCGGGACGCAGTCGTCCGGGGTCCCCGCGATCACCAGGCCGTCGACCAGGTCGTCCGAGCACCGGGCCGCGGCGCCCGCCACCCCCTCGCCGTCGTCGAACGCCTGCTTCACCGACTCCGCGGACGCCAGGTCCATGCCCACCCGCTCGAGATCGGGCCACAGCCGGGGGTTGCCGACGACGAGCGCGACCTGCCGGCGCGCCTGGTCGCGCGCGGCCCGGCGGTCGGCGGACACGGAGGTGTTGATCCCGAAGATCAGCCGGAGGTCGCCGGCGTCGGCCGGACGCGCGGCGAGCGCGGTCGCCAGGCCGGAGACCTCGGCGAAGCGGCCGGTGCGGAACGCCGCGCGGGACAGCGTCGGCATGTTGCTCGGCGAGATCAGCCCGTCGGCGTATCCTCCCGCGACGGCCAGGATCCGCGGCCCCACGCCGGCGACCACGAGGCCCGGCGGACGCTCCACGGGATAGGTCAGCTGCGCGACCGCGCCCGGCTTGTACGACAGCGCCCGTCCCAGCACCGGGAACTGGTCGAGTTCGACGCGGGCGCCCGACCACAGGGCGCGCATCAGCTGCAGCGCCTCCCGGACGGCGGAGACCGGCTTGTCCTTCTGGAAGAGGCTGTTGACGAGGGCGCCCCCGGTCCCGATCCCCACGGCCAGCTCGCGCCCCTCGGGCAGCAGCTCGCTGATCGTGGCGGCCGCCGACGCCATCTCGATCGGGTTCCGGCCGACCGGGTAGGTCACGTTGGTGCCGACGCCGCAGCCCGCATGGGCGAGCGCGGCCAGCAGGCCGTACACGTTCCGCGCCAGCATCTGGTCCTGGACCCACACGGTGTCCACGACCGACGACAACCGGACGCCCAGCGAGACCAGCTCCCGCGAACCGCTCCAGGGCGTCACCTGCACGCCGAGCCGCGCCGTCATCGGGCCGCTCCGTCCGGTGCGCCGGCGCCGCGGCGGCGCCCGGGAGGCGCCGCGGACGACAGCAGCCCCCGGTCCATCGTCGCGACCCGGTCGGCCAGCCCGCGGGCGAACTCTCCGGGGCGCTCCATCAGCAGGACCGCCGTCCCCCGGTCGCGGAGCCGCCGGACGAGCCGGCCCACCGCGCCGACGATGCCCGGCGCCAGCCCTTCGGTGGGCTCGTCGAGCACGAGCACCGCGGGACCGGGCAGCACCGCCCGGGTGATGGCGAGCATCTGCTGCTCTCCGCCGCTCAGCCGGCGGGCGCGCACGCTCCAGCGCTCCCGGAGCCGCGGGAAGAACTCCAGGACCTCGTCCACCGTGAGAGCGCCGGGCCTGGCGTTCCGCGCCGCCAGGGCGGCGTGCTCGGAAACGGTGCAGCTGGCGAACACGCGCCGCCCCTGCGGCACCAGCGCCACCCCCTTGCGCGCGATGAGGGTCGGTTTGGCCGCCGCGAGGTCGGTGCGGCCGAGCAGGAGACGTCCGGCGCTCGGCCGGTGCAGGCCGCTCACGGCGTTGGCGAGCGTGGACTTGCCGGCGCCGTTGGGGCCGAGGACCGCGAGCACCTCCCCGGGACCGACGGCGAAGGACACCGATCGCACGGCCTGGACCGCGCCGTAGTTCGCGCTGAGGTCGATCGCCTCAAGCATCCGCATCCACCTCCAGGTAGATCTCGCGTAGGACGGGCATGGCCCGGACCTCGGCCGGCGTGCCCTCGGCGACGACCTCGCCGAAGTTCAGCAGGGTCACGTGCGTGGCGAGCCGGAAGACCAGATCGAGGTCGTGGTCGACGAAGAGCACCGCCAACCGGGGGTCCAGGCCGAAGACCAGCGACAGCAGCTCCTCGGTCTCCTCGCTGCTGAGCCCGGCCCCCGGCTCGTCCAGCAGGATGAGCGAGCACGGGTTGGCGACCGCGATGACGATCTCGACCCGGCGCTGCTCGCCGTACGCCAGCCGCCCGACGGGGACGTCCCTGATCCGGGTGAGCCCGCCGCGTTCGAGCAGCTCGTCCACCCGCGCCCACACAGCGCGGGCCCTGGACCAGGGACGGAGGGGGTCCGCCCGCCCGCGGCTGGTGGCCTGCACGGCGATCGCCAGGTTCTCGGCCACGGTCATGGCCGGGAGCAGGGACGTGATCTGGAAGGTGCGGGCCAGCCCGAGGCGGGCGCGGCGGTGCACCGGCAGCGAGGTGACGTCGCGGCCGAGCAGCCTGACGCGCCCCTCGGACGGGCGCAGGACGCCCGACGCCATGTTCATCAGCGTCGTCTTCCCCGCCCCGTTGGGGCCGACGAGCGCACGGCGCTCGCCCTGCCGCACGGTGATCGAGACGTCGCGGTTCAGGTAGGCGCCTCCGATGCGCTTGGAGACCGCATCGAGTTCGAGGACGGCGGTCATGGCTTCTCCTGGGGAACGGGGTCGAGCCTGCGGCGGACGGCCAGGGCGATCCGGCGGGGTGCCCGGTCCTTCTCGCGGCCGCTGAGCGCGACCACCACGTAGAGCAGCCCCATGAGGGCGAGCCAGTTCTCGGTCCTGCTGCTGACCAGGTCCTCGCCGAAGGTCAGCGCGATCGCGACCAGCACCGGCGGGACGAGCGCGCTCCCCGCCAGCACCACGAGGATCAGCCCGCGCGCCGAGACCAGGGCGGACAGGTCCTCGGGGCTGGCGAACCTGATGAGATAGGCGTGCAGCACCCCGGCGACCGCGGCGACGCCGGCGGACAGGACGACGGCCGCCGCCTTGTAGGTCTCGACCCGGTAGCCGAGCGCGCGCATGCGCTCCTCGCTCTCCCGGATCCCGACCAGGACGCCGCCGAAGGCCGACCGCCGGACGGCCCAGAGCAGGAGCAGGCACAGCACCGTGCAGGCCAGCGTGAAATAGAACCAGGTCACCGGCCCGGCCAGGTCCACCGGAAGCGGGCCGGCGCCGGGCCGGGCGATCCCGGTGAGGCCGTCGGAGCCGCCGACCGCCCGCCAGCGCATGGCCAGCGAACGCAGCATCTCCGCGAAGGCGAGCGTGATGAGGAGGAACCCGATGCTGCCCAGCCGGGCCGCCACCGCGGCGATGGGCAGGGCGGCGGCGCAGGTGACGCCCACGCCGATGCCGAGGGCGAGGAACACGTTGTCGACGCCCCAGCGCGTCACGGCCAGCCCGGCGGCGTAGGCGCCCAGCCCGAAGAAGGCGGCATGGCCGAAGGA
The DNA here is from genome assembly GCF_040302145.1 of Spirillospora sp. NPDC127506. Classification (NCBI taxonomy): domain Bacteria; kingdom Bacillati; phylum Actinomycetota; class Actinomycetes; order Streptosporangiales; family Thermomonosporaceae; genus Spirillospora; species Spirillospora sp. NPDC127506. The sequence goes on along the minus strand of NZ_JBEORG010000025.1, from coordinate 45,104 downwards.
CGGCAGGTTCAGCAGGCGCAGCAGGAACCAGACGGACAGCGCCACCAGCCCCCATACCAGGCCGCGGGCGACCAGGCCGATCTGGAACACGTCGAGGTAGAACGGCGCGGCGGCTACCGCGAGCCCGGCTCCGGCGGCGGCGAGCGTCGATGCGGACCTGTTCAACGGGCACCTCCGAAAAGACCTCGGGGACGCCATGCCAGGACCGCCACGACCAGCGCCATCATGGTGAACTCCGCCACGGTCGGCAGGAACGCCTTGCCGTACGCGTCGGCGACGCCCACGGCGAGGCTCGCCAGGAACGCTCCGCGCAGATCGCCCGGCCCGCCGAGGACGACGATCACGAACGCGAGGACCAGGACGCTGAACTCCTGCCCCATCGCGGCCCCGAGCACCGGCGCGGCGAGCCCCGCCGCGAGCCCGGCGAGCAGCCCGGACAGGCCGAACACGGCGAGGAAGATGGGCCCGGCGCTGACTCCGGTGGCCTCCAGCATCGCCCGGTCGTCGACGCCGGCGCGGACCATCGCGCCGAACCGGGTGCGCTCCTGCAGCCACCACAGGGCCGCGGCGAGCGCGAGCGCCGCGGCCGCCATGAACGCCCGGTAGACGGGGAAGGAGGCATCGGCGAAGCGCCAGGCGCCGTCGGCGAACCCCGGCGCGGGCAGGGACCGGGGGAGCCCGTCCCACCGCACGCGGGCCACCTCGGCGAAGACGAGCAGGAGACCGAAGGTCAGCAGCACCTGCTTGAGTTCGTCGCCGAGGACCCTGCCCCACCGCAGCCGGGTCGTGGCGTACACGAGCAGCGAGAGGACCGTCCCCGTGGCGCCCGCGGCGAGGACCGCCGTCACGTAGCCGCCGGGGCCGGTGAACGCGGTCGCGACATAGGCCGACAGCAGGAAGACGGCGCCGTGCGTCAGGTTGACGAAGCCCGCCAGACCGAACGTCAGGGTGAAACCGGATGCGAGCAGGAACAGCAGGAGGCCGAAGGAAAGACCGATGGCCAGCTGGAGCACCGCCTGGGCGAGGGACATGGCGCGGCTCTCACGACATCTCGCCGGCGACGGAGTGCTGCAGCGAACCCGACTTCTGGACCACCGTGTAGTAGTAGGTGGGCGCGTCCGCGTATCCCGTCTCCGGATTGAAGCTCAGGGTCCCCCAGGGGGCGTCGACCTTGGTGGCGCGGATCGTCCGCGCGAGCTCCCGGCCGTCGGTGGCGTGCTCCCCGGCGGCCTCGACGGCCGCCAGCAGCACGCTGCCGCTGGCCCAGGCGCCCGCGGTGAAGTGGCTCGGCACGAACTGGCCGCCGGCGGCCTTCATCGTGTCGATGAACCGCTTGTTCTCGGGGTTGTCCAGGGTGGAGGAGTAGTAGAAGCCCGCGCCGACGCCCACCGCCGAGGGGCCGATCTGCTTGAGGACGAGCTCGGTGACGAGCGGGCCGTGGCCGATGAGCGGCATGCGCTTCTTCACGCCGAACTTGTCGTACTGCTGCACGAAGCGCACCGCGTCCGCGCCGGCGAAACCGGCGAAGGTCACGTCGGCGTCCGGCAGCCGGGCCAGGTAGGAGGCGAAGTCCGCCGTGCCGAGCGGGGTGAGCACCCGTTCGACGATCTTCCCGCCCGCTTCGGTGAAGCTCTTCTCGAAGGCGTCCGCCACCTCGTGGCCGTAGGCGAAGTCGCTGGCGACGATGACGGCCGTGCGGTGCCCGAGCTCCTCGGCGGCGTAGGTTCCGAGCTTTCCGGCGTCGTGCCCCGCCGTCGGCGCCGCGACCGCGGCGGTCTTGAACTTCTTGAGCCCGTCGGGGTTGGGGATCGGCCCGAGCTGCGGGATTCCCCGCTCCGCGAGGATCGGTCCCACCGCGAGGGTGGCGGCGCCGGTCGCGCAGCAGACGACCGCCGAGACGCCGTCCTGGTCGAGCAGCTTGCCGGCCTTGGAGACCGCGACGGCCGGATCGGTCGCCTCGTCCTCGAAGACCAGCTCCACGGCGCGGTCGCCCGCGCGCCCCTGCGCGAGCTGGAGGCGGGCCTTCAGCGCGGCCTCCATCGGCTTGCCGTACAGCCCGAACGTGCCCGTGTAGGGCAGCAGCACGCCGATCTTCACCGGCTTGTCCGACGAGTCCTCCCCGGACACCGCGGCCCCCCCGCAGCCGGCCAGACCGAGGACGGCGACGGAGGCCACGGCGACCGCGGTGATCCCGGAGTTTCCGACGCTGAACCGCCGAGGTGACTTGGACATCAGTGTCGCCCTTCGCTCATGGGGAGCTGAGATGTCATACAACGTGAGTCGTCATACAACTCCCTCTCTTGGCGCCTGTCAACGGTTGACTTGTCAGATCTCTAGCCGTAACGTCACGGTCGTTATGGACGAGAGACGCCACCAGAACTCCGGCAGCACCGCTGGTGAGCCCGTACAGGCGCGCCAACGGCGCGGTTCCGCCGACGGCGGCGGAAGTCATCAGATGACTCCCGCGCTGCTGCGTGACCGCCCCGAAACCGGCCGGGTCGCCGAGCGGGTGGTCCGCGACATCTGGTCCTACATCGAGGCCAATGGTCTGACGACCGGGTCGAAGCTGCCTCCGGAACGGGTGTTCATGGAGCTGTTCGGGGTCGGCCGGTCCTCGCTGCGGGAGGCGCTGCGCGTGCTCTCCACCCTCGGCGTGATCGACGTCCGGCACGGCAACGGGATGTACGTCGCGACCCCGCCGCCCATCCAGCAGGCCAGCCCCGCCGCGATCTTCGACGCCACGGAGAAGAACGCCCTGCGCAACCTGGTCGAGACCAGGCTCGGCATCGAGCTCGCCGCCGTCACCGCGGCCACCGCGCGCGCGACCGACGACGACTTCGCCGGCCTCCACGCGATGCTCGACGATCAGCAGGCCAGGCTCCGGATCGACCCGGACTTCGCCTGGGAGCCCCTCGGCTTCGAACTCGCCGTCGTGGAGATCAGCGGCAACACCTGGCTCTACGAGGTGGAGCTCATGCTGCGCGATTCGTGGCTGGCGCTCTCCACGGGGCTGAGGGCCTCGGTCGGACGCCACGAGGAGTGGCTGACCGAGCACCGCGCGATCGTCGCGTCCATGCGCTCCCGCAACGTCGTGCAGGCCCAGCGCCTGGTCATGGCGCACCTGAACCTGGAGCGGTTCGAGGAGGACCTCGCGTCGTCCTCGGAGACCCCCGACCAGCAGATCCAGGAACGACACACCCCACGCGGCCACCTCGGCCAAGTCACGGAGAGGCACCCCTGATGAAGTTCGGACTGAGGCTGCCCGGCGCGGGACCCTACGCCGGCCCCGAGGCCATCGTCGCCTTCGCGCAGAAGGCGGAGGAGCTGGGCTTCGACTCGCTCTGGATGACCGACCACATCGCCCTGCCGGTCGACGTGGAGTCGCGCTACCCCTACACCAAGGACGGCAAGTTCTTCTGGCCTCCGGAGACGCCCTACTTCGACACCATCCTGACCCTCGCCTGGGCTTCGGCCGCGACCACGACCATCAAGGTGGGCACCTCGGTGCTGATCGCCGGATGGCACCACCCGGTCAACACGGCGAAGGCGCTCGCCACCCTCGACGTGCTGAACGGCGGCCGCACCATCTGCGCGGTGGGGACGGGCTGGATGCGCGAGCAGTTCGAGATCCTCGGCTCCCCCTTCGAGACCCGCGGCTCCAGGACCACCGAGTACCTGAAGCTGCTGCGCCACCTGTGGACCGAGGACCTCATCGACTTCCAGGGCGAGCACTTCCAGTTCTCCGGCTTCAAGTTCTACCCCAAGCCCGTGGGCGAGCGGTCGATCCCGCTGTGGTGCGGAGGCAAGAGCACCGGCGTGCTCAAGCGGGTCGCGGCCGCGGCGGACGGGTGGCACCCGCTCTACATCGCCCCCGACGAACTGGAGCGCAAGCTGGCGGAGCTCGACGGGTACCTCGCCGAGCACGGCCGCACGCGCTCCGACATCACGCTCTCGGCCCGCCCGGTCAGCCAGGCCACCCTGGACAAGGACACGGTCGATCACTACGCCGGGCTCGGGGTCGAGCTCCTGATCGCCGACACGTCGTTCAAGCACGACACGCTGCAGAGCGTCCTCGACGAGGTCGAGCAGCTCGCCGACCAGCTCATGCCGCTCGCCGGCTGACCGCCCGCGGCCGACCGCCCCCAAGGGAGAGAGACCATGCTGAACAGGCTGTTCCACATCGCCATCAACTCCACGGACCTGGAACGCTCCGTCGCCTTCTACCGGAAGCTGGGCTTCCAGGTCCTCCAGGACAGGACGGTCAAGAACGACCAGGTGAAGCAGGCGTTCGCCGTCCCGTCCGGCGACCTCCGCTTCGTCCACCTGCGCCTCGGGGACGACGCCGACGCGACGCTCCTCGACATCGTCGAGTGGTTCGATCCCGCGACGCTGGACACCGGCGCCGAACCGGTACAGCAGCACCAGCGCGGCCTCACCCGCTTCGCGGTGCTCACCGACGACGCCCAGGCGGTGTACGACGCCCTGTCGGAGGACGGCGTGGAGTTCCTGACCAAGCCGACCTCGGTGATGACGCCGGAAGGCGGCTGGAAGATCTGCCTGGCGAAGGACCCCGACGGGGTCGTCGTGCAGGTGACCGAGCTCCTGCCCGCCCCGAACGGCGGGTGAGCGGGCGGTGACCGGTTCCGCACGAGAACCCGCCGTCATCGCATGGAGCGGCCTGGCCGAGCACAACCCGCTGCCCGGCATCACCGGCTCGGTCCACCTCGGCGAGCGGCTGTCCGCCGCGGTCTTCCGGCTGGCGGCCGGCGCGGTCGTGCCGCTGCACGCCCACGGGAACGAGGAGTTCGGCCAGGTCCTCAGCGGCAGCCTGACGCTGGAGACCGGGGGGCGGCGGTCGGCCATCGCCGCCGGGGACGGCTTCCTGATCCCCGGCGAGGTCCCGCACGCGGCGGTGGCCGGGCCGCACGGCTGCCTCCTGCTCGAATGCTACGCGCCGGCGCGCGACCCGTTCCCGCCGGCCGACCCGGGGAGCACACCATGAGCACTTCAACGGACGAGACCCCCGCGAACCTGGCCACCTACGGGCTCTACATCGACGGGTCCTGGAGCGAGAGCTCCTCCGGCCGGACGCTCGAACGCACGAGCCCGACCGACGGCGCCCTCGTCGGCCGGTACGCCCGGGGCGGGCGGGAGGACGTCGACCGCGCGGTCGCCGCCGCGCGCAGGGCCTTCGACGAGGGGCCGTGGCCGAGCCTCGCCGCCCCGAAACGCGCCGCCGTCATGCGGGCCGCGGCCGACCTGCTCCGCGAGCGCGCGCCCGCCATCGGCCGGCGGATCAGCCTGGAGCTCGGCAAGCCCATCACCATGGCCCGCAACGAGGTCGTGCTCACCGCGGAGGTCTTCGACTACTACGCCGCCCTCGCCCTGGACCAGCGCGGCGACCTGGTCTCCCGGCACACCGACGCGGCCCTCGGGCTGGTGCTCAAGGAGCCGGTCGGCGTGGTCGGGATGATCACGCCCTGGAACTTCCCGCTCCTGCTGCTGTCGTGGAAGGTGGCCCCCGCGCTGGCAGCGGGCTGCACGATGGTCGCCAAGCCCGCGAGCCTGACGCCGGGCAGCACCCTCGACCTGGCCGAGGTCCTGGCGGACGCGGGCGTGCCGGCCGGCGTCTACAACGTCGTCACGGGCGGCGGCGGCGAGGTGGGCACGGCGCTCACCGAGCACCCCGGCGTCGACAAGATCGCCTTCACCGGGTCGACCGAGGTCGGCCAGACCGTCATGCGGTCCGCCGTCGGCACCGTCAAACGCGTGAGCATGGAGCTCGGCGGGAAATCGCCCAACATCGTCTTCGCCGACGCCGACCTGGACCAGGCCGTCCGCGGCGCCTACTGGGGCATCTTCCTGAACACCGGCCAGGCCTGCCAGGCCGGAAGCAGGCTGCTGGTCCAGCGCCCGATCCACGACGAGTTCGTGGCGCGGCTCTCCGAACTGGCGCGGACCAGCCGGATCGGCGACCCGCTCGACGAGCGGACCCAGATCGGCCCGCTGGTCGACGAGAACCAGGTCGAGACCGTGCTGCGCTACATCGAACTCGGCCTCCGGAGCGGCGCCGAGCTGGTCGCGGGCGGCGGCCGGGTCGGCGGAGAGCTCGCCGGCGGCCTGTTCGTGGAACCGACGATCTTCGACGACGTGGCGCCCGGGCACGCCGTGGCGCGCGAGGAGATCTTCGGCCCGGTGCTCGCCGTCACCCCGTTCGACACCCGCGACGACGCGGTCCGGCTCGCCAACGACTCGCGGTACGGGCTGGCCGCCGCCGTGTGGACCAGGGATCTCGACACCGCGCTGAGGACGGCCGGGAAGCTGCGCGCCGGGACGGTGTGGGTCAACGCCTACCACGACGCCGGGCTGCCGTTCTGCATGCCCATGGGCGGCTACAAGGCCAGCGGCGTCGGCCGCGAACTCGGTCGCGAGGGCCTCGCCCAGTACTTCGAGACCAAGTCAGTCCACCTCCGCCTCGGAGCCTGATCCGAGCACTCGCCTGACCGGAGACAACGTGCAAGCCACCGCAGCGCCCAGCAACGTCAGCGCCGACGACCTCATCATCGAGGCGGTCGAGGTCATCCCCGTCCGCGTCCCGCTCGCGAAGAAGTACCAGGGATCGAACTACTCCATGACCAACCGGTGCACGATCGTGACCCGGGTCCACACCCGCAACGGGCTGGTCAGCGAGGTCTACAACGGCGACACCGACGCCGAGCAGGCGGTGATCGTGGACATCATCCGCAACGAGATCGTCCCGCACCTGCTCGGGCGGACGGCGCTGAGCACCGAGGCGTGCTGGGAGGCGATGCTCCCGCCCACCTACGACATCCTGCGCGACCGGTCACTGGCCCTGCAAGCCGTCGCGTGCGTCGACTCCGCCCTGTGGGACCTGGTCGGCAAGGCGCTGGGCGTGCCGCTGTTCCGGCTGTGGGGCGGGTACCGCGACCGGTTGCCGGCGATCTGCATCGGCGGGTACTACACCGACGACGACGCCGACATCGCGCGCCAGATCGAGTGGTACCGCGAGCTCGGGTTCGCCGGATGCAAGTTCAAGGTCGGGCGGCTGAGCCCGGCCGAGGACGCCCATCGCACCCGCCTCGCGCGCAAGGCGGGCGGCGACGACTTCGTGCTCATGGTCGACGCCAACCAGGGCTACACCCGGCAGAAGGCGATCGAGTTCGCCCGTCTCACCGAGGACCTCGGCCTGCGCTGGTTCGAGGAGCCGGTGCGCTGGCTGAACGACCGCCTCTCCATGCGCGACGTCCGCCTGACGACCGGCGTCCGCGTCACCGCCGGGCAGAGCGAGAGCACCCGCGCGGGGCTGCGCGACCTGATCAGCGCCGGCGCCGTGGACGCGTGCAACGCGGACGCGAGCTGGATCGGCGGGCCCAGCGAATGGCGCCGGGTCGCCGCGCTGGCGTCGATGTACGAGGTGGAGATGGCGCACCACGAGGAGCCGCAGGTTTCCGCCCACCTGCTCGCCTCGATCCCGCACGGCACCTACCTCGAGACCTTCGACCCGGACCGCGACCCGATCTTCTGGAACCTGATCGCGAACCGGACGCCCTTCGCCGACGGGCACTACGCGGTGCCCGAGGGCCCCGGCTTCGGGCTCGAGCTGGACTGGGACTACATCGGCCGGTACCGGTCCGAGCCGGCCTCATGAGCACCGGTGTGGCGATCGTCGGCGCGGCCGAGTCGGACGCCATCGGCGTGGTCCCCGACCGGTCCGCCCTCCAGCTGCACGCGGAGGCGGCGGCGAACGCCCTGGCCCACGCCGGCCTCGCCCTCACCGACGTCGACGCGCTGTTCACCTGCGGGTTGGACTTCATGCCGTCGCTGATGGTGGCGGAGTACCTCGGGCTCCGCCCCCGCTACTCCAGCAGCCAGTCGATCGGCGGCTCCTCGTTCGTGGCCCACCTCCACGAGGCGGTCCGGGCGATCCAGGCCGGGGCCTGCGAGGTCGCCCTGATCACGCACGGCGAGACGCGGCGGTCGAACCGCAAGCGCGGGGTGCAGACGCGCCCGCAGCACTTCGACCCCTGGCTCCCGGACTGGCAGTGGGAGCGCCCGTACGGCGTGGACGGGCCGCCGAGCGCCTACGCCCTGGCGGCCCGCCGCCACATGCACCAGTACGGGACCACCACGCGCCACTTCGCGGAACTCGCGGTGTCGACGCGCGCCTGGGCGGTCCGCAACCCCCGGGCGTACTACCGGAAGCCGTTGACGGTGGAGGAGATCCTCGCGACCCCGTACTTCGTCTACCCGTTCCGTCCCACCGACATCTGCCTGGTCACCGACGCGGGCGGCGCCGTCGTCCTCACCTCCGCCGCCCGGGCCCGGGACCTCGGGGTCCCCGTCGTCGAGGTCCTCGGCTCGGCGGTCGCCCACACGCACTACGGAGTGAGCCAGATGCCCGACCTGACGGTGAGCCCGGCGGCGCTGTCCGGGCCCGCCGCGTTCGCCGAGGCCGGGCTGGGCCCGGAGGACGTCGACGTGGCCGAGCTCTACGACTCCTTCACCTACACCGCGATGGTGCAGCTGGAGGATCTCGGTTTCTGCGGCAAGGGCGAGAGCGGCGACTTCGTGTCGGGCGGGCGGACGGCACCGGGCGGGGAGTTCCCGCTGAACACCAGCGGCGGCGGCCTCTCCTACACCCACCCGGGCATGTTCGGGATGTTCCTTCTCATCGAGGCCGTCCGGCAGCTGCGGGGCGAGGCCGGCGACCGGCAGGTGGAGAGCCCCGAGGTCGCCCTGGTGAACGGCATCGGCGGATACCTGTCCAGCAGCGCGACCGCGATCCTCGGGGTGGCCCGATGACGCCGGACGGAGCGACTCTGGACGGAGCGGGCCTGGACCCCGTCGTGTCACCCGGCCCGGAAGGGCTCCCGTTCTGGGAGGGCCTGCGGCGCGGAGTCCTTCTGCTGCCCCGCTGCGAGGCGTGCCGGACGTTCTTCTTCTACCCGCGGGCCCTGTGCCCCTCCTGCGGGTCGCGGCGCCTCACATGGGAGGAGAGCAGCGGCCGCGGGACGCTGTACACCTTCTGCGTGCACTTCCGGTCCCAGGTGCCCGGGCTCCAGAGCGCGGCGCCGTTCGCCACGTGCCTGGTCGACCTCGCCGAGGGCCCGCGCGTCATGGGCTATCTGCTGGGGGTGCCCGAGGACCCCGAGCTGATCGAGTGCGGGGTCCCCGTCCGCAGGACCCCGCTGGAGACCCCGGGAGGCCAGTGCCTGCTGGCGTTCCGGCCGGTCTGACGGCGCCGTGGGACGGCCGTCCCGAGGGTCTGCCGGGCAGGTTGCGAGAGCCAGGCCGGACTCCTACTGTCATGGCTGACATGAACGAGCCCGGCACCGAACCCGCAGGGGCCCGCCGCCCGAGAGGGAAGGGCCGGGTGGCCGAACGCGTCGTCGAGGAACTGCGCGCGTACATCGCCGACAACGACCTGCGGCCCGGCGACAGGCTGCCTCCCGAGCGCGTCTTCATGGAGCTGCTCTCCGTCAGCCGGTCGTCCTTGCGCGAGGCGGTGCGCGTCCTCTCCGCGATGGGCTGCATCGAGGTGGTGCACGGCGACGGCATGTACGTCACCGCGAACTCCGCTGACGGCGAGACCGGCAAGGCGATGTTCGACACCCATGAGGAGCACGCTCTCCGCAACCTCGTCGAGACCAGGCTGGGCGTGGAACTGGCGGCGGTCACCGCCCTGACCCGCCGCGGCACCGCCGCCGACTTCGACGCCCTCGCGGCGATGCTCGACGAGCAGGGAGCGAAGCTGCGGGAGGACGGCTCCTTCGTCTGGGAGCCGCTCGCCTTCGAGCTCGCCATCGCGTCGATGTCCGGCAACACGTGGCTCTGCGAGATCGAGGAGCGGCTCCGCGACGCCTGGGTCAGGCTCTCCTCGGGCTTGAAGGCGACCGTCGGCCGGCACGGCGAATGGCATGCCGAGCACCTGGCGATCCTCGCGAGCATGCGCAGCGGCAACGTCGCCCAGGCGCAGCGGCTCGTCATGGCCCATCTGAGCCTTGAGCGTTTCGAGAGCGACCTCGCGAGGCGGTCCCGGGCCGGCCGCTCACCGGGCAGGCGCAAGACCGCCGGCGGGGATCGCTGAGCCGGCCGCGGTGACGGCCCGCGCGCGGCCCGTCCCGCGCGGTTAGCATGATCAGGTGCTGCTGACCGCCGACGGCCGATTCACGCCGTACGGGCCGTCGCACTGGGCGGCGCTCGGGCTGTTCGCGGCCGGCTGCGCCGTGCTGGTGCCGCTCGGGCGCGCGCAGCGCGCGGGGCCGGGGGAACCCGGGGACCGGGCGCGCGGCTTCGGCCAGGCGTACGCGCTGGCGATCGCGTACGTGGTGATCGGGACCAAGGCGTACACGCTGCTCCCCGGGCGGTGGAGCATCGGCGGGTCGCTGCCGCTGCAGCTGAGCGACCTGGCCTGGGCGGCCTCCGCCGGCGCGCTCTGGACCCTGGGCCGGCGCTGGTTCGCGCTGACGTACTACTGGGGGCTCACCCTGGCGGTGCAGGCCCTGCTCACACCGGCGCTGCACGGCCCCGACTACCCGGGCATCGGCTATCTGGGCTTCTTCGGGAGGCATCTGCTGGTCCTGTGGGCCGCCGTGTACCTGACCTGGGGGCTGGGGATGCGCCCGGACTGGGGCGGCTACCGCTTCGCCGTCGCCGCGACCGCGCTGTGGGCCGCCGCCGTGTTCGCCTTCAACCTGGTCGCCGGGACCAACTACGGCTTCCTCCGGGCCAAGCCCGGCACCGGCTCGGTGCTGGACCTGTTGGGCCCCTGGCCGTGGTACGTGCCGGCCGAGATCGTGATCGTCATGCTCGGCTGGGCCCTGATCACCTGGCCGTGGACCCGTGCGGGCGCCGGTGGAGAGCGGCCCGCCCGCTGACGGGGACGACGGCCGGAGGGGCGTCGTCCTCCGACTCCTGTGATTTTCCTACGCGTTGTGTGATCGATCGGTAGCATTCCGTGCTCTGTGCTGAGTGGTCCGGGAGGTGGGGCGTTGGCGGGGTTCCTGCTGCGGCGGCTGGTGAGCCGGGGAGTGCTGGTGGTCGTCGCCGGGAGTCTCGCCTATCTGCTGGCCGCCGCCGCGCTCGATCCGCGCGCCGGCTTCGAGGCACGCGTGCCGCGTCCGCCGGACGCCGTGATCGATGCCCGGCTCAGCGCCCTCAACCTCGACGACCGGACGCCTCTGGCCGAGCGGTTCCTCGTGTGGGGCGGGGGCGTCGTGCGCGGCGACTTCGGCAGGACGCGGGAGGGGGAGCCCGTCAACGCCGAGTTATGGCCGCGGCTGGGGGTGAGTCTCCGGCTGGTGGTTCCCGGCGGTGTCGCCGGGAGCGTGCTGGGGGTCCTGCTCGGCGCGTACGCGGCGACCAGGCGCGGGCGGGGAGCGGACAGGTTCATCACGGGCGGGGCCTGCGTGCTCTTGGCCGTCCCCGTGTTCGTCCTGGCGGTGCTGTTGCAGACGGCCGCGGCGACGGTGAACGACGCCATGGGCGTGCGGGTCTTCGTGTGGGTCGGGGAAGGCGAGTCCGCGGGGATCGTCGGCCAGGTGCGGCATGCGGTGCTTCCCACGGCCACGATCACGCTGCTGCAACTCGCCGTCTACGCCCGCTACCAGCGGGGCCTCATGCTGGACGTCCTGCACGCCGATTTCGTGCGGACGGCGCGGGCCAAGGGGCTCCGGCGGCGGACGGCGCTGCTGCGGCACGGCCTGCGCACCGCGCTCGTGCCGATGGCCGCGTACTTCGCCTACGCGGCCGGGCCGCTGGTCATCGGCGGGATGCTCACCGAGAAGGTCTTCGGGTGGCACGGGATGGGCGAGTGGCTCGCCGACTCGATCGACCGCGGGGACGTCAACGCGGTCGCCGCGATCGACTGCGTCGCCGCCTGCGCGGTGCTGCCGGCGGGTCTGGTCTCGGACGTCCTGAACGGCCTCCTCGACCCGCGGGTCCGGCCGGGGGCGGCGGCGTGACGCGGCGGGGCGCCGCCGGGTCCGTGCTGCTCGCCGCGGTGGTCGCGCTGGCCTTCGCCGGGCCGCTCGTGTCGCCGTGGAGCTGGGACGAGACGGACTTCACGGCCTTCGGGCAGGGCCCGTCCGGGCGGCACTGGCTCGGCACGACGCAGAGCGGGCGGGACGTGTTCGCCCTCACGCTGCGCGGGGCGCAGAAGTCGCTGGTGATCGGCCTGCTCGCGGCCCTGCTCTCGTCCGGGCTCGCCGCCGTCGCCGGCACCGTCGCGGGATTCGCGGGCGGGCCGCTCGACCGCGCCCTCATGTGGGGTGCCGATCTCCTGCTGGTGCTGCCGCCGCTGCTCGTCGTCGCGGTCCTGGCGCCGGGCGGGGGATGGCCGCTGCTCGCGCCGCTCCTCGCCGCGTTCATGTGGATGCTCCCCGCCAGGGCGGTGCGGGCGTCGACGCTGTCGGTGCGCGAGCGCGGGCACGTGCTCGCCGCCCGGTTCCTGGGGGTGGCGGCGCCGCGCGTGCTCGTCCGGCACGTCCTGCCGCAGGTCGCCTCGCTGCTGGTCGCGGACGCGAGCCTGGCCGCCGGCGCCGCGATCGCGGCGGAGGGCGGGCTGTCGTTCCTCGGCCTCGGGGTCCGTCCGCCGGACGTGTCGCTGGGCGCGCTCATCGCGGACGGCCGGGGCGCGGCGGCGACGTGGCCGTCCGGGGCCGCCGCCGGGCTGCTCGCGCTGATCGTCCTCGCGGTCAACCTGCTCGGCGACGGGCTGCGGGACGCCCTCGATCCGCTGCGGGGCGGGCGGTGACGGTGCTGGAGGTCGCCGGCCTGTCGGTCGTTCACGCGGGCGGCGTGCGCGCCGTGCGAGGGGTGAGCTTCGCGGTCGGGGCGGGGGAGGTCCTCGGGATCGTCGGGGAGTCCGGGGCCGGGAAGACCGCCGCCGCGCTCGCCGTGATGGGGCTCCTCCCGGACGGCGCCGAGGTGACGGGATCGGTGCGGCTGCGCGGGGAGGAGCTGATCGGACGCTCCGACGCCGAACTCTCCCGCGTGCGCGGCAGGGACCTCGCGATGGTGTTCCAGGAGCCCGCGCTCACGCCCGTGCACACCGTGGGCGACCAGATCGCCGAGGCCGTCCGCGTCCACTCCGGAGCCGCGCGGGCGGCGGCGCGTGCGCGGGCGGTGGAGCTGCTCGGCCAGGTGGGGATCGCGGCGCGGCGGGCGCGCGCCTACCCGCACGAGTTCTCCGGCGGGATGCTGCGGCGCGTGATGATCGCCATGGCCATCGCCAACGCGCCGGCAGTGATCTTGGCGGACGAGCCGACCGCGGGGCTGGACGTGACGGTCCGGGCGCAGATCCTGGACGTGCTCCGGGGCGCGCGTGAGGCGACCGGCGCCGCCATCGTGCTGATCAGCCACGACCTCGGCGTCGTCGAAGGCTTCGCCGATCGCGTGACGGTGATGCGCGAGGGCCGGGTCGTCGAGAGCGGGCCGGTAGAGCGGGTCTACCTGGAGCCGCGTGCGGCCTGCACGGCCGAGCTGCTGGGGTCTGTTCCTCGCGTGGACGGCACAGCCCCGCCCCGGCCTCGGCCCGAGCGTCCTGTCGCGCTGCGGGTGGACGGTCTTGCCAGGCACTACCCGGTCTTCAAGGGAACGCTCGTGCGCCGCCGGCTCGGGACGGTGCGCGCCGTGGACGGCATCGGATTCGACGTCCGGGAGGGCGAGACCCTCGCGCTCGTCGGCGAGTCCGGATGCGGGAAGACGACCGCCCTGATGGAGATCCTGCGACTGTCGCGGCCGCAGAGGGGACGAGTGGTCGTCCTCGGCCAGGACACGGCGTCTTTGAACGCGGCCCGGCGGAAGGCCCTGCGGCGCGACGTCCAGGTCGTCTTCCAGGACCCGGGCGCGTCGCTCAACCCGCGGATGCGCGTGGCCGCCATCATCGCCGAGCCCCTGACCGCGCACGGGTTCCCGTCCTCGCTGATCGAAAGCCGCGTGAAGGAGTCGCTGGAGCTGGTGGGCTTGGAGAGCGAGCACGCCAGGCGTTTCCCGCACGCGCTCTCGGGCGGGCAGAGGCAGCGCGTGGCCATCGCCAGAGCGCTCGCCTTGGAACCGCGTCTGCTCCTGCTGGACGAACCCGTGTCCGCTTTGGACGTGTCCGTGCAGGCGAGCGTGATGGCCCTGTTGGAGAGCCTCCGCGACCGCCTCGGCCTGGCGTATCTGCTCGTCGCCCATGACCTGGCCGTCGTCCACCGCATCGCCGACCGGGTCGCCGTCATGTACATGGGCCGGATCGTCGAACTGGGACCGACGCCCGACGTGTACCGGGCACCGGCCCACCCCTACACGCGTGCGCTGTTGCGGCGCGTCCGCCTGCGTGGAGACCCGCCGGACCCGATGTCACCGCTCACCGGATGCCGTTTCCGATTCCGGTGCCCCCGCTACGCCGTGCTCGCGAAGGAGGACGCCCGCCTGTGCGACGAACAGGACCCGAAGCCATGGGGAGGCGCGGACCGGTCGGTCGCCTGCCACCATCCCCTCGTCGGTGCGGGGGCCCGGCAGTGAAGCGGATGCTCGGCGCGGCCCTCCTGGCCGCCGTGCTGCTGAGCGGATGCGGTGACCTGGAACAGCGAGGCGACGCGTCCGGACGGCTGCCGGCCTCGGACGTCAATCCCGCCCCGCGCGGCCGGATCGCGGGCGGCGGGACGCTCCGCTGGGCGCTGCCGGAGTTCCCGTCCCAGTGGAACTTCAACCACGTCGACGGCGCCAAGGGCGCGGTGGAGCACGTCATCCAGGGCGTCCTGCCGTATCTGATGCGCGCCGACGAGAGATCCGTCCCGCATCCCGTCCCGGAGTACCTGGAATCGGCCGCGCTGAAGCGCACCGGGCGCGGCCAGACCGTCACCTACAGGCTCAACCCGCGGGCCAGATGGTCCGACGGCCGCCCGCTCGGATACGCCGATTTCGCAGCCCAGGCCCGTGCGCTGTCCGGACGCGACCCGCGCTACGAGGTGTCCACCGTCTCCGGCTACCGCCTGATCGAGCACGTCGAGCGGGGCGCCCTGCCGAACGAGGTGAAGGTGACGTTCGCCCGGACGTACGCCGACTGGCGGAGCCTGTTCAGCCCGCTCTACCCGGCCGCCGCGTACGCCTCCCCGCGCGAGTTCAACACCGGCTGGCTGAACCGGCTGCCCGTCACGGCGGGACCGTTCAAGGCCCAGCGGCTCGACCGCACCGGCAAGACCGTCACGCTGGTGCGCGACCCGGCCTGGTGGGGCGCGCCCGCGAAGCTCGACCGCATCGTCTACCGGGCGATGGACACCAGCGCGATGCCAGGCGCGTTCGCCAACCACGAGATCGACCTCATGGACATCGGGCTGGACGCGGGCGCGATGCGGCGCCTCCAGGACGTCCCCGGCGCCGACATACGCCGTGCCGGCGGGCCCGACTGGCGGCACTTCACCTTCAACGCCGCCGGACCGATCCTGTCGGACGTCCGCGTGCGGCGCGCGGTCATGCTCGGCATCGACCGCCGGGTGATCGCGCGATCCGACCTCTCCGGGCTCGGCGTCCCCGTCCGGACGCTCGGCAACCACTTCTACGTCAACACCCAGGACGGTTACCGCGACAACTCGGATGCGCTCGGAACCTACGACCCGGCACGCGCGGAGCGACTCCTCGACGAGGCGGGGTGGCGGCGACGCGGCGAGTACCGTGCCAAGGCCGGGCGGACGCTCGCACTGCGGTTCGTGATCCCGTCCGGAGTCCCGGTGAGCAAACGCGAAGCGGAACTGGCCCGTGCGCTGCTCGCACGTATCGGCGTCCGGGTCGACATCAGGCCCGTCCCGGCCGACGACGCCCTCGACACCTACGTCACGCGGGGCGGCTTCGACATCGTCCCGTTCTCGTGGCTGGGCACCTCGTTCCCGGTCTCACCCATGAGAGCGGTGTTCGCGCGGCCGCGTGGAGGCGCCGTCCAGCAGAACTACTCCCGCACGGGAACGGCCGCCATAGACACGGCGATGGACCGGGCGATCGCGGAGATCGACCCGGAGAGGATTCACGTCCTTGTGAACAGGGCGGACCGGCTCATCTGGCGCCAGGCGTCGGTGCTGCCGCTGTACCAGCGTCCGCAGCTCGTCGCCGTGCGCGCCGACCTGGCCAACATGGGCGCCTGCGGCTTCCTCGAACCCGCCTACCAGGACATCGGCTTCACCCGCCGCCCCTAGCCCGCGCCGGTCAGGGGAAGGCGAGCCGGATGCCCTTGCGGTCGCTGGTGTAGCGGGCGTTCCACACGTACAGCCGAAGGTCGTCGGCGGAGAGGCCGGCGTTGACCGGTAGGTCGGAGGCGATCCGCACGAGGTAGGAGGCTCCGCCGGGCATCATCTTGCTGCCGTTGTCGTCGACCGGCGGCTTCGACCCGTCGATCCGGGCGGTGATCCTGCTGTGGTTCGGCAGCGTGCACATGTCGCCGGGGATGCCCGCCTGCGGCATGCACCGCTCCCGCGCCGCCTTCGGCACCTGCGCCTTCGGCATGAACAGGTCGGCGGGGAAGTCCAGCAGGACGGCCCGGCGCTGGGTGTTGGTGAGGATGTAGTCGGCGTAGGCGTACGTCGTCCCGGACGGCGGCGCCTTCGTGGCGCCGAGCGGCTGCCGGCCGGTGCCGGCGCGGACGGCGGCCAGGCTGTAGCCGTAGCCCTCGGGGGTCGTGAAGTTCACCGGCGGGCCCGCGTCCGGCGAGGGGACGGTGGAGCCGGGGCGGGCGCCGTCGCCCTGGCTCGCCAGCGTCGGCTGGGACGCCTCCCCGGCGCCGTCGGCGCCCGGGCGCAGGACGACGATGCCCGCGGCGATCGCGGCGATCCCCACGGCGCCGGTGACGGCCCCGGCGAGGCCGAGCCTTCCCGCGCTCGTCTTCCTTCTTCGGCGGTGCGAACGGTACGGCTGGTAGGTGCTGTTGGACATGATGGTGCGTGCTCCCTCGTGCCTGCTCCAGGCTAAGTAAGCGCGTCCTATCGAGTTGGGTCGGCAACGGCGGCTGGACACGATACCGGACGCCCGGATCGGCGGTGGTCCGGGCGCGCGGCCTACGAACGGCGCGCGACGAGGGCGTCGCGGCCGAGACCCCGCAGGGAGGCGTCCAGCACCTGCGCGGTGTGCGCGACCGCGATGCCGGCGCCGCGCCGGCGCAGCGCTGTGGCGATCTGCATCGAGCAGCCGGGGTTGGCGGCGACCAGTAGTTCGGCTCCGGTGGCGTCCACGTTCACCGCCTTGCGGTCGCCGAGTTCGCCGGCGGCCTCCGGCTGGAACAGGTTATATGTTCCGGCCGAGCCGCAGCAGACGTCGGGTTCGGCGATCTCCCGCACGGTCAGCCCGGGAATGGCGGCCAGCAGCGCGCGGGGCTGGCGGCGCACGCCCTGGGCGTGGGCGAGGTGGCAGGCGTCGTGGTAGGCGACCGTGACCGGAAGTGGCCTCCGTTCCGCGCGGGGCCCGAGTTCCACGAGGTACTCGGCGAAGTCCCTGGTCTTCGCCGAGAGCGCCTTCGCGCGCTCCGCCCAGGCGGGGTCGCCGGCGAGCAGCGCCTCGTACTCCTTCATCGCGGACCCGCAGCCCGCCGAGTTGACCACGATGACGTCGACGTCCTCGAACGCCTCGATCGTCCGGCGGGCGAACGCGCGGGCCTCCTCGGCGCGCCCCGAGTGCAGGGACAGCGCCCCGCAGCACCCCTGGCCGCGGGGGATGACGACGTCGCAGCCCTCAAGGGCCAGGACGCGGGCCGTGGCGGCGTTGACGCCGGGGAAGAACTCGCCCTGCACGCAGCCGGTCAGCATCCCGACCGCGGCGCGGCGCCCGCCGCGCGCGGCGACCCGCTCCGGCAGCCTCGGCGCCCTGCCGAGGGGCGGCGCGAGCCGTTCCATCGCGGCGATCGACGGGGACAGGCGCTCCAGGATCCCGCTGCGCCGCACGAGGCGCTCCAGCCCCGACTTCTGGTAGGCGCGCAGGGGGCCGCGCAGCGCGCGCAGCCTCCGCTTGTACGGGAACAGCTGGAAGACCAGCTCCCTGACGGCCCGCTCCTTCAGCGGACGGGGATGTTCGCTCTCCACCTCGGCGCGGGTGTGCTCGATGAGACGGTCGTACTGGACGCCGGACGGGCAGGACGTCACGCACGCCATGCATCCGAGGCAGCGGTCGAAGTGCTCGACCATCGGCCCGCTGAGGGGTGCGCCCTCCACATGCTGCTGCATGAGGTGGATGCGGCCCCTGGGGGAGTCCATCTCCTCGCCCCACAGCACGTACGTCGGGCACGTGGGCAGGCAGAAACCGCAGTGGACGCAGTCGTTGAGGAGATCCGGGAGGTCGTCCTGGGTGCTCATCAGATACCTCCCACGAAGCGGCCGGGGGACAGCCGGTGATCAGGGTCGAACTGGTCCTTGACGCGCCGCATCAGCGCGAGCGCCGGAACCGGCCCCCACAGGTCGATCTCGCCGCGCACCCCTTCCGGGGCGTAGCGGACGACGGCATGGCCGCGGTGGCGGCCCAGCACGTCCCTCAGCCGGCCCAGGAGATCGGCGACCTCCTGCGCGGTCATCCCCGCGTCGAGGCCGACGTGCCCGTGGCCGCTGCCGCTCCATGTGACCGGGGTGCCGGGACCGAGCAACGTGAGGACGTCGCGGAGCGAAGGCGGCGGTGCGCTGATGTCGATGAGCGTGGTGCCGTCGGGATAGCGTCCCCAGCCGTCCGGTGCGGTATCGGAGATCCCGGCGGTCTCGCCGAGGAGTTCCGCGGTCTGCCCGGCGCGCGCGGCGACGCCGTCCGGCACGCCTTCCAGGAGCACGGAAACCGTGCTCGGCCCGATGTACTCGACGGCGCTGGGCGCCACGGGGGAGTGGAGGACGCTCTGCACGGCGTCGTGCGCCTGCTCCGGGCCGTCCACGGCGCACGTCACGTACGCGGTCGCCGCGGGGATCGGGTGCAGGCGGAACGTCGCCTCCACGATCAGCCCCAGGGTGCCGAACGAGCCGGAGAACAGCCGGCCCAGGTCGTATCCGGCGACGTTCTTGACGACCTTGCCGCCCGACCGCGCGACCTGGCCGTCCGCCCGGACGATCGTGAGCCCGATGACCAGGTTCCGCGGCGTCCCGTACATCGTGCGGAGCGGGCCGGCGGCGCCGGTCGCGATCGTCCCGCCGACCGTCGAGCCCGGCAGCGGCACGTCCAGGGCGAGGCGCTGGCCGCGTTCCGCGAGCCGCTCGCCGAGCCGCTCCATGGGGAGCCCGGCCTCGGCCTTCGCGACGAGGTCGCCCGCCGTGTGCTCGACGAGCCTGTCCAGCCGGTGGGTGTCGATCAGCAGGTCGCAGCGCTGCGGGGGCGTCCCCCAGTCGAGGCGGGTCTCGGCCCCGCGCGGGACGACCGCGAGCCCCTTCTCGGCGGCGACGCGCATGATGTCGGCGGCCTCGGTCAGGTCCTTCGGCGCGGCGACGAGCGCGGGCTCGACGCCCAGCACGCCCTCCGCGGGCTCGCCGGGGCGTACGTCGGCGCAGACCTTCGCCAGTGCGTCCAGGGGGCGCATCAGAAGATGTCCGCCTTTCCTTCGTACGGGTGCGGGCCCTTGTGCTTGCCGGGCACCTCGCCGCACAGCCGCGGCGTGGGGAAGACCTTGCCCGGGTTGCACAGCCCCGCGGGGTCGAACCCGCAGCGGACCATCTGCATCGTGTCCAGGTCGGCGTCGGTGAACATGCGCGGCATGTACCGGGCCTTGTCGACGCCCACGCCGTGCTCGCCGGTGATGGAGCCGCCGTGCTGGATGCACAGGTCGAGGATCGCTCCCGACACGGTCTCGGCGCGCTCCTCGGCGCCCTCCTCCGCGTCGTCGAACAGCACCAGCGGATGCAGGTTCCCGTCGCCCGCGTGGAACACGTTCGCGACCCGCACGCCCGACTCGGCCGACAGCGCGTCGATGCCCGCCAGCACCTCCGGCAGCACCGTCCGCGGGATCACGCCGTCCTGGACGAGGTAGGCGGGGCTGATCCGGCCGACCGCCGCGAACGCGGACTTGCGGCCCTTCCAGATCAGCGCGCGCTCCTCGTCGTCGGCGGCGATCCGGATCTCGAACGCGCCCGCGTCCCGGCACAGCCGCTCCACCTCGGCGAACTGCGCGGCGACCTCGGCCTCCGGGCCGTCCAGCTCCACGATCAGCACCGACCCGGCGCCCGCCGGGTACTCGCAGCGCACCGCCGCCTCGGCCGCCTCGATCGCGAGGGCGTCCATCATCTCGATCGCCGCCGGGACGACGCCCGCCCCGATGATCGCCGACACCGCGGTGCCGCCCGCCTCGATCGAGTCGAACGCCGCCAGCAGCGTCTGCACCGTCTCCGGCAACCGCGTCAGCCGCACCGTGACCTTGGTGGTGATGCCGAGCGTGCCCTCCGCGCCGACGAACACGCCGAGCAGGTCGTAGCCGGGCGCGTCCGCCGCCAGCTCCACCAGCTCGCCGTCCGGTGTGACGACCTCGCAGGCCAGCACGTGGTGCGCGGTGAACCCGTACTTCAGGCAGTGCGCGCCGCCGGAGTTCTCCGCGACGTTCCCGCCGACCGAGCAGATCTGCTGGCTGGACGGGTCGGGCGCGAAGTAGTACCCGTACGGCCGGACGGCCCGCGTCACGTCCAGGTTGATCACGCCGGGCTCCACCACGGCGCGCTGCCCGGGGATGTCGATCTCCAGGATCCGGCGCATCCGGGCGGTGACGATCAGCACGCCGTCGGCGCGGGGGAGCGCCCCGCCGGACAGCCCAGTCCCCGACCCGCGCGCCACGTACGGCACGCCCGCCGCCGCGCACTCCCGCACGATCGCCGCGATCTGCTCGGCCGTGTCGGGCAGCACGACGATCCCGGGCGTGCACCGGTGGTTGGTGAGGCCGTCGCACTCGTAGGTGCGCAGCCGCACCGGATCGGTGATCACCCGTTCCGGCCCGACGATCCCGCCGAGCCGCGGTGCGAGCCCTGTGAGCATGGATTCCATCACTACCACCATCCTCCGCCCCCGCGACCCCCGCAAGATCCGGCCGGCCCCGCCGCGGGGCCTGCGGCGCGCCGCGGTGCGCGGGATGCGCCGCGGCGGCCGATGAGGTGCCCCGGCGGCCCGGCGACCGAGGCCGGGCCGCCGGGGCGGCGCCTTACGCGATCACGGGAACCGCTGGTAGGCCGGGGTGGTGAGGAACTCCGAGTACTCGTCCGCCAGGGTGACCTCCTTGAAGAGGGCCACGGCCTCGTTGTAGCGGGGCTCGTTGTACGCCTCGCCGAGCTCGGCGCGGATCTTGCCGAGCTCCTCGTCCAGGAGCTGCTCGACCCACTCCTTGGTGATCTTCCTGCCCTCGGCGGTGGAGACGCCGTTGTAGATCCACTGCCACACCTGGGAGCGGGAGATCTCGGCCGTGGCCGCGTCCTCCATCAGGTTGTGGATCGCGACCGCGCCGGCGCCGTCCAGCCAGGTGGCGAGGTAGCGCAGCGCCACGTCGATGTTGTTGCGCAGGCCCGCCTCGGTGATCTCGCCCGGGGTGTCCTTGACGTTGAGCAGGTCGGCCGCGGTGACGTCGACGTCCTCGCGGAGCCGGTCGAGCTGGTTCGGCTTGTCGCCGAGGACGCCGTCGAACACCTCGCGGCAGACCGGGACCAGGTCGGGGTGGGCGACCCAGGAGCCGTCGAAGCCGTCGCCGGACTCGCGGGTCTTGTCGGCGCGGACCTTCTCCAGCGCGACCTTGTTGACCTCCTCGTCCCGGCGGGACGGGATGAACGCCGCCATGCCGCCGATCGCGTGCGCGCCGCGCTTGTGGCACGTCCGGACGAGCAGCTCGGTGTAGGCGCGCATGAACGGCGCGGTCATCGTGATGGCGTTGCGCTCCGGCAGGACGAACGCGGCGCCCCGGTCGCGGAACTTCTTGATGACGGAGAAGAGGTAGTCCCAGCGGCCGGCGTTCAGGCCCGCGGAGTGGTCGCGCAGCTCGTAGAGGATCTCCTCCATCTCGAACGCGGCGGGGATCGTCTCGATCAGGACGGTCGCGCGGATGGTGCCGCGCGGGATGCCCAGGTGGTCCTGGGCGAGGTTGAACGCGTCGTTCCAGAGCCGCGCCTCAAGGTGGCTCTCCATCTTCGGCAGGTAGTAGTACGGCCCCTTGCCCTTGGCCAGCTGGCGCCGCGCCGAGTGGAAGAAGTAGAGGCCGAAGTCGAACAGCGACCCGGACATGGGCTCGCCGTCGACGAGGAGGTGCTTCTCCTCCATGTGCCAGCCGCGCGGCCGCACGACGATGGTCGCGAGCTCCTCGTCGTCCTTGAGCGCGTAGGTCTTGCCGGTCTTCTCGTCGGTGAAGTCGATGGTGCGGTCGAGGGCGTCCCGCAGGTTCAGCTGGCCCTCGATCATGTTGTTCCACAGCGGCGTGTTGGCGTCCTCGAAGTCGGCCAGCCACACCTTCGCGCCCGAGTTGAGCGCGTTGATCGTCATCTTCCGGTCGGTCGGGCCGGTGATCTCGACGCGGCGGTCCACCAGGCCGGGCGCCGGGTCGGCGACGCGCCACGAGCCGTCCTCGCGGATGTGCGCGGTCTCGGGCAGGAAGTCCAGCGTCCCGCCCGCCGACAGCTCGCGCTGGCGCGCGGCGCGGGCCTCCAGCAGCTCCTTGCGGCGGGCGCCCAGCTCGCGCTGGAGGGCGGCGAGCAGGCCGAGCGCCTCGGGGGTCAGGATCTCCTCGTACCGATCGCCGAGGGGTCCGGTGACCTCGATGCCTTCCAGTCCAGCCATCTGCCTGCCCTTTCGTACGATTTCCGTATCGCGAAATTCGACTTCTGTTACGTGGAGACGGTACTCGGCACCGCGAGGCCCGGTCAAAGCGGGTACCGGTGCACCTCCCCGCGTGCGCTTACGTCAACCCAGAGCGGAAACCATGGGGATAACCGGGTGACCCGCGGGGAAGGTGCGTGAGACCATCGCCGGGAAGATACGGCCGCGAGGCGGCGTTCTACCGAGGACATATGACTCAACCTTTCTCTTCAGACCAGACAGACTTCGAGCTCCAGGACGAGTTCGAGTACGAGCCCATGACGGGTGAGCTCGACCTGGAGGACCGGCGGGCGCTGCGACGCGTCGCGGGCCTGTCCACCGAGCTGACCGACGTCACCGAGGTCGAGTACCGCGCGCTGCGCCTGGAGCGGGTCGTCCTCGTGGGCGTGTGGACGGACGGGACGGCCGAGGAGGCCGAGAACTCCCTGCGCGAGCTGGCGCTGCTCGCCGAGACCGCGGGCTCGCAGGTGCTCGAGGGGCTCGTCCAGCGCCGGTCCCGCCCCGACCCGGCCACCTACATCGGCTCCGGCAAGGCCGCGGAGCTGCGCGACGTCGTGATCTCCACCGGCGCCGACACCGTCATCTGCGACGGCGAACTGGCCCCGAGCCAGCTGCGGCACCTGGAGGAGACCGTCCAGGTCAAGGTCATCGACCGGACCGCGCTGATCCTGGACATCTTCGCCCAGCACGCCAAGAGCCGCGAGGGCAAGGCGCAGGTCGAGCTGGCGCAGCTCGACTACCTGCTGCCGCGGCTGCGCGGCTGGGGCGGCAACCTGTCCCGGCAGGTCGGCGGGCGCGCCGCGGGCGGCGTCGGCATCGGCGGCCGCGGCCCCGGCGAGACCAAGATCGAGCTGGACCGGCGGCGGATCCGCACCCGGATGGCCAAGCTGCGCCGGCAGATCGCCGAGATGTCCAAGGCGCGCGACACCAAGCGCGGCGAGCGCCGGCGCAACCAGGTGCCCGCCGTCGCCATCGCCGGCTACACCAACGCGGGCAAGTCGTCGCTGCTCAACCGGCTCACCGGCGCCGGGGTGCTGGTGGAGAACGCGCTGTTCGCCACCCTCGACCCGACCGTCCGGCGCGCCGAGACGCCCGGCGGCCGCGCCTACACCCTCGCCGACACCGTCGGGTTCGTGCGGCACCTGCCGCACCAGCTCGTCGAGGCGTTCCGGTCGACGCTGGAGGAGGTCACCGACGCCGGGCTGATCCTGCACGTCGTGGACGGCTCCGACCCCGACCCCGAGGCCCAGATCGACGCCGTCCGCGAAGTGCTCCGCGAGATCGGCGCGGACCGGATCCCGGAGATCATCGTCATCAACAAGGCGGACGCGGCCGACGACCTCGCGCTCGCGCGGCTGCAGCGGCGCGAGCCGCACAGCGTCGTCGTCTCCGCCCGCACCGGGTTCGGCATCGACGAGCTGCGCGCGGCCATCGAGGCCGACCTGCCGGGGCTGGAGAGCGAGCTGCACGTCCTCGTCCCGTACGAGCGCGGCGACCTCGTCGCCCAGGTGCACGAGCGCGGCGAGGTGCTCAAGCAGGACCACGTCGCGGAGGGCACGGTCCTGCACGCGCGGGTCCCGGCGGGCCTCGCCGGCGAGCTCGCGCAGTACGAGACCGTCTCCCCGACGGCCTGACCCCTTCCGGCGGCCCGAAACCGGCCCGGTCTCCGGGGAAACCCGGAGGCCGGGCGTTCACCGCGGCCCGGATCGCGCCCCTCGGACACGACCGAAACCGGCAGAAGGGCCATCTCGGTCGCCGAACGGTGACAGCTTGTCCAATCCGCTTGACGGTGCGGTTGAAATCCGTACGGTCATAGAGCTAGGGGCGGGGTGATGGCTGTCGATGCGCTGCGACGAAAGGTTGTCGGACGGGCCTTCGGTGCACTACCGTGACGAAACCGATATCTCCGGTCTCGTTGCCAGCGGTGGTCGTCCGGCCACCCGACCCTCCAACGGTGAGCTTGATCGCCGGCACCCAGTCGGTGTTTCGGATCGAGAGCAGGTGGCCATGGCAGGTCCGAACACTGGAATGAGGGCGGGCGGCCCCCTCCAGCGCCATCCCGCGCGGCACCGCGCACGGCTCCTCTCAGGTCGGTGACCCTATGACGGTACGGCTGTTGACGAACATCGGCAGGCTCTGGACGGGCACCGACGTCTGCAGCAACGCCGCGGTCCTCATCCACGACGACCGGATCGTCTGGGCCGGGCCCGCATCCGACCTCCCGCAGAGCGTCCCCGGCATCATCGACGACATCGTGGACGTCGACCACGTCGAGAACCTCGGCGGCGGCCTCGTCACCCCCGGCCTCATCGACGCGCACTCCCACCCCGTCTACGCGGGCAACCGCTGGGCCGAACTGGCCATGCGCACCAGCGGGTCGTCGCACTCCGCCATCACCGCGGCGGGCGGCGGCGTCAACTCGACCGTCACCGTCACCCGCGGCACCGACCCCTGGACGCTGTGCAACGGCGTCCGCGAACGGCTCCGCCAGTGGATCCTCGCCGGCACCACCACCGTCGAGGCCAAGACCGGCTACCACCTCACCCGCGACGGCGAGCTCGCCGACATCCGGATGCTGCGGTCGCTGGAGGGCGAGCCGTCCATGCCGCGCATCCACGCGACGTTCCTCGCCGCGCACATCCTGCCGCCCGAGTTCTTCGGCCGCCGCCGCGACTACATCGAGGCCGTCCGGCTGTGGGCCGGCGACGCCGCCGTCGCCGGCGCCGACTCGATCGACGTCTACTGCGACGAGGGCCACTTCACCGCCGAGGAGGCCCGCGCCCTGCTGCTCACCGGCAAGCGCGCCGGGCTGAAGGCCCGCATGCACGCCTGCGCCAACGAGCGCATCGGCGCGGCGCAGGTCGCCGCCGAGGTCGGCTGCGCGTCCGCCGACCTGCTCACCCAGGCCAGCGACGACGACATCAAGGCCCTCGCGCACGCCGGCGTCACCGCCACCGTCTGCCCCGGCAGCGCCCTGAACAGCAGCCGCTCGCCCGCGCCCGTCCGGCAGATGCTCGACCGCGGCGTCACCGTCGCGCTCGGCACCGACCACAACCCCGGGCAGTGCGGCATCACCTCGATGCCGCTCGTCATCGGGCTGTCCGTCGCCATGTTCGGGCTCAGCGTCACCGAGGCGCTGCGCGCCGCCACCCTCGGCGGCGCCGCCGCGCTGCGCGTCGGCGACCGCGGCTCCCTCGCCCCCGGCATGCTCGCCGACATCGTCCTGTGGGACGCCGACCACGAGGGCGCGTTCGCGTGGGCGTTCGGGCTCCGGGCGCTGCGCATCTGGCGCGGCGGCGTGCCCGTCCAGCCCTGACGCGCCTCCCCGGCGGCGGGTAGGGTCGCCACCATGGGCAGTGCGGTCGCGGTCGTCACGGATTCCACCGCCTACCTCCCCGCCGGGCTCGCCGGACGGCACGGGCTGACCGTCGTCCCGCTGCAGATCGCCGTCGGCGGCGCCACCCGCGACGAAGGCGACATCAGCGCCGCCGAGGCCGCGCAGGCGCTGAAGGAATGGCGCCCCATCACCACGTCGCGCCCGGCGCCCGAACGCTTCGCCGACGTCTACAAGGCCGCCGCCTCGTCCGGAGCGGCCCACGTCGTCTCCGTGCACCTGTCGGCCGCCCTGTCCGGGACCGTCGAGGCCGCCCGCCTCGCCGCCCGCGACGCGCCCGTGCCCGTGACCGTCGTCGACACCGGCACCATCGGGATGGGGCTCGGTTTCGCCGCGCTCTCCGCGGCCGCCGCCGCCCTCGCCGGCGGCACCGCCGAGCAGGCCGCCTCCGCCGCGTCCCGCCGGGCGGAACTCACCCGGTCCCTCATCTACGTCGACACCCTTGAGCACCTGCGGCGCGGCGGCCGGATCGGCGCCGCCGCGACGCTCCTGGGGTCGGCGCTCATGGTGAAGCCGCTCCTGGACATCGCCGACGGGCGGATAGCGCCGCTGGAGAAGGTGCGCACGTCCACGCGCGCGCTGGCCCGGCTCGAAGAGCTGGCCGTCGCCGAGGCCGGCGACCGCAAGGTCGACCTGGGCGTCCAGCACCTGTTCGCCTCGTCCCGCGCCGAAACGCTCGCCGCGCGCCTGCGCGAACGCATCCCCCGCGTGGAGGACGTCTACGTCGGCGAGGTGGGCCCGGTCATCGGCGCCCACGTCGGCCCCGGCATGCTCGGCGTCGTGGTGGCGCCCCAGCTCTGACGGGTCAGGCCGTGAGGAGCCGGCGGAGAGCGGCCGGTGGGTGGCCCGTCTCCGCCTTCACCGTCCGGGTGAGGTGCGCGTGGTCGGCGAAACCGAGATCGGCGGCAAGGCCCGCCAGGTCGCGCTCGCCCCGCTCGATGCGGTCGAGCGCGCGGCTCACCCGGACCCGGTTGCGGTAGCGGGTGACGGACATGCCGGTCTGGCGGCGGAACGTCCGGCTCAGGTGGGACGGCGAGACGTCCAGGAACCGCGCCAGCGGGACGAGCCCGGACGCCTGGGGATGGCCGCTGACGATGGCCTCGCGGGCCTCGTCCACCAGTGCGCGACGCGTTCCCCGCGCGTCGTCCAGGCTCAGGTGGTCGAGCAGGCTCAGCAGGTGTTCGGCCGCCTGGTAGGCGGCGTCGGGACCGGCGCGCAGGAGGAGGCGATGGGCGACGTCCGCGCGCGCCCCGACCCTGACCATGCCGGACTCTCCACGCCATAGATCGGGGGAGAGGGTGATGGCGGTGCACACGTCACCGCCCGCGGGGTGCGCGAACTGGCCCTCCTCGTCCGGAGCCTGCGCGTAGCCCATCGTGGGGTCGATCACCGCGCGTCCCCGGCGCGAGCGCATGCGGAACCGTCCCCGCCTGACCAGGACGACCTGGTGGCCGGTGAACGGCTCCGGTTCCGACCAGCCGGGCCGGTGATCCGTGCAGCGCACCGTGTGGACGGCGAAATCGTCCGTCACGGCCACAGGCGTCGACTGGCGCATGGTCGCCATCGTACGCAGGACAAACATCTTCAAGCGTTCCCGGCGGCCTCGATGGAGACTCGCCGAATGGTCGGACGATGGCTGCTGGTGGTCCTGCTCGCAGGGCAGACGATGGTCTCGATGGACGGCTCCATCGTGGCGGTGGCGATGCCCAACATCGCGGAGGGGCTGCATTCGTCTGGGGCGCTGCTGCAACTCGTCACGGGCGGATACAGCTTCGCCCTGGCCGTACTGGTCGTCACGGGCGCGCGCCTGGGGGACAAGTGCGGATACCGCGCGATGTTCTTCTTCGGGCTGTTCGGATTCACCGCCGCGTCCCTGGCGTGCGGGCTGGCACCGAACGGCGCCGTGCTCGTCGCCGCGAGGGTGTGCCAGGGCGCGTCGGCCGCGATGCTGCTGCCGCAGGTGCTCTCCCTCATCCAGTTGGCTTTCGACGGGACCGCCCGAGCACGTGCGCTCGGGCTCTATTCGATGGTCCTGGCGCTGGGGGTCGCCTTGGGGCAGGTCATGGGAGGGGTCATCGTGACCCTCGGCGGGAGCTGGCGCCCCATCTTCCTGGTCAACGTCCCCATCGGCGCACTGCTGCTCGTCATAGGGCCGCGGGTGATGCCTCCGGAACCTACGAAGGAAACGCGTCTGGACCTCGTGGGCGTGGCGCTGCTCTCGTGCGGGATGGCCGCGTTCGTGGTGCCGCTCGTGCTCGGGAGGGAACAGCACTGGCCTGTCTGGACATGGCCGTCCCTGGCGGTCGGCTGCGCCCTGCTGGGGGTGTTCTGCGCTTACGAGCTGAGGGCGGCGTCTCCGCTGCTGGACCTCTCCGTGTTCCGGAGCCCGTCCGTCCGGCCCGGCCTGTTCGCCGCCTGCTCGGTGATGGGCGCCTACGCGGGGTTCCTGTTCACGCTCGCGCTGTATCTGCAGGACGTCCTCGGCTTCTCACCGCTGCGGGCCGGGCTCACGTTCGTCCCGTACACGATGGGGTTCGCCACCGTGGGCCTGGGCTGGACCCGCTTTCCGCTGCGGACGAAGCTTCCCTCGGCCGGCCTGCTGTCCTTCGCCATCGCCGTCTTGGTCTTGGCCGTCCTGACTGAGAACGGCTGGCCGGCGCTGCTCTCGGTTCCGCTCCTGTACGTCGCGGGCGCGGGGCACGCCGCCGGGTTCAGCCCGCTCGTCGACCGCGTCGCGGGTGCGGTGGGGCCTGCGAGGGCATCGGCGGTCTCCGCGCTGACGAACACCGGCGCGCTGCTGGCGAACGTCCTCGCGATCGCCGTGTTCGGCGGCGTGTACCTCTCCGACCCGGACTCGCTGCGGCGCGTCACGGTGCTCATCGCCGGCCTCCTGGTGCCGGCCGCTGCCGCCGCCCGCACCGCCACGGGGCGCCACTGACGCAGAGTTATCCACAATTGCTCAACGTGCCGCGACGGGGCGCCGCGCCTCCCTAGCGTCGGACGGCATGAGACCCGACCCGCACGACCGCCTGCACACCTTGATGGGACGGCTGAAGCCGCCCTCCCCGCCGTCCGACGCGCCCCCGGCCGCCCGCTTACGCGCGACGCCCGACCGGTCCCACGTCCGGACGCTCGTCCTCATCGGCGTGGTCGCGGCCCTGGTGGCCGCGGGCTACCTGTGGCTCGCGCGCCCGCGCCCGCAGGCGTCCGCGGCCCCGATGGCGAGCGCCGCGCTCACCGACCCGCGGCCCACCGCGTCCGCGGCCCCGGCGGCGGCGTCCTCGGTGGTCGTCCACGTCCTCGGCAAGGTCAGGCACCCGGGTGTGGTCACGCTGCCGTCCGGGTCCCGGGTCGCCGAAGCGATCAAGGCGGCCGGGGGCGTCCGCCGGGGCGCCGGGACCGGCACGCTCAACCTCGCCCGCAAGCTGGTGGACGGCGAACAGATCCCGGTCGGCGTCCCGCGCCCCACGCCCGCGCCGGCACCCGCCGCGTCCGCCTCCGGGGCGCCCGGCACACCGCTCGACCTGAACACCGCCACCCCCGACCAGCTCGACGACCTCCCCGGCGTGGGCCCCGTGCTCGCCCAGCGCATCGTCGCCTACCGCACCCAGCACGGCGGTTTCCGCTCGGTCGAGCAACTCCAGGAGGTCAGCGGCATAGGCGCCCACCGGTTCGCCGACCTGAAACCCATGGTCCGCGTGTGACCCGCGACATCCGCCTGCTGATCCCCGCCCTCGCCACCTGGCTGACGGCCGGCGTGACCTTGGGCCTCTCCCCGAAACTCACCTACGCGCTGGCGGGCACCGCAGCCCTGGCCTCCTTCTTCCTCCTGACTTCCCGCCGCAGCCCCGGCGAAGAACGTACGGATGCGGGATCGGGCGGGCGGTGCCGTCGTGACCGGGGCGGCGGTGGGCCGAGCGGGCGGCGGATCGTCGTCGGAGTCATGCTGGCGTGCGCGGCGGCGTCGGCGTGCGGGGTGGCGCTCCGGGCGACGGCCGTGGCCGGCGGTCCGGTGCACGACCTCGCACGCACCGGACGGTTCGCGACGGCCGAGGCGGTGGTGACCGGCGATCCGCAGGAGAAACCCGGCCACGCCCGACGCATGATCATTGTTCGCGCGCGGGCGGAGGCGGTGCGGCATGCCGAGGTCCGCGTCCCGGTGCTGCTCATCGCGGCCGACCCGCGCTGGCTGCGCCTCATCCCCAGCCAGCGGGTGCGGCTGCGCGGGCGGTTCGTGCGGCCCGAGGGCGGCGGTCTCCTCGCCGCGGTCGTGATCGTCCGGGGGCCGCCCGACGTCCTCGGTCCGCCGTCCGCGCCGCAGCGCGCCGCCGAGCGCGTGCGGGCGAAGCTGCGGGCGGCCGTGGACCGCCTGCCGCCCGACCGGCGCGGAGTCCTGCCCGCCATGGTCGTCGGCGACACCTCCCGCCTCGACCCCGCGCTCGCGGCGGATTTCCGCACCGCGGGGCTCACCCATCTCCTCGTCGTCTCCGGAGCGAACCTGGCGATCGTCGTCGGCGCGGTGGCCGGGCTGTGCCGCCTCACCGGCCTCGGCCGCCGCCGCGCCCCGCCCGTGGCCGTCGTCGCGGTGGCGGCCTTCGTCCTCGTCGCGCGGCCGGAACCGAGCGTCCTGCGGGCGGCGGTCATGGGCCTCATCGGCCTGCTGGCGCTGTTCACCGGCCGGGAACGCCAGGGGCTTCCCGCGCTGGCGGCCGCCGTCCTGCTCCTCGTCCTGATCGATCCCGGGCTCGCGCGCTCGTACGGGTTCGCGCTCTCGGTCCTCGCGACGGCCGGGCTGCTGGTCCTGGCGCCGCCGTGGCGGGAACGGCTCTCCCGCCGGCTGCCCGGTCCCCTCGCCGACGCCCTCGCCGTCACGGCCGCCGCCGAGGTCGCGGTGGCGCCGGTCCTGGTGATGCTCTCCGGCGAGGTGGGCGTGGTGTCCGTCTTCGCGAACCTGCTGGCCGCGCCCGCCGTCGCCCCCGCGACCCTCCTCGGCGCGCTCGGCACCGTGACGGCCCTCGTCTCGCTGCCCCTCGCCCGGCTGATCGTGTGGCCCGCCGGCCTCGCCGTCGGCTGGATCATCCGGGTCGCCCGCACCGCCGCCGCGCTGCCCTACGCGACCCTCCCCTGGACGGGCGGAGCCCTCGGCGCCGCGACCCTCCTCGCGGCCGGCGCGGCAGCGGTCCTGATCCTGCGCAGCCGCCGCCTCCGCGTGATCGCTGCCGCCGCCATGACCGGCGTACTGGCCGGCGTCATCGCCATGCGCGCGCTGTCGCCCGGCTGGCCGCCCCCCGGCTGGCAGATGGTCGCCTGCGACGTCGGACAAGGCGACGCACTGGCGCTGTCCGCCGGCCCGGGCCGGGCCGTCGTCATCGACACCGGCCCGGAGCCGGGCCCGGTCGATCGCTGCCTGCGGCGTCTCCACGTGACGGACGTCCCGCTCCTGATCCTGACCCACCCGCACGCCGACCACATCAACGGCACGTCCGGCGTCCGCCGCCACCGCACGGTCCACCAGGTCCTCACGACCCCTGCCACCTCGGGCCGCGAGGCCCGCTACACCTCGGGCCTCAGTTCCCGCCCCGCCGAACCGGGCCAGCGATGGCGCATCGGCGACCTGACGCTCTCGATCCTGGCCCCGCTCGGCCCCGCCCGACCCCTCTCACCGGAGGACGACGGCACCGCGATCAACAATGCGAGCGTCGTCCTCGTCGCCCGCAAACCAGGCTTCAGCGCCCTCCTCGCAGGCGACATCGAAACGGACGCCCAACGCGCCCTGGAAGCGGCCGTTCCCCGCGTCGACGTCCTGAAAGTCCCGCATCACGGCTCGCGCAGCCAGGACCCGGGCTTCCTGGCCGCCGCGCACGCCGCCATCTCGCTGATCTCAGTCGGCGAACACAACGACTACGGCCACCCCTCACCCGCGACCCTCGCCCTCCTGCGCCGCCTCCACACCCAAATCCACCGCACCGACCAGGAAGGAGACATAGCCATAGTCCGCACCGCAACCACCATCACAGCTATCACCCGCAACTGACCGCCCCCAACGCGCCATCAACAACCCGACGTGCCTACAGGGGCGCCGGGGCCGGCACGCTCAACCTCGCCCGCAAGCTGGTGGACGGCGTGACCTTGGGTCTCTCCCCGAAACTCACCTACGCGCTGGCGGGCACCGCAACCCTGGCGTCCCTCTACCTCCTGACTTCCCGCCGTTCTCGACCAGTGGGTGGGCGGGATCGATGATGTGGAGGTGGGTGTCGAACACTCGCCGGCTTATCGACGGGCTCCGACCTGCGGGTGCGGCAGCCGACTCACGAAGCGGTCGTGGTTGACCACGCCACGCCGGTGGCTGCCGGTGCTGATCACGGCGTGATCGTCACGGGCGGTGACGCCGAAGGTCAGGGCTCGTCCCTCGACGCCGGTCAGCGTGACCTCGATGGTCACGGTCGACCCCGGGACGGTCGGCGCCTGATGGGAGAGGTCGACGTGGGTGCCCAGGGTGATCTCGCCGTCCTCGAGGTGACCCTTCACCGTCTCGATGCAGGCCCACTCCACGATCCCGACCAGGTAGCCGGTGGCCAGTACGTGCGGCATGGCGGCGAAGTCGCCTGATTCGGGCAGCAGGTGCGGCACCGTGCGGGTCGCCGGAACGACGTAGGTCATCGTGTGGGTCAGTCCGGGCTGCAGGGTCTCTTTCAACGGTTCTCCTCGGCGGGTACGGGCAGGGGCAGGGCGGGCGCGGCGGCGATGAGCGCCGCGGCGGTGCGGCGGGCGTCCTGGATGGCCGTGGTGTCGCCGGTGGTGACGACGCGGGCGTTCGCGCCGTCGATCAGCAGTGCCAGGGTCGAGCCCCACCACGGTGGGTCGGGCAGCCCGTCTTCCTCGGCCAGGTCGGTCAGCACCGTACGAAGCCAGGCCTTGTACTCCGCGATGACCTGGCGCGCAGGGTGCTCGGGGTCGGGCAGCTCGGCGGCGGCGTTGGTGAACGGACACCCGCGGAACCCCGGTTTGGCGTGGCCGATGGCGAACCAGTCGAACAACCGCAGGACCTGGCTCGCGGGTGGATCGACGGCGTCCGCCAGATACGCGCCGATTGCTTGTTGCCGCTGCTCGCGGCGACGATCCAGGACGGCAGCGATCAAGCCCGCCTTCGAGCCGAACTGCGCGTACAAGGTCGGCTTGGAGACCCCGGACTCCTCGACCACACGATCGACGCCGATGGCGCCGATCCCCTCCGCGTAGAAGAGCGCCGCGGCCACCTCCAGGATTCGCTCGCCGCTCATCGACCACTTCGACACGCGGGTTAACTTACAGGTCTGTAAACCGCAGTACAAGAGCGGGTCGGCTCGCAGTCGGGAGGAGGTCTCACAGTGGCCGCCGGGGTCCGGCGGTGTTCAGCCATCAGCCCACGCTGTCATCTGCAGCACGGCGGCGTAGGCTTTCAGGCACTCCCGATCGCTCTGCTTCGAGCTGGCCGACGTGCACTGGCGGCATGCCGGCCGGCGGGACGAAGCGCTGCGGGAGATACAGGGTCGGTCGGGCGCGCACAGCGCCGATCCGCGGGGCCCGACCCCCGACTGCCGCCGCGTCCAGGACGCCCCTACTCGATGAGCCGGGATGGCCCAGGACCCGGGTCCCTCTACCGGCTGCGGCGGGAGCCTCCGGACGCGGCACGCGGAGGGCGTCACGGTGCTGCTCGGCGGTACTGAGCCCGTCCTGGGGCGTGGCATGCTGCTGGTGTGGCGGTCGAGTCGGTTGTGCTGGTGATCGGGGACGAAGAGCTGCTCGTGGAGCGGGCGATCGGGGAGGTCGTCGCGTCCGCGCGGGCGGAGGATCCGGAGGTGGAGGTCATCGACCTGGCGCCCGGGGGGCTTGAGCCGGGGCGGATCTCGGAGTTGACGTCGCCGTCGCTGTTCGGGGGCGGGAAGGTGCTCGTCATCCGGTCGGCGCAGGATCTGGGGAAGGACCTGACGGCCGAGGTGCTCAAGTACGCCGGGAACCCGGCGGAAGAAGTCGTGCTGGTGGCGGTCCATCCCGGTGGGGCCAAGGGGAAGGCGCTGGTGGACGGGCTCACCAAGCTCAAGGCGCGCAAGATCTCGTGTCCCAAGGTGACGAAGGCGGGGGAGCGGGTCGACTTCGTGCGGGCCGAGATCCGCCGGGCGGGCGGGAAGATCTCCGCGGACGGGGCGCGGGGGCTGATCGACGCGGTGGGGAACGACCTGCGGGAGCTGGCGTCCGCGTGCAGCCAGCTGGTCGCCGACACCGGTGGGAAGATCGACGACGCCGCGGTCGCCCGGTACTACCGGGGGCGCGCGGAGGTCAGCGGGTTCACGGTGGCGGACAAGGCCATCGAGGGGCGGCTCGCCGAGGCGCTGGAGCAGCTCCGGTGGGCGCTCGCCACGGGCGTCGCGCCGGTGCTGATCGTCAGCGCGCTCGCCCAGGGGGTGCGGGGGCTGGCGAAGGTCGGCGGCGCGCCGAGAGGAGCGCGGGGCGCGGCGCTGGCGAAGGAGCTGGGCATGCCGCCGTGGAAGATCGACCGGGTGCAGAAGCAGCTGAGAGGCTGGTCCGGGGACGGGGTCGCGCGGGCGCTCGCGGCCGTCGCCGAAGCCGACGAGCAGGTCAAGGGCGGCGCCGCCGACCCCGCGTACGCGCTGGAGAAGACCGTCGCCGCCATCGTCGCCGCCCGGGGCTGACCGCATCGGCTGTGCGACGACGGGGCCGTGAGCGGGGCGCCGGTTCGGCGCCGTGCGGGTCTCCCGGATGGCGCGGGTCGGGTCGGACGGTCCGGAAGGGCCGAGGCCGTCCGACCGGGAACGCTACGACAATCCCGCCGCCTGCGGCGCCGGCCGAGGGGCATCGGCGCCAGGCGGCGTCACTGCTCGGCCTTGGCCTTCAGGCCGTTGGCCTCCATGGTCACGTAGCGGCGGCTCAAACGGCCCGTCAGCAGGCCGATCAGCGGGGCCAGAGGACCCTTCTGGTCGAGGGTCAGGCGAGCGGTCACGCCCTTCTCGTTCGGGACGATGTCGTGCGCGGCCGTGGTGGTGACGCCGGGCGACCGGGACTCCCAGGTGAAGGTCTCGTTCTCCTTGAAAGCGGTGACCGTCCACACGGCGGCGGGCAGCTTCGGCTGGTGGACGCGCGCCCGGCTGGAAAGGCCGAACGGCTTGTCGAGAACTTCGACGCGGTCGATCGAATCGGTCATCTCGGGCCACCGCTCGACGTCCTTCAGGAGGTTCCAGACGGTCTCGGGGGTGGCGTCTATGTCAACTGAGATCTCGAAATGCACGGTGTACTCCTCACAGCTCTGCGGACGGCGGACAGAAGGTCGGCGACCAGGGGGTCGTCCGCCCGGCCCGGCAGATGCAGAGCGTAGTAGGGGACGGCGGGCAGGTCGATGATCTCGCGCGCGGTCAGGCCGGGCGGCGGGGGGACGCAGCCGTTCACCACGGCCAGGCCGATCCGCAGCGAGGCGAAGTGGAGCATGAGCGGCCAGCCCTCGGCCTCGACCGCGAGCGACCAGGGGACCTCGGCGGCGCGCAGCGCGCGCTCCAGCGTGACGCGGTGCGGGCCGGCCGGCGGCGGGACGATGAGGCTCGTCCCCGCGAGGTCGGCGAGGGCGAGGCGCGGCTCGGCGGCCAGGGGATGGTCGTCCGGCATGACGAGGGTCTGCGGGTAGGACGCGAGCAGCTCGGTCTCCACGTCGGACGGCAGCACGTCCAGGACGGCGACGCCCACGTCGGCGCGGCCGGTGCGGACGGCGGCGAGGGTGCGGGCGCGGTCGCCGTTGATCAGGCGGACCCCCGGGCGGACGGCGTCGCCGAGCAGGTACAGGTAGGCGCCCTCCCCGGCGGCGAGCACGGGCGCGCGGGACGCGGCCGTGCCGCCGACCTCGGCGAGGAACGCCGCCACGCGGGCGTCGAGGTCGCGGGCGAAACGGGCGACCTGCTCGCCGGCCGGGGTCAGGGCCAGGCGGCGCCCGTGCCTGGTGTAGAGCGGGCGGCCGAGGGTCTCGGCGAGTTTCCGCACCTTGACGTGGAGGGCGGGCTGCGAGATGTGGAGCTCGTCGGCGGCGCGGGTGAAGTTGAGGTGGTCTGCGAAGACGGCGAACGAGGCGAGCGCGTCCGTGGAGAGGCGGCTCAAATCCATAGATACGAACTATAGCTGGAGTGGCTATTAATAGTTCTGCTTTAGGGATGGGGGGTCGAGAGTTGAGGCATGGACATCGAACCTCGGCTCGGCATCGACTTCGGCCGCGTCATTCACGGGGGACTTCTGGCCCCGGGCGACGATGACACTGCCTTCCTGGACGGAAGCTTCGAAGAGGCGCTCGCGTCGCCGGCGACCGAAGGCGTCTACGAAGTGCTGCCCGGGCTCATCGAGGCTTTCGAAGGGCGCGCCTGGATCATCTCCAAATGCGGTGACCGCATACGGGAAAGGACCCTGGCGTGGCTCGACCACCACGACTTCT
This sequence comes from Spirillospora sp. NPDC127506, assembly GCF_040302145.1. Lineage (NCBI taxonomy): Bacteria > Bacillati > Actinomycetota > Actinomycetes > Streptosporangiales > Thermomonosporaceae > Spirillospora > Spirillospora sp. NPDC127506. The sequence continues at coordinate 8,457 of NZ_JBEORG010000025.1, read as the reverse complement.
ACGCCAGGACGGGCCTGCCCAGGACGAACGTCCGGTTCTGCCGGAAGCGGGCGGAGAAGGCGCGGCACTGCGCCGAACTCGGCATCACCCACATGATCGACGACCGGCTGGACGTGCACCGGGCCATCCGCGGGATCGTGCCCCACCGGTACCTGTTCGGGCCGCGCGGAGGCCCGGACTGGGTGCGGCACGTGCCCGACTGGGCGGCCGCCGAGGTCATTCGCGAAGATATTCCGGCGGGACGGACCCGGCCAGCCACACGCCGTTCGCGCTGACCCGGAACTCGTGCCCGTCGGCGGCCATCCGCCCGGATTCGACGGTGAGGACGACCGGCCGGCCGCGGCGGGCGCCGACGCGCCGGGCCGTCTCGCGGTCGGGGGAGAGGTGGACGGCGTGCCGGTCCATCGGCTGCAGCCCCTCGCGCAGGATCGCGTCCACGGAGCGGCCGGCGGTGCCGTGGTAGAGGAACTCCGGCGGAGGCACGGCGGGCAGGTTCAGCTCGACCGGGATCGAGTGCCCCTGGACGGCCCGTATCCGGTCGCCGTCCAGTTCATAGCGCTTCTTGTCGTTGGCCTCCACCACGTGCTCCAGTTCGGAGCGGGTGAAGGCGAAACCGTGCCGTGAGGCGGCGGCGAGCAGTTCGGCGACGTCCGCCCAGCCCTCCGGCGAAAGGGAGAGACCGATCCGCTCGGGGCGGTGCCGCAGGTGCTTGGCGAGATACTTGGAGATCTTCACCATGCGGCGTTCGTCCATGGACATCGGCCCCGGAAATGCGTCGGAGCCGGCGCGCATGCGGCCGGCCCCGGGCGTGCGGTGGTTACTCGGACTGCAGGGCGGCGGCCTGCTTGGCGATCGCCGACTTGCGGTTGGCGGCCTGGTTCTTGTGGATGACGCCCTTGCTGACGGCCTTGTCCAGCTTGCGCGCGGCGAGGCGCTGCGCGGCGATCGCGTCGTCGACGTTGCCGGCCTCGGCGGCCTCGCGGAACTTGCGGATCGCCGTCTTCAGCTCGGACTTGACGGCCTTGTTGCGCAGGCGGGCCTTCTCGTTCTGCTTGTTGCGCTTGATCTGGGACTTGATGTTAGCCACGTCGTAGTGCCTCAGCTTGGTAGCGATCCACGCCTGCTCACCGGCAGGCTCCAACGGAATGTCTGAACGGGGGCGGACGGTGCCCCCCGGGCACGACGCTACGCCACACGCAGTCGCACAGCTTACCAATCACCGGTGCCCGCCCCAAACCGGGCCGTGCACGGAGCACCGCGCCCGGCATGGGACTATGGAAGCACATCCATCCATGCCCACCAGTGAGTTTTGCGAACGGACCCCGGTGCCAGCGCCTCAGCCCGACAAGACCGATCCCGCGATCATCCGCAACTTCTGCATCATCGCGCACATCGACCACGGCAAGTCGACTCTCGCGGACCGGATGCTGCAGCTGACGGGTGTGGTCGAGGAGCGCCGGATGCGCGCCCAGTACCTCGACCGCATGGACATCGAGCGTGAGCGCGGCATCACGATCAAGAGCCAAGCCGTCCGGCTGCCCTGGACGTCCGGCGGCGTCGACCACGTCCTGAACCTGATCGACACCCCCGGGCACGTCGACTTCTCCTACGAGGTGTCGCGGTCGCTGGCGGCGTGCGAGGGCGCGGTCCTGCTGGTGGACGCCGCGCAGGGCATCGAGGCGCAGACGCTCGCGAACCTGTACCTGGCGCTGGAGGCCGACCTGCACCTCATCCCGGTGCTGAACAAGATCGACCTCCCGGCGGCGCAGCCGGACAAGTACGCCGAGGAGCTGGCCGGGATCATCGGCTGCGACCCGTCGGACGTGCTGCGCGTGTCGGGCAAGACCGGCGAGGGCGTCCGCGAGCTGCTCGACAAGATCGTCGAGGAGGTGCCGGCGCCGGTCGGCGACCCGGACGGTCCCGCCCGCGCGCTGATCTTCGACTCGGTGTACGACACCTACCGGGGCGTCGTCACCTACGTGCGGATCGTGGACGGGCACCTGTCCCGCCGCGAGAAGAGCCTGATGATGTCGACCGGGGCCGCGCACGAGACGCTGGAGGTCGGCGTGATCTCCCCCGAGCCGGAGCCCGTGCAGGGCCTCGGCGTCGGCGAGGTCGGCTACCTGATCACCGGGGTGAAGGACGTCCGGCAGGCGCGGGTCGGCGACACCGTGACCGGCGCGTCCCGCCCGGCGCCCGAGCCGCTCGGCGGCTACCGCGACCCGAAGCCGATGGTGTTCTCCGGCCTGTACCCGGTGGACGGAGACCAGTACCCGGAGCTGCGGGACGCGCTCGACAAGCTGCGCCTGAACGACGCCGCGCTGGTCTACGAGCCGGAGACGTCGGCGGCGCTCGGGTTCGGGTTCCGCTGCGGGTTCCTCGGCCTGCTGCACATGGAGATCGTCCGGGAGCGGCTGGAGCGCGAGTTCGACCTCTCGCTGATCTCGACCGCGCCGAACGTCGTGTACCGGGTGGTCATGGAGGACGGGACGGAGCACACCGTCACCAACCCCAGCGAGTTCCCCGAGGGCAAGGTCGGCGCGGTGTACGAGCCGGTCGTGAAGGCGACGCTGCTGTCCCCGGCCGAGCACATCGGCGCGATCATGGAGCTGTGCCAGGGCCGCCGCGGCGCGCTGCTCGGCATGGACTACCTCTCGGAGGACCGCGTCGAGATCCGCTACACGCTGCCGCTCGCCGAGATCATCTTCGACTTCTTCGACCAGCTGAAGTCGCGGACCCGCGGCTACGCCTCGCTCGACTACGAGCCCAGCGGCGAGCAGGAGGCCGACCTCGTGAAGGTCGACATCCTGCTGCAGGGCGAGTCGGTGGACGCGTTCAGCCAGATCGTCCACCGCGACAAGGCCCGCGAGTACGGGCTGATGATGACCTCGAAGCTGAAGGAGCTCATCCCGAGGCAGCAGTACGAGGTGCCCATCCAGGCGGCGATCGGCGCCCGGATCATCGCCCGGGAGAACATCCGCGCGATCCGCAAGGACGTCCTCGCCAAGTGCTACGGCGGCGACATCTCCCGCAAGCGCAAGCTCCTGGAGAAGCAGAAGGAGGGCAAGAAGCGCATGAAGACCATCGGGCGGGTGGACGTCCCGCAGGAGGCCTTCGTCGCCGCCCTCTCCACGGGGGGCGGCGACGCCGACAAGGGCAGGAAGTAGTAGCGCCGGCCCGGCGCGGCCCTACTTCAGGATGGGCCACGCCACCACGGCCGGTACGCGGCGGAACTCGCCTCGGTTGGCGGCCCGTCCCGCGTAGACGAGGAAGAACATCACGGCGGCCGTGAACAGCAGCGGCACCCAGATGAAGAAGTCGACGAGCAGGGACAGCGGCCCGAACACGAACCACACGGTGATCGCGGCGATGCCCATGTTGAGGCCCTGCGCGGCGTGCCGCCGGACGAACGGCGAGCCGGGCTTGCCGAAGAAGACGATGGCCGGTGCGACCGCGCCGACGAGGAACTGGCCCACGTACGCCATGAGCGACCACGTCCGGTCGTCGTGGCTGACGGGCCCGTAGTGTCCGGGCATCTGGGCGGTGCGCCCGCCCTGCTGGGGCTGCTGCCAGGCCGCGCCGGGCTGCTGCCGGGGCTGCTGCCAGGCGTTGCCGGGCTGCTGCCAGGGGGCCTGCTGCGGCTGCCGTCCGGGCTGCTGCCCTCGGCCGGGCGACGGGGGAGGCCCGTAGGCCATGGCGGACGTCCTCTCCTCTAGTTCGCTGTGCGAGCTATTGCGCGAAGTGTATGACGCTTTCGACGCCTGAAGAGTTCGGACGGGTTCCCCGCGGCCGCCCGCCCCGTGGCCGTTTCGCGCCACCGGGGCGGGGCCGCCTCGTCAGGGCCGCCAGATCACCGCGGACGGGTTCGCGGGTGTGAGCGTGACCGAGCCCGTCCACGCGACGGACGACGGCCGCGGCAGGTACGACTCGTCCAGGAAGAACGCCCGGTTCACGGACGTGACCGTCACCGCCGCGCCGTTGTCCCCGAACCCGGTCGGGGTGCGGACGGCCTCGATGCTCGCGATGTCGGAGATCCGCGCCCCCTCAGGCAGCTCGACGGTGGTGGCGACGGCGCCGTCACGGTCGATCGCCCAGGCCGGCTCGCCGTGGTCGGACCGGTACGGCTTCGACGGGTCGGACTTCAGCCGGACCCCGAGCGCCACACCCGGCGCCGACCCCCACCCGGTGGCCGCGCCGGTCGTCTTGGCGAACTCCGCGAAAAGGTACGTGCGCGGGTCGCCGACCGCCCGCGTCGCCGGGTCGGACGGGCTCTCGATCTTCCCCTCCCGCACCATCTCCTGCGCCGCGACCCGGTACGTCCACGGCTCGCGGTCCATGACGACCTCGCGGGCGCGGCCCTCCGGCCGGGTCTGGGACGCGTCGAGGAGGAAGCGCAGCGGCGGATCCGGCGAGATCACGTCGCACATGTTGTTGTTGGACGTGCACGTCTGCAGCACCGGGTGGTCGCCCTCGTAGCGGCCGGTGAACTTGAGCGTGAGGTGCAGGGGCGCCTGGTAAACGGCGGTTCCGTCGACCCGGTTCCCGGACGCGTCCACCTCGACGCGGTAGACCCATTCGATGTCGGCGGTCCGGCCCCAGCGGGCCATCAGCGCGGGCGTGTCGGTGCCGCCGTCCTCGTTGCTCCACACCACCGAGTACTCGATGACGCGGTGCCCGGGCGTGGCGGCGGCCCGCGTCTCGTGCCAGGCGATGAGCGGGGTGTCGGTGACGGCGTTCTGGTAGGGGTCGCCGAAGGGCCAGCCCGTCCGGCCGACGACGATCGGCGCGTGGCGGAGGGCGACCGCGTCCGACACCCGCACCGCGGTGCGGCGCAGGGTGACGCTGCGCGCGGCGGGCGCGCCGCCCTCCGCGAAGCGGATCGCCACCTTGTGGCGGCCCTTCCCGACGTGCCCGAGCCCGAGGCTCCGCGGGATCGGGTCGGACGAGGGGACCACGAGGTCGGTCACGTGGCGTCCGTCCACCGCGACCGACACGACGGCGGATTCGGCGCCCTCGCTGACCCACGAGACGCCCGGGGCGGACGCGGCGAAGGAGATCACGGCCTCCCCGGCGCGGCGGGCGGTGAACGCCAGCGACGCGGCGGGCCCGCCGCGGTGGACGGTGATCGCGCCGGACGCGGCGGCGTGGGCGGGCGGGGCGGCGAGGGCGAGGGGAGCGCCGGCGAGGGCGGCGAGCACGGCATGACGCGCACGGCTTCTCATGATCAGGGAAGCTAGGGCGGCCGGGTCGCGTTCCGGTGACGGCGCGGTCGCCCGCCGGTGTCGGCTCCGTGAGGCGCCCCGCCTCAGACGCGGCTGCGGTGCGGGACGCGGAGCGCCGCGCGGCCCGCCGGCTGCTGCAGCGACACGGCCGTGAACCGCTCCGCCTCGCCGGGCCGGTCGGGTCCGTACAGCGTGAGGCCGGACGCCGCCAGCCGGACCGCCCGGCCCCGCCGGACGACGTCGTGCCCCAGTTCCCGCAGCAGCGCGACGACGTCCCGGGCGGGCTCGTCGAGCAGGTCGACGCCGTCCAGCCGGAACCGCATCTCCGGGTTGCCGCTCCAGCCGGGCGACCGCTTCCCGCAGATCTCCGCGAGCCGCTCCACGCCGTCCTCGCCGCGGTCGGTGGACAGCGCGAGCGTCCCGCGCCCCACCCGCACGCTGCGGTGGTCGGCCCACCCGCACAGCAGCGACGCCTTCGGCGGGCGGGTGCCGCAGCGCTCGGCGACCGCGGCGAGCGTCGTCCACGCGTCGGCGGCCCGGGTGGAGAACAGCAGGCTCGCGTCCGGCAGCAGCGCCCCGCGCCCCGGCTCCAGCGTGATCACGAACGGCGCGACCCGGCCGGGGAACCGCGCCGGATCGGCCTCCCGCAGCGTGACCAGGCCCTCCCACTCCACGGGCTCGTCCACCGCGAACCAGGTGATCACGGCCTCCACGCCGAGGGCCCGGAACGTCGCGTCGGTCAGCCGCTCGGCGACCGCCTCCCGCAGCCCCTCGGCCGTCTCGGCGAGCCGGCGCCGCCACCACGGGGGCTCGGGATCGCCGTCCGCGCCCGTCGACCAGCGCGTCCCCGCGCCGGGGAAGTCCGAACGCCGCTCGCCGCCGGCGGCGTCGACCACCACGCAGTGCCAGCCGTCCGGCCCGCCCCGCAGCAGCACCCGCGCCGGCGCGCGTCCCCGCTCGTCCGCACCCTCGTCCACCATCCCGACGACATTATCCACCCAAGAGGGTCGGCACGCTCCATTCCGGCCGCCCGGCGGGTGGTTTCCCGACGACACGGCGGGGGTTGCTCGACCTCGGCGCGTATGTCGGTACGGTCGGAGACGGCGGCCAGACGGTCCCGACCCGACCTCCCGGAGGTAGCGCGTGACCCACCCCGAGCAGGTTCTGCGTTCCGCGAAGGAGCGGGAGACGGTGAACGGCGCCGTCCGCGCGCTGCGCTCCGCCGCCCCGGACGGCTGGGAGCGGCTCGACTTCGAGTTCCGCGCGACCGTCGGCATCGACAGCGCGTCGTTCGAGGTCGAGGACGCCGACGGCGGGCGGCGCACCGCGATCCCGCCCGGCCAGGCCATCGGCAGGATGGACGAGCTGCGCCGCGTCATGTACCGGAACGGCAAGGGCGCCTGGTTCACCGCGCGCCTCCGGATCGAGCGCTCGGGCCGCTTCAGCGCCGAGTTCGACTACGACGGGGAGCCGGAGTTCACCCCGCCCCTCACCCCGTCCGCCTACGCCCTCGACCTCGACCGCTTCCCCCGCTCCGAGGCCCACATCCCCGACTGGCTGCGGGCGAAGCTCGACGAGGTCTGAGGCAGACTCGAAGGGTGCCATCCACGCTGCCCGACGGCGACCCCGTCCCCTCCGACGGCGCCCTGCCCGCCAGCGCCCTGCAGGGCCTGGGGGACCGCCCCTTCGCCTTCTACGTCCATGTGCCCTTCTGCGTGACGCGCTGCGGGTACTGCGACTTCAACACCTACACGGCGACGGAGCTGGGCCCCGGCGCGAGCCGCGACTCCTATGCCGACACCGCCATCAGCGAGGTGCGGATGGCCCGGCGCGTCCTCGGGGACGCCGATCTCGCCGTCGAGACGGTCTTCGTGGGCGGCGGCACGCCCACCCTGCTTCCGCCGGACGACCTGGGCCGCGTCCTGGCGGCCATCGACGCCGAGTTCGGGCTCGCCGAGGACGCCGAGGTCACCACTGAGGCGAACCCCGAATCGGTGGACGAGCCCTACCTGGCCGAGCTCCGCGAGGCCGGTTTCACCCGGATCTCCTACGGCATGCAGAGCGCGCGCGAGCACGTCCTGGCGGTCCTGGAGCGCACCCACACCCCCGGCCGCGTCCCCCAAGTGGTCGAGTGGACGCGCAAGGCGGGCTTCGAGCACATCAACCTCGACCTCATCTACGGCACACCGGGGGAGACCGACGACGACTGGAGGGCCTCCCTGGAAGCAGCGCTGAACGCCGAACCCGACCACGTGTCGGCGTACGCGCTCATCGTCGAAGAGGGGACCCGCCTCGCCGCCCAAGTGCGACGCGGCGAACTCACGCCCCCCGACGACGACGCCATGGCCGACCGCTACCTCATCGCCGACGAGATGCTCACCGCCCACGGCCTGCGCTGGTACGAGATCTCCAACTGGGCCGCCGACCCCACCGCCGCCTGCCGCCACAACATGCTCTATTGGACGGGCGCCGACTGGTGGGGCGTCGGCCCGGGGGCGCACAGCCACGTCGGCGGAACCCGCTGGTGGAACGTCAAGCACCCCGCCGCCTACGCATCCCGCCTGGCCGAAGGCACCACCCCGGCGCACGCCAGAGAGATCCTGACGGACGAAGACCGCCGCATCGAACGCATCATGCTCGAACTGCGCCTGGCCCAGGGCTGTCCCACCGCCCTCCTAGACGACAAGGCAGTACGCAAGGCGATCGAAGAGAACCTCCTGGAAGAGGCCCCCTACACCGAAGGCAGAGCCGTCCTAACCCAACGAGGCCGCCTACTGGCCGACGCGGTAGTCCGAGACCTGACCTGAACCAATAGGCCACTGCGAGGCGCGCCGGCCGTTCACTTGCGGCGTGTTACCCCTATGGGCCCGCCGGGAGGGGCGACACGCCGCAAGTCAACCTCAGCCACCGTGCGGCGTGTTGGCCGTTCAGTTGCGGCGTGTTGCCCTTTTGGGGCTGCTGGGAGGGGCAACATGCCGCAAGTCAATCTCAGCCGCCGCGCCACGGGCAGGCACGCGGAGGGCGCTCTAGCGCCCGGAGCGGGCATGCCCGCGCGACGCAGGCGACCGCAGCGACGCCGCGCACGCCCGTCACAGGCACGACAGACCGCAACAGCGGCGCGAGGATCGCCTGCGTCGCTGACGGGATGCTTCTATGGTTGTCAAGCGGTGGCGGGTGGAGCGTTGTGTGTTGTGTTTGTGCTGGTGAGGGCTTTGAAGAGTTCGCGGGCGAGGTA
>NZ_JBEORG010000024.1:0-119022 GCF_040302145.1 Spirillospora sp. NPDC127506 | reverse complement strand
TCACGACGACGCCCTTGCCTCCGGCTCGGAGTTAGCACCACCTCTTCCTCCAGGGGACTTTCACCCCCAAGCAATCGCCCATGCTGGGCGCACCATGCGAAAGCGGCCTCCCGGGCGTCCGGGAGGCCGCTTCGCGCGGCGCTGACCGCTCCGGCTACTTGTTCCGGTTGCGCGGGTCGCCGTGGCAGCGCTTGAACTTCTTGCCGGAGCCGCACGGGCACGGGTCATTGCGGTTCACGCCCGCGTACTCGTCCTCGCTCTCCTCGCTGTGCAGCTCGACGCCGCCCTCGCCGTCCACGGTCGGGGCGGAGTACTCCAGCTTCTTCGGGCGGGACGGCTTCTCCAAGCCCTTCGCCTTGATGGCGGGGGCCTCGTCGGCCTCCTCCACGTCGACGGCGACGGCGCCCTCGCCCTCCTCCTCGTCCGCGGCGGCCGCGGGGGCCGACTTGGCGACGGAGACGGGGGCGGCGCCGACGGTCGGGGCCTCCGGCTGCTCCTCGACCTCGACCTCGAGGTTGAACAGGTAGCCGACCGACTCCTCCTTGATGCCGTCGAGCATCGCGTTGAACATGTCGTAGCCCTCGCGCTGGTACTCGACCAGCGGGTCGCGCTGCGCCATGGCCCGCAGGCCGATGCCCTCCTGGAGGTAGTCCATCTCGTAGAGGTGCTCGCGCCACTTGCGGTCGAGGACCGACAGCACGACGCGGCGCTCCAGCTCGCGCATGACGTCCGAGCCGAGCTCCTCCTCGCGCTTGTCGTAGGCCGCCTGGGCGTCCTCGCGGATCTTCTCGGCGAGGGTCTCGGCGTCCAGCCCGGAGATGTCGCCGCCCGCCTCCTCGATCAGCTCGTCCACCGTGATCGAGATCGGGTAGAGCTGCTTGAACGCCTTCCACAGCTTGTCGAGGTCCCACTCCTCGGCGAAGCCCTCGGCGGTGGCGCCCGCGACGTAGCCGGCGACGACCTCGTCGATCATCCGGCGGACCTGCTCGTGCAGGTCCTCGCCCTCCAGCACCTTGCGGCGCTCGGCGTAGATGACCTTGCGCTGCCGGTTCAGGACCTCGTCGTACTTCAAGACGTTCTTGCGCATCTCGAAGTTCTGCTGCTCGACCTGGCTCTGCGCCGACTTGATCGCGTTCGTCACGATCTTGGACTCGATGGGGGTGTCGTCCGGGATGTTCAGCCGGGTCATGATCGACTCGACGCGGGCCGAGTTGAACAGCCGCATCAGGTCGTCCTCAAGGGAGAGGTAGAACCGGGACTCGCCCGGGTCGCCCTGCCGGCCGGAGCGCCCGCGCAGCTGGTTGTCGATGCGCCGCGACTCGTGCCGCTCCGTCGCGAGGACGTACAGGCCGCCGAGCTCGACGACCTCCTCGTGCTCGCCCTTCACGGCCTCCTTGGCCTTCTCCAGCGCCTCCGGCCAGGCCGCCTCGTACTCCTCCGGAGTCTCCAGCGGGGACAGGCCGCGCTGGTGCAGCTCCAGGTCGGCGCGGAAGTCGGGGTTGCCGCCGAGCATGATGTCGGTGCCGCGGCCCGCCATGTTCGTCGCGACGGTGACGCCGCCCTTGCGGCCGGCCTCGGCGACGATCGCGGACTCCTGCTCGTGGTGCTTGGCGTTCAGCACCTGGTGCGGGATGCCGCGCCGCTTGAGCATCTTGCTCAGCTTCTCGGACTTCTCCACCGACGTCGTGCCGACCAGCACCGGCTGGCCCTTCTCGTGCCGCTCGGCGATGTCGTCGACGACGGCCTCGAACTTGGCCTGCTCGGTCTTGTAGACGACGTCCGCGACGTCCTCGCGGATCATCGGCTTGTTCGTCGGGATCGGCACGACACCGATCTTGTAGGTCTTGTTGAACTCCGCCGCCTCGGTCACCGCGGTGCCGGTCATCCCGGACAGCTTCTTGTAGAGGCGGAAGTAGTTCTGCAGGGTGATCGTGGCGAGCGTCTGGTTCTCGTCCTTGATCGGCACGCCCTCCTTGGCCTCGATGGCCTGGTGCATGCCCTCGTTGTAGCGGCGGCCGTGCAGGATGCGGCCGGTGAACTCGTCCACGATCAGGACCTCGCCGTTCATGACGACGTAGTCCTTGTCGCGCTTGTACAGCTCCTTGGCCTTCAGCGCGTTGTTGAGGAAGCTCACCAGCGGCGTGTTCACCGAGTCGTACAGGTTGTCGATGCCGAGCCAGTCCTCGACCTTCTCGACGCCGGACTCGGTGATGCCGACGGTGCGCTTCTTCTCGTTCACCTCGTAGTCGCCGGGGCCGTACTCGTCGACCTGGCCGGCGGTGCTGATCAGCTCGGCGCGCTTCAGCCGGGGGGCGATCTTGGCGAACTCCGCGTACCACTTGGAGTTCTGCTCGGCCGGGCCCGAGATGATCAGGGGCGTGCGGGCCTCGTCGATGAGGATCGAGTCGACCTCGTCCACGATCGCGTAGTTGTGGCCGCGCTGGACGCACTCCTCCAGGCTCCACGCCATGTTGTCGCGGAGGTAGTCGAACCCGAACTCGTTGTTCGTCCCGTAGGTGATGTCGCAGTTGTAGGCCGCGCGGCGCTCGTCCGGGGTCATCTGCGGCAGGATCACGCCGACGTCGAGACCGAGGAACTGGTGCACCCGGCCCATCCACTCGGCGTCGCGCTTGGCCAGGTAGTCGTTCACCGTGACCACGTGGACGCCGTCGCCGGAGAGCGCGTTCAGGTAGGCGGGGAGCACACAGGTCAGGGTCTTGCCCTCACCGGTCTTCATCTCCGCGATGTTCCCGAGGTGCAGCGCCGCGCCGCCCATCACCTGGACGTCGTAATGGCGCTGCCCGAGGACGCGCCTGGCGGCTTCGCGTGCGGTCGCGAACGCCTCCGGGAGCAGGTCGTCCAGGGTCTCGCCGTCGGCGATTCGTTCCCGGTACTTGTCGGTCAGCTCGCGCAACTCGGCGTCGCTCATCTCGAGGAAGTCTTCCTCGATCGAGTTGACCTGATCCGCGAGCTTCTTGAGCTTGCGCAGGGTCTTTCCCTCGCCCGCACGAAGGATCTTGTCGATGACTGGCGGCACTCTCGAAGGCTCCTTGCAGATCGTGGTTCACCGCTCAGGGCGGCACGCACACCACACGTACGATGCCATCGTAGGCGAGACCCAGAATGGTCTAGGTCACTCCGCAGCGCAATCCACAGCGCGTCCCGTTTGACCTGCCGGGTCCGGGAGAGGATCTTTCACACCGTTTCAGGAGGGGAAGGCCAATGTCCGAAGGGTCAGGTTCGCACGCCGGCCGGCTCAGTTCGTGGATCGCCGTGACCATCATCTTCATCGGCTTCGTGGTCGGCGGCGTCGCGCTGTGCCTCGGCCCGCAGTGGATCATGTTCTGGGTGGGCGCCGGCATCGTGGTCGCCGGGCTCCTGGTCAGCTGGATGGTCCACCTGTTCTCCGACGTCGTCGTGGACGCGCCCCGCGTCATCCCCGAGATCGTCGACTACTCGCTGTTCGGCTCGCGCTCGGCGAGGCGCCGCGGCGGCGAGCAGGGCGAGGTCCTCAACGCCCCGGTCTCGACCGACACCGAGCAGACCCCCCACGGCTGACCCGCCCCGCACGAGGCCGGCTCCCCGAGGGGGCCGGCCTCACGCATGTCCGGCGGGCGTGCGAAGCGAACATCCCCGCTGCTTCGATCCTCACTGAGTCGAACAACCGGCCCCGGCGGCCGATTCCCGGGGCGGGCCGCGGAGCGAGGCGCTGGTGCGCTCAGGACGGCATGGCGGCGCTCAGGGCGGCCTTGATCAGGGTGGGCGGCAAGGGAGTGCGCTCCACGCGGACGTCGTCGCAGCCGACCCAGGCGGCGGCCCGCCAGAGCGCCGTGGCGAGGGCCTGCGCCGACGACTCCGTGCGGGCGGCGGTGCGGGTGGCCCAGGGCTCCAGGGACGCCTGGCGGGCGATGAGGGTGCGGCCCTCGCGGGCGGGGTCGACGCGTCCGATGAGGCGACCGCCGGCGAGGAGCGGCATCGCGAAGTACCCGTGGACGCGCTTGTCCTTCGGGACGTACGCCTCCAGGCGGTGGTCGAAGCCGAAGACGCGGGACGTGCGGGCGCGGTCCCACACCAGGGAGTCGAAGGGCGACAGCAGGGTGGTGGCGTGCCTGCCGCGGGGCGGGGAGGAGAGCGCGCCGGGATCGGCCCAGGCGCGCTGCGGCCATCCGGCGACCTCGGCGGGGACGAGCCCGGTCGCGCCGATCACCCGGTCGACCTGGTCCTGCCGGAGCCGGTAGTAGTCGGCGAGGTCGCCGCGGGTCGCCACGCCCAGCGCGCGCCCGGCGCGGGCGACCAGCGCGGTCAGGCAGGCGTCGTCGTCCAGGTCCCGCGCGAGCAGATCCGGCGGGACGACACGCTCCGCGAGGTCGTAGACGCGGCGCCAGCCGACCCGCTCGACGCAGACGACCTCGCCGACGTCCAGCAGCCACTCGATGCCGATCTTGTGGTCGCTCCAGTCCCACCATTCGGCGCTCGCCTTGGCGCCGCCGAGCTCCTTGGTGGTGAGCGGCCCGTCCGCCTTCAGGCGGGCCCTGATCTGGTCGCAGACGCCCTCCGGCACCTTGTGCCACCGCCACCCCCGCTCCAGGTACGCGCGCCGCCTGAACGCGAACAGCGGCCAGTCGGCCATGGGGATGACGGACGCCGCGTGCGCCCAGTACTCGAACGCCGGGTACGCGCCCCCGCCGGCCGCGTGCTCCGCGGACTTGCGGGAGCCGTTGCCCCAGTACGCGGCCTCGATCGCGCCGCGCTTCACGGGGCCGAGCCGGGCGTAGGGCACGAGCTCGTGAGAGCGCGCCAGTACCGAGATGGTGTCGAGCTGGACGGCCCCCAGCCGTTCCAGCATCGCGGGGACCCCGCCCTTCGGGCGCGCGCCCAGGAACCCCTGGGCGCGCAGCTGGAGCCGCCGTGCCTCGTCCGCGCTGAGTTCGACTGCCTCTGCCACGCCCGCGATGCTACGCCACAACACCGACAAAACCGGATTGCCGGTCGCGGCGGGCGGCCGTCAGGTGATCTCCAGGAGCTTCTCGCGGACGGCGTAGACGACGGCCTCCATCCGGGAGTGGAGCTGCAGCTTCTCCAGGATGTTGCGGACGTGGTTCTTCACCGTGTTCTCGGAGATGAACAGCTCGCGGGCGATCTCCCGGTTGCCGAGGCCGCGGGCGACGAGGCGCAGCACCTCCATCTCGCGCTCGGTGAGGCGGGGCGCGGGGACCTGCTGGGTGCGCTCCTCGCTGCGCTTGGCCAGCGCGGCGAACTCGGTGATGAGCTTGGACGCCATCGACGGGCTGATCAGCGACTGGCCGCCGTGCACCGCGCGGACGGCCTGCGGGACCTCGTCGATGGAGATCTCCTTGAGCAGGTAGCCGCTGGCCCCGGCCTTGATCGCCTCGAAGAGGTCCTCCTCCTCGTCGCTGATGGTCAGCATGACGATCTTCGCGCTGGGCGCGGCGTCCTTGATGGCGGTGCACGCCTCGATGCCGCTGCGGCGCGGCATCCGGATGTCCATCAGGACTACGTCGGGCAGCAGGTCGCCCGCCATCTCGACGGCCTCGTGCCCGTCGCCGCCCTCGCCGATGACCTCGATGTCGTCCTCGCCCTGGAGGACCATCTCCAGGCCCCTGCGGAACAGCGCATGGTCGTCGACGATGAGCACGCGGATGGGGTCGGCCGTGTCGGCCGGCCGCGCCGCGTCCCGGCCGGCGGGGGCGGCGTCGGCGCCGGTCGGACGGGGTACCGCCGCGGCGTCGCGAGTCTCGGGATTCTCGCTCACCAGAGTCGCGGCGTGGAGGAGACGCCGCTTCCCCCCTTCACTATTCAGCGATCTGGAACTACCGGAGGGTTGTCGTCCATCGGGTCGTCCTCGGGAACCTACGGGGTCCGGGGACGAACCCGGGGGATTTCGACCGGGTGTCTTCCCGGTCAACCGCCGCGCGCCCCGGGAAGGTTCCCGGGACGCGCCGCGTCCGCGGATCGGCTGATGCGCCTTTTCAGATCATGACATGGTTCCGGTGGTGACGCGACGCGTCCGCCGCATCACCGAGACGGAAAGGGTTCACTCTTCGACGAGCCTGATCACTCCGTAATCCCAGCCTCTTCTCCGGTATACGACCGAGGGGTGCCCGGTGGCCTTGTCGCGGTAGAGGAAGAAGTCGTGGCCGACGAGTTCCATCTCGAAAAGGGCCTGCTCGATGCCCATCGGCTCGGCCTTGTGGAATTTCTCGCGAACGACGAGGGGGCCGTCGCCGTCCATGGGGATCGGTACGAGGTTCTCGTCCCGGGTGGCGGTCTCGGGCTCGGGAGGCGCCGGGGCGGTCTCCACGGCCCGGGGGACGGGTTCGGGCAGCGGCTCGGGGAGCGTCTCCATCGTCGCGAGCTTGGCGCGGCCCTTGCCGTGGTTCTTGCCCTGGCTCTTCAGGCCGTGGCCCTTGCGCCGCTCGGCGCCGCGGCGGAGCCGGGACTCCAGCTTGTCGAGCGCGAGGTCGAGGGCGCCGTACCGGTCGTCGGCGGCGGCCTCGGCCCGGATCACCGGGCCGCGGGAGCGGATCGTGAGCTCCACGCGTTCGCGCTGGTCGGCCAGCCGTGGGTTGCGTTCCTCGGACACCTCCACGTCCACGCGGATGACCTTCTGGTCAAGCCGTTCGATCTTGGCCAGTTTGTTGTCGACGTGCCGACGGAACCTGTCGTTGACCTCGGTGTGCCGGCCCCTCACGGTGATGTTCACGCGGGACCCCCCTTCTCCCGGTTGGGCTTGTCGCCGGCCCGGGACCCCTGCCGGTCCCGGACGGGCACCACAGGACGGTGGGTCGCACCCGCCCGGCCGACCTGGTCTTCGTCCCCACATCCGCCTGCTGAGGGGCTCGCGGCGCTCTCGCCACTACTGCCCTTCTCCCGGTTCGGAGGATGTCGGATCCCCCGATGGGGCAGGACTTACCTCTAAGGCGCACCGTGATCGGTCGACGAGAAGTCGCCTTACGTGGGCCGTTTCGCCTGCGCCTGGCATCGGCTAGCCGGACCGCCTGCCGTGCTCCTGACGAGCACTGCGATCCGACGCAACCACGGACCCGGGCGGGTGCCATGTCAGGAACGCTAACCCCTTACGCGACGAATGTCAGGAGGGGCGTCCGAGGAAAAACTCACGGACCGTCATCGCCGCCTGCCGCTACGGGTTCCCCGGGCCCGGCCCGAGCGCCCCGTCACCTGCCGTGAACCCCGTGGGGGTCGGCGGTCCGGCCGCCCGCGCCCGCGCAGGTCAGCCCCTACTGGCCTTCCGGTGAGTTTGAGGAATCTCTACCCCCTTCATGACACGGTGTGACTCGAATAACCCCAAACACCCCCTCAAGACCAGACAAGCCGGGCATCATCTGACTACTCCACGTAGCTAACTACCGCCCCCTTGAACAAAAGTGAAGAAAGTCACCATTCGCCCGACTTCTCTCTCCCGGCCCCCGGCTCCGGCGCCCGTCACCACGGACGCCTCCGAGGCGTCGCCGCGATGGTGGCCGCGCCGACCACGTCGGCCCCTGCGGCTCGAAGCGCCCGAGCCGCCTCGGCCAGCGAGGCGCCCGTGGTCACGACGTCGTCCACGAGCACGACCGGCGACCCGGCGACGTCGGCCCGCACCTCGACCGCGCCCCGCAGGTTGGCGGCGCGCTGCACCGCGGTGAGCCCCGCCTGGTCGGCCACCCGCCCGCGCTGCCGCAGGGCGTCCACCATGACGACCGGCACACCGCCCGCCCGCAGCCGCCGCACCGCGACCTCGGCCACCCCCCGCAGCGGATCATGCCCCCGCCGCCGTACGGCCCTCCGCCCCGAAGGCACCCGCACCACCACCGCCCCCGCGCCATCCGCAGGAGGCGGGTGCGCGGGGGCGAGGGCGGAGTGGAGCGCCGTCGCGAGGGCCTCGCCCAAAGGAGCGGCGAGGGGCGTTCGCCCGCGTTCCTTGTAGGCGGCCAGGATCGCTCTCAGGGAGCCCTCGTAGGCGGCGACCGTCCACACGGGCGGGGTGCCGGGCGCCGTGGCCCTGGCGGGCCGTGCGGACGCGCGGAGAGGCCCGGCGCAGGCGTCGCACAGCAGAGTCGGCTCTTGGCCGCACCCCGCGCAGCGTTCGGGCAGCAACAGGTCGATCAGGTCGTCGAGGAGTCCCACGGGCTCGACGATGCCGCTGCGCTTCCGGTCCCGTCCCTCGTTCGGGAAGGTGTGGACAACCCGGGGATCAGCGGGGGTAGGTGGGGTCCTTCGCCGGGGTCGGGCAGATCCACGGGCTGTAGGAGTTGGTCGGCGTGCGCTGGCGGCAGACCTGGTCCTTGCCGGACGAGCGGGTGCCGATCAGGATCGGGGCGCCGGGTGCGGCGGCGATCGTGCGGGGCTCGCCCAGGGAGCCCACGCCCAGGGACGTGATGGCGCTGCCGCTGATCGGCATCAGGAACGGGAGGGTCTGCGAGTCGCGCTTGGCGCGGCCCAGGACGGCGAGGGTGGCGTAGTCGCGCCAGGCCAGGTCGACGGCGTCCTGGAGCTCGGAGCTGACCGGCAGGAAGGAGCCGACGTCCAGGGAGCCGTCGGGGCTCTGGGCGATGCGGCCGAGCTGCACTTGGGGGCGGCCGTCGATCCCGGCGATCACCGCTGCGCGGACCCCGTCGCGGGCGACGCGGAAGGCGAGGACCTCTCGGCCGCCGAGGCCCCAGTGGGCGGCGCGGACGAACTCCTTGCCGGGGCGGCGCACCCACAGCCACGACTCGTCCTTCTTGCTCTCCACGACCCACAGGGTGCCGTCGCGGCTCCAGGACGGCGCGGTGAAGCGGGCGCCGTCGTGCGCGGTGAGCACCACGCGGGGGGCCGGCGAGCCGGAGACGGGCGCGGCGACCAGGACCTGGGTGGCGTCGCCGCTCAGCCCGGCGAACTCCTGGTACCCCGGGGCGACGGCGGGGCGGGACAGGCGCCCGGCAGGGCCGGTCACGACCGGCTGGGCGCGGTCGCCCTCCAGGGTGCCGAGGAACCCGGACGGGCCGACCACGTAGGCGTTCTGGTGGGCGCCTTCCGTGGCGACCCGGCCGTCCGGCGAGTTCTCCTCCCACGCGTTCACCGGCTGCGTGGCGTCCATGCCGTCGGGGACGACGGTCTCCCCCTGGATCTGCAGCCGCCACTGCTTGATCTCCGACAGCTGCCGCATGGTCCAGCTGAGCTGGGCGGACATCCGCTCGATGTCGCCGCCGCGCGCCTCCTTGGTGAGATCGACGGTCGCGATCTCCTTGTCGACCTGGACGCCGCGGCGCAGCCGGGTGCCCTTGGGGAAGGCGCTGTCGACGGCGCCCGCCAGCCAGGACGTGGGCCCGGTCAGCAGGGCCTGGACGAGCTGGGTCGGCAGCGCCTGCCGGTTGGCGACGGGCAGGAAGACCCCGTTCGGGACGAGGGTGTGCCGGTCCGGCGCGAAGAAGAACAGGTTGACGGTGCGCATGGCGCGCTCGACGTCGTCCTTGGTGAGCAGCAGGCCGGACTTCTCGTCGCCGGGCAGGCCGGTGATCCGCCAGACGCCCTGCGGGGTCTTGGCGAGCTGGAAGGCGGCGTCGAAGTTCTTCGGGGACGCGGTGTACTGCCCGTCGGCGGTGATGGTGCCGAGCTGGTCGCCGGTGATCCGGACGGTGGCCTGTTTCCCCGACTGCTTGATCACATGCGGGTCGGTGACGCGGCTCGCGAGGACGGTCACGAAGGGCCGCAGCCCCGGGTTCCAGGACGTCTGGCCGCTCAGGTACATCTTGGCGACCTTGTGCCCGTCGTCGAAGCTCGCGGACGCGGCGAGGAACCCGGAGACGATCTCGGCGGGCCCCCAGTCGGGGCGCGGCTTGACCGGGATGAGCCGGACGTAGGGGTCGTCGACCCGTTCGGCGCGTTCGGCGGGCTTGCCGCTGATGACCTGCCCGCCGCTCGGCACGTTCGCGCAGCCGGCGCCGCCGAGGACGAGGACGGCCAGCGTCAGCAGGCCGGTGACGCGCCGGGCGCAGGGGCTCATTCGCCGGCCTCCAGTTCGGCGAACAGCGGGCGCGAGTCCCCGGCCCCGGGCGGGACGAGCGGCAGCGGCGAGCCGCGCAGCTCCGCCCCGGCGACGCGGGGCAGCGACAGCCGGAACTGGGAGCCGGCGCCGGGTTCGCCCCACGCCTGCAGCCAGCCGCCGTGCAGCTGCGCGTCCTCGCGGGAGATCGACAGGCCGAGCCCGGTGCCGCCGGTGGTGCGGGCGCGGGCGGGGTCGGCGCGCCAGAAGCGGTCGAAGACCATCTGCCCCTCTCCGGGCTTGAGGCCGACCCCGTGGTCGCGGACGGCGACGGCGACGGCGTCGCGGTCGGCGCCGACGGTGATGACGATGTCCTCGCCCTCCCCGTGCTCGACGGCGTTGACCAGCAGGTTGCGCAGGATGCGCTCGACGCGGCGGCGGTCGACCTCGGCCATGCAGGGTTCGCCGGGCAGCTGCAGGACGACCTTGCTGCCCTTGCGCTCGGCGAGCCCCTGGATGTCGCCGACGGCGCGCAGGACGAGGTCGCGCATGTCGAGGGACTCGGCGTCCAGCGTCGCGGCGCCGGCGTCGTGCCGGCTGATCTCCAGCAGGTCGGCGAGCAGCGACTCGAACCGCTCCAGCTGGCTCTGCAGCAGCTCCGCGGACCGTCCGACGGCGGGGTCGTCGAAGCTGTCGCGGTACTCGTAGAGCATGTCGGCCGCGATCCTGATGGTGGTCAGCGGGGTGCGCAGCTCGTGCGAGACGTCGGAGACGAACTGCCGCTGCACCTGCGACAGGTCCTCCAGCTCGCCGATCTTCTCCTGGAGGTTGGCGGCCATCTCGTTGAAGGAGCGGGCGAGGCGGGCCAGGTCGTCCTCGCCGCGGACCCGCATGCGCTCTTCGAGGCGCCCGGCGGCGAGCCTCTGCGCGCCCTGGGCGGCGAGCCGCACCGGTATGACGACCTGCCGGGTGACCAGCGACGCGATCGCGGCCAGCAGCAGCACCAGGACGATCCCGACGCCGGCCAGGGAGCGGCTCACGTTGGTGAGGGTCTGCTGCTCCTGCGTCAGCGGGAACAGGTAGTACAGCTCGAACTGCCCGGTGCGGCCGCCGACGATGAGGCCGCGCTCGTCCGGCCTGCCGCCGAGGTAGGAGAGCTTGCCGTAGGTGTAGGCGCGCGACCCGGCGGGCGCGCTCTTCAGCTCTTCGCGCAGCCGCTTGGGGACGCTCTCCGGGCGCAGCTCGTTGGTCGTGTACCCGTCGAAGTACTGCTCGTTCGTGTCGCGGATGTAGACCTCGTAGAGCCCGGACGGTCCGCTGCGCGACTTGAGCCGGTCGATGGTCGAGTTGAGCCGGCTGCCGTCCCCGGCGGAGTTGCCCAGGTCGCGCTGGACCTGCGCCAGGCCGTCGTCCAGCTGGAGGCGCGCCGCCTTGACCTTGCCGTCCATGAGCGCCGACGACATCTGCTGCATCAGGAACGCGCCGAGGATCGCGACCACGATCGCGGAGATGAACAGCGTGGACGTAACGACCCGGACCTGGATGGACCGCCGCCAGCGCAGGTAGGCGGCGCCGACCGCCCCGGCGAGGAGGCGCCGCGCCGCGCCGAGCCCGCGCCGGACGAACCGCTTCGCCCTCCTCATGTCGGCTCTCATGGGGAGTCCGCGGGGCGGCGCGCTGATCCGCTCGTGTACTGGACGTTCATCGGCATGTCACGGGGAACGGGGCGGGGTGCCGGGACGGGGAAGGGAGCTGCGGGGCTCAGGCGGGCCCCGCCTTGTAGCCGACACCGCGCACGGTGACGACGATCTCGGGGCGTTCCGGGTCCTTCTCGATCTTGGCGCGGAGCCGCTGGACGTGCACGTTGACCAGCCGGGTGTCGGCGGCGTGCCGGTAGCCCCACACCTGCTCCAGCAGGACCTCGCGGGTGAACACCTGGCGCGGCTTGCGGGCGAGCGCGACCAGCAGGTCGAACTCCAGCGGGGTCAGCGGGATGTGCCGGTCGCCGCGCTTCACCGAGTGGCCGGCGACGTCGATGGTGATGTCGCCGATCTGCAGCGTCTCGGGCGCGGGCTCGTCGGTGCGGCGCAGCCGGGCGCGCACCCGCGCGACCAGCTCCTTGGGCTTGAACGGCTTGACGATGTAGTCGTCGGCGCCCGACTCCAGGCCGAGGACGACGTCCACGGTGTCGCTCTTGGCCGTCAGCATGACGATCGGCACGCCGGACTCGGCGCGGATCTGCCGGCACACGTCGATGCCGTCGGCCCCCGGCAGCATAAGGTCGAGCAGTACGAGGTCGGGCCGGGTCTCCCGGAACGCCTCGAGCGCCTTGTCGCCGTCGTGCACGAACGAGGGCTCGAAACCCTCGCCCCGAAGCACGATGCCGAGCATTTCGGCGAGTGCGAGATCGTCGTCGACGACCAGTACACGTCCTCTCATGGCCCTCATCGTCACAAAATCGGGGTTCGGTGGAGTGGGGCGCGATGCTCCGGCGCCACCTTGCCAGGGAGAGATATACCTTGGCGTGCAAGGTTACCCGCGTTTGCGGCGTACATGGCTCCCCCGCATCGGGTGGGCGGCTCGGAATCGTAGAGGTGACTCCCAAAACCGGCGCAAGGTTGACATCACGCCCATGACAGGATGACTTGATCGGCCGTCGCGACGGGGGCCCGGCGGGGGCCCGGTCGGATGCGCCGCACACCCCCTCACCGACCGCAGGGAGCCGAGGATGCCGGGACCGGACGGCTGGGACGACGCCGACACCGCCGACGTGGTGCGCGGCGTCCCGTTCCGTCCCATGTCCATCTCGGAGATGCTGGACGGCGCGATCGCCGGGATCCGGCGCCGGCCGCGCACCACGCTGGGCCTGTCGGTGGCGATCAGCACGGTGATCCAGGTGACGAGCTCGATCGCCGCGTACTTCTTCATCGGGGACAGGGCCCGCGAGGAGGTCACCCCCGACGTCCTGCTGGAGTCGCTCGGCGCGCAGACCACGCTGAGCGTGCTGGGGCTCGTGCTGTCGGCGTTCGGGATCCTGCTGATGGCGGGGCTGGTCGCGCCGATCCTGGGCCGCGAGCTGGTGGGGCTGCCGATCGCGCCGCGGCAGGCGTGGCGGGACGCCCGGCCGAGGCTGGGCAGGCTGGCCGGCACCGCCGCCGCCGTCATGGGCATCGCGCTGGGCGCGCTGGTCCTGCCGGCCGTGCCGTTCTTCGCGCTGATCGCCGCCGAGGCGCATCCGGCACTCCCGGTGCTCGCCGGGATCATCGGCTTCCCGCTCGGCGTCGGCCTCATGGTGTGGCTGTACATCCTGCTCGTCCAGGCGGTCCCGGCGGTCGTGCTGGAGCGGCGGACGGTCACGGGCGCGCTGCGCCGGGCCGTCACGCTCTCCAAGGGCCGGTGGTTCCGGACCTGCGGGACGCTGCTGCTGGCGCTGCTCGTGACCGTGTTCATGGGCTTCTTCGCGCTGCGCATCCCGTTCCTGATCGTGCAGCTGGCCTTCTTCGGCGACGCGTCCGGCGACGGCGCCACGATGGGCGCGCTGGCGGTCGACACGCTCGGCCGCATCGTCGGCTGGTCGGTGGTGCTGCCGTTCGACGCGGGAGTGATCGCGCTGCTCTACATGGACCGGCGGATGCGCCGCGAGGGCTTCGACCTGGAGCTGCGCATCAGGGGCCGGTCCGCCGCGGCGATCACCGGCGGCGGGACGGGCGGGACCGGCGAGGCCGGCGGGGACGCCCGCGACGACGGGTTCATCGACCTGTGGCGGACCGATCCGGTGCCGGCCCATCCGCAGACGGGAGCGAACCCGTGATCCTCGACCCCATCGGCCGCGACGAGGCCCGCGAACTGGCCCGCCGCGAGCTGGAGAAGCAGATCTACCAGCGCGACAAGCCGTCCATGCTGGAGCGCTGGTGGGACGACTTCACCGAGTGGCTGCAGCACCTGTTCAACCGGGCGCCGAACCCGGAGGCGCAGGGCAGCGGCGGCGGCTGGACGTCCGTCGTGATCATCGTCGTGGTCGCGCTGGTCGCGATCGGGCTGGTGGCCTGGCTGATGCGGGGCCGCCGCAACCTCCGCTCCCGCAAGGACCCGCTGCTGGAGGAGGAGCCGTCCACGGCGCTCGACCACCGGGAGGCCGCGGAGCGGCACGCGGCGGCCGGGCGGTGGGCCGAGGCGATCCGCGAGCGGCTCCGCGCGATCGCCCGCGACCTGGAGGAGCGGGCGGTCCTGGCGGCGCGGCCGGGCCGGACGGCCGACGAGCTGGCGGCGGAGGCGGGCGCGGCCGTGCCCGAGCTGGCCGCCGAACTGGCCGCGGGCGTGCGGATCTTCGACGACGTCTGGTACGGCGACCGGCCGGGCACCCCCGAGGGCTACGCGCGGATGGCGGAGCTGGACGAGCGGCTGCGGGCGATGAAGCCGAAGCCGCTTGAGGACGACGACCTCATCCCGGCCGGCGCCGGTGAAGAAGGGGGCCCGCGATGGTGACCCAGGCCCCGCCCGAGGCGGCGCCCGCCGAGCCGTCCGCGCGGCAGGTCGCGGGCCGCCGCTGGCGGTCGGCGCGCGGCGTGGTGGCGGTGCTGCTCGCGATGGTCGTGATCGCGGTCGTCCTGGCGGCGCTGCGCCCGTCGACGGCGCCGGACGCGCTCGACCCGGAGTCGCCGAGGCAAGACGGCGCCCGCGCCCTCGCGGAGATCCTGCGGCAGCGCGGGTCCAACGTGACCGTGGCGCGGACCACGGAGGACGCTCTCGCGGCGGCCGCTCCGGGCGGCGTCATGGTGGTGACGCGCACCGAGCGGCTCACCGACGACGACCTGCGGATGCTGAGCGGCACGCAGGTGGACCTCCTGCTCGTCCGGCCGTCCGCGTACGCGCTGGACGACCTGGCCCCGCAGGTGCGGCGCAGCGGCCCGAGCTTCGAGGAGACCGCCGCGCCGGGCTGCGCGCTGCCGGTCGCGTCCCTCGCCGGGACGGTCGCCTTCCACCAGTCGGAGACCTACGAGGTCACCGGCCCGGGGACGGCCTGCTACGGGACGGAGTACGGCGGCGCCCGGCTCGTCCAGGTGCAGACCGGCTCCCGTACCGTCACGGTGCTCGGCTCCGGCGCGCCGCTGACGAACCGGCGGCTCGCCGAGGAGGGCAACGCCGCGCTTGCCATGAACCTGGCCGGGGCCGGCACCTCCACGGTGTGGCTCGTCCCGGACCTGCCGGAGGCGGGCGAGGACGCCGGGCAGCGGTCGCTCGGCGACCTGCTGCCGTTCGGCGTGAAGCTGTTCTTCCTGGAGCTGCTGGTCGCGGTGCTGCTCGTCGCGCTGTGGCGGGCCCGCCGGCTCGGGCCGGTGGTGGCGGAGGCGCTGCCCGTCGTCGTCCGGTCCGCCGAGACGGTCGAGGGCCGCGCCCGCCTGTACCGGGCGGGGCGCGCCCGCGACCGCGCGTCCGACGCGCTGCGCTCCGGCGCCCGCGAACGGCTCGTCCCGCTCCTCGGGCTGCCCCGCGGCAGCGCGCAGGATCCCTCCGCCGCGCAGGAGATCGTCACGGCGGTCGCCCGCCGCACGCCCTACGACGAAACGTACGTCGGAGCGGCCCTGTACGGTCCTGAACCCGTGGACGACGCCGGGCTCATCGCCCTCACCGACGTCCTCGACGACCTGGAAAGGCAGGTACGGCAGTCTTGAACACCCCTGTAGAGCTCGGGAAGGACGACGTGCCCGGCGGCGGGCCGGCCGCGCTGTCCGAGGAGGCCCGGCGGCAGGCCGAGACGGCGCGGGCGGCGCTGACGGCGCTGCGCGGCGAGGTCGCCAAGACGGTCGTCGGCCAGGACTCCGTGGTCACCGGCCTCGTCATCGCGCTGCTGTGCCGCGGCCACGTGCTGCTGGAGGGCGTCCCGGGCACCGCGAAGACGCTGCTCATCAAGACGCTGGCGCGGGCCCTCGACCTGGATTTCAAGCGCGTCCAGTTCACCCCCGACCTGATGCCCGGCGACGTCACCGGATCGCTGGTGTACGACAACCGGACGGCGGAGTTCGAGTTCCGTGAGGGCCCCGTCTTCACCAACCTCCTGCTTGCGGACGAGATCAACCGGACGCCGCCGAAGACCCAGGCGTCTCTCCTGGAGGCCATGGAGGAGCGCCAGGTTTCGGTGGAGGGCGCCGCGCGCGCTCTGCCCGACCCGTTCGTGGTGTGCGCGACCCAGAACCCGATCGAGTACGAGGGCACCTATCCCCTGCCTGAAGCCCAGCTCGACCGGTTCCTCGTCAAGCTGGCAGTGCCCGTCCCCACGCGGGACGAGGAGATCTCCATGCTGCAGCGGCACGCGACCGGGTTCGACCCGCGCGACCTGTCGGCGGTGAACGCGGTCGCGGGCGCGAGCGAGCTGGCCGCGGGCCAGGCCGCCGTCCGCACCGTCCACCTCGACCCCAAGGTCGCCGCCTACGTCGTGGACCTGTGCCGCGCGACCCGGCAGTCCCCGTCGCTGCAGCTCGGCGTTTCCCCGCGCGGCGCGACGGCGCTGCTGGCGACGTCCCGCGCGTGGGCGTGGCTGTCCGGCCGCGACTACGTCACGCCGGACGACGTGAAGGCGCTGGCCAGGCCGACGCTGCGGCACCGCGTCCAGCTGCGTCCCGAGGCGGAGCTGGAGGGCGCCACCACCGACGGCGTGCTGGAGGGCATCCTCGCCCACGTCCCGGCCCCGCGCTGATGGCGCTGACCGGACGCCTGGGGCTGCTGGCCCTGCTCGGCGCGCTCGTCCCGCTGTTCGCGCCGAGCTGGTGGATGCTGTTCGCGGTGTGGGGCGTCCTGCTGCTCGGCGTCCTCGCCGACCTGGCCCTCGCCGGGAACGTGCGGGCGCTGCGTTTCCACCGCGCGGGCGACACCAGCGTGCGGCTCGGCGAGTCGGCGCGGGTGGCGCTGATCGTGGAGAACCTCGGCCGGCGGCGCCTCAAGGCCAGGCTGCGGGACGTGTGGCCGCCGAGCGCGGGCGCGGCGCCCCGCGCGGTCAAGGTGGACGTCCCGGCCGGTGAGCGGCGCCGCGTCGAGATGACGCTGACGCCGACGCGGCGCGGCGACCGCAAGGCCGTCACGGTCGTCGTCCGCTCCGTCGGGCCGCTCGGGCTGGCGGCGCGGCAGCTCTCCCGTGCGGCCCCCTGGACGGTGCGGGCCCTGCCGGCGTTCCCGTCCCGCCGCCACCTGCCCGCGAAGCTGGCGCGGCTGCGGGAGCTGACCGGCGCGCACGTGGCGCTGATCCGCGGGCAGGGCACCGAGTTCGACTCGCTCCGCGAGTACGTGGACGGCGACGACGTCCGGTCCATCGACTGGCGGGCCACCGCGCGGCGCGGCGACGTCGTCGTCCGGACCTGGCGGCCCGAGCGCGACCGGCGGATCTACCTGGTGCTCGACACCGGCCGCACGTCCGCCGGCCGGGTCGGCGACATCCCGCGGCTGGACTGCTCGATGGACGCGGCGCTGCTGCTCGGCGCCCTCGCGTCCCGCGCCGGCGACCGCGTCGACATGCTCGCCTACGACCGGCGCGTCCGCGCCCGCGTGGAGGGCGCGTCCCGGACCGACCTGCTGCCCGCGATGGTGCACGCCATGGCGCCGCTGGAGCCGGAGCTGCTCGAATGCGACGCGGCCGGGATGGTCTCGACGCTGATGGCCCGCGTCCGGCAGCGCTGCCTGGTCGTGCTGCTGACCGAGCTGAACACCGCCGCGCTCGAAGAGGGGCTGCTGCCGCTGCTGCCGCAGCTCACCGCCCGGCACCTCGTCATGATCGCCGCGGTGTCGGACCCGCGGGTCGGCGAGATGGCGGCCGCGCGCGGCGACCTCGCGTCGGTGTACGACGCGGCCGCGGCCGAACGCGCCCGCGCCGAGCGCCGCCGCCTCACCGCCGAGCTGCGCGGCCACGGCGTCGAGGTGGTGGACGCCCCGCCGGACGAGATCGCCCCCGCCCTGGCCGACGCCTACCTGGCCCTCAAGGCCGCGGGACGGCTCTGATCGGCCCGCCGGCCGGCCACCGCCCCTCAGCCGGCCACGGCCCGTCAGCCGGCCACGGGGGCGAGGTCGGGGCGCAGCTCGGCGTCGCCGGTCTCGCCCCGGCGGGCGGCGCGGCGGCCGAGGACGATCACGTAGCTGAGGAACGCGGTCTCCGCGACGACGCCGATCGCGATGCGCAGCCAGGTGATGTGCACCCAGCCGGTCACGAAGCCCTCGATGAGGCCGGACACCAGCAGCACCGCGATGAGCCCGATGGCGATGCTGACGGCGGCGCGCCCCTCCTCGGCGAGGGCCTGGCCGCGGCGCCGCGGGCCGGGGTCGACGATCGTCCAGCCGAGCTTCAGGCCGCCGGCGACGGCCAGGTAGACGGCGGTGAGCTCCAGCAGGCCGTGCGGGAGGATCAGCCCGAAGAACACGCCGCCCTTGCCGTTGGCGAACATCAGCCCGCCGATCAGCCCCAGGTTCAGCTGGTTCATCAGCAGCACGTACACGGTGGGGATGCCGAGCAGGATCCCGAAGATCAGCGCGACCGCCGACACCCACGCGTTGTTCACCCACACCTGGAACGCGAACGACGCCGCCGAGTGCTCGGTGTAGTAGTTCGCGAAGTCGTGCTCGACCAGCTCGCGGATCTCCTCCGGCGTCCCGAGGCTCGCCTGCACCTCCGGGCTGTGCACCACCCAGATCGCCAGCGCGAGCGCGAGCAGGTTGCCGAGGACGGCGTTGCCGAGCCACCACCACTTCATCCGGTACGCGACCGCCGGGAACGTCACGGTCGCGAAGCGGCCGACGTCCCGCCAGAGCGGCGCCTGCGCGCCCGCCACCGCGGCCCTGCCCCGCGCCACGAGCGACGACAGCCGGCCCACGAGCTGCGGGTCGGGCGAGCTGGACCGGACGACGGACAGGTGCGTGGCCGTCCGCTGGTACAGCTCGACCAGCTCGTCCACTTCGGCGCCGGTCAACCTGCGGCCGCGGTTGATGAGGTGCTCCAGGCGCAGCCAGTCGGCGTTGTGCGCGGCCACATAGGCGTCGACGTCCACCCGGCGAGACTAACGTGTCGGCTTACTGGACCGACAAAATGGACTTACCCCGACCGCGGAGGAGCAGGGACATGGCCGAACTCGTGACCGGCGAGGCCGTCGCGCTCGACATCCGCGTCGCGCGGCTGGCCAGCCGGGGCTGCGCGTTCCTGCTGGACCTGTTCTTCCAGGCGGTGATGCTCTACCTCGTCGTGTACGTCACGGCGATGACGTCGCTCGTCGCGGACGAGGCGTGGACGGTCGGGCTGACGCTGGTCGGCATGGTCGCCGTCCTGGTCGGCTACCCGTGCCTGTTCGAGACGCTGCTGCGGGGCCGGACAATGGGCAAGATGGCCGTCGGGCTCCGCGTCGTCGGCGACGACGGCGGGCCGATCCGGTTCCGGCAGGCCCTGGTCCGGGCGCTCGCCGGGTTCATCGAGTTCTGGACGTTCTACGGCTCCCCCGCGCTGATCACCTCGTTCTGCAACCGGCGCGGCAAGCGGCTCGGCGACCTGTTCGCCGGGACGATCGTCATCCAGGAGCGCGCCCCGTCCATGATGCTGTACGGGCCCGTGGCGGTGATGCCGCCGCAGCTCGCCTGGTGGGCGCGGACGCTGGAGATCTCGATGCTGTCGGACGAGCTGGCGATGACGGCCCGGCAGTACCTGTCGCGGTTCTGGGAGCTGCTGCCGGAGGTGCGCGACTCGCTGGGGCAGCGGATCGCCTCGCAGGTCGTCGAGGTGATCAGCCCGCCCCCGCCGCCCGGGGTGCGGCCGGAGATCCTGCTGTCGGCGGTGCTCGCCGAACGCCGGCACCGGGAGGAGGTGCGGCTCGCCGAGCGCCGCGCCCGCCGCATGCGCCGCCTCGGCCTGCCCGTGTGGGGTCCCGGCCCGGCGCCCGCTCCCGTCCCCGCCCCGGCGATGGCGATGGCCGGCCCGCCGGCGTACGGTCCGGTCCGCCCCGGCCCGCCGGCTCCCCCGCCGTTCAGCGCGCCGGCCCCGGGCCGGCCCCAGTTCCTCCCGCCCGCGAACTACGGCGCCGGCCCTTACCGGGAGGTCCTGAACGCTCCTCCCCCGCCGAACCCGTATCCGGGGCCGGATCAGCCGCCGCGCGGCCCGTACCTGCCGCAGGGCCGCTGACCGCGGCCGGTTCCCCGGCGGCGCTCGCCCCGTCCCGCGGCTTCGCGGTGCGGGGTCAGCCGGGAAGGGCGCGGAGCCGCTCGTCGAGGGTCGGGCGGAGCTTCTTGAGGCACAGCACGGGGAGGTAGGCGCCCTTGCTGGTCAGGTAGTTCGTGGCCTCGGACGGGCACTCCCGCTGCGTCTTCACGCGGCCGACGACCTTGGCGATCGCCTGGCTGGACCCGCAGTCGGCCTTGTCGAGGTCGCCGATGTTGAACGAGGGGTCCTCGATGCAGTCGCCCGGTGCCAGCACGCCGCCGCCCGGGCCGAGGCACACGATCGGCTTGGCGAGCTCACCGCCGCCGAACGACCGCATCTTCATGACCTCCAGCGTCTTCGCCGGGCACTCCCGCTCCGTGGCGACGCGCGCGATCACCTTGCCGTACCAGCCGGCCTCGGCGCACGGCTGCTCCTTGCCGAAGCCGATCGAGCCGCTGCTGACGCAGTCGCCGGCGGTCAGGAACGCGCCGCCCGCGCCGGGGTCGCCCGGGTGCGGGCCCTTGAGGTTGCGGACGCACGCCTCGTAGTAGTGCTCGTCGGTTTCCTCGGCCCGGACGTTGGTGACGCCGTCCGTCCCGTCGGGGCAGTCCGGCTCGGACCGGGACGTCATGGAGAAGCCGGTCGCCTCGCCCTCGTCGACGATCTTGACGATCTCGGCCTTGGCCGCGGCGTCGTCGCAGCTCACCCGGAGGCTCGCGGGGATGCGGTTCCCCTCGTCCATCCCGAAGCCCTTGTCGACGCACTGCTCGGCCTTCACCGGCCCGCTCGGCCCGCCGCCGCCCCGGACGACCAGGAATCCCGCGGCGCCCACGAAGAAGACGGCCGCGGCGGCGACGACCACCCAGACGAGCGGCGAGGGCTTCTTGCCGCGCGGCGGGGGGACGGGGCCGGGCCGGGGCGGCCCGAACGGGGGCACCGGGCCGCCTCCCGGCGGGACGGGCGCGCCGGGCGGGGCGAACCGCGCGCCCTGCGGCGGCTGCGCGCCGGGCGGCTGCGGCGGGCCGGGGGGCGGCGCGGGCGGCCCCTGCCGCTCAGGCCCGTCCGGTCCCCCGCCCTGCCCGTGCATGTCCGCCTCCTTGATCACGAAGAGGACAAACGTATCGGACCGGCACCGCCGATGCGGGCGGTTCGGGCGCGGCCTACGGCGCGGCGCCGAAGCCGGCGCCGGTGAGCAGCGGCGCGAGCGTGTCGACCGTGACGGCGAACGCGGCCTCGCCGGAGGCGGACGCCGAGCCGGTCAGCACGCCGATCACCTCGCCGTGCTCGTTGAACAGCGGGCCGCCGTTCCCGTCCGGCGGGACGCGCAGCCGCATCCGGTAGAGGGTCAGGCCCTGCTCG
Organism: Spirillospora sp. NPDC127506; assembly: GCF_040302145.1. Classification (NCBI taxonomy): domain Bacteria; kingdom Bacillati; phylum Actinomycetota; class Actinomycetes; order Streptosporangiales; family Thermomonosporaceae; genus Spirillospora; species Spirillospora sp. NPDC127506. The sequence goes on along the minus strand of NZ_JBEORG010000024.1, from coordinate 97,516 downwards.
GGGAACTGCTCGAAGGCGTCCACGACCCCGCTGAGCAGGCCGCCGGGGCCGGGCGTGCGGACCGCGTCGCCGATGCGGACGAGCCCGGCGTGCCCCAGGCGGAGGGGCCGCACCGGCAGGGGCTCGGTGAGCTGCAGCAGCGCCACGTGCAGGGGCGAGTCGGGCGTGAACACGTGCCCGACGCGGCGCGGTCCGAGCGCGGTCTCGACGTCGAAGCCGCCGGGGCCGTCCGGGCGGGCGGCGACGGCGAGCCGGTCGGAGATCAGGAAGCCGGCGCCGGACGGCGCCTTGACGAGGGCCTCGCGGGCGCGGCGGAGGAAGCCCTCCGGGGCGTCCGGGTCGAGGACGGTGAAGCCGAGCGGCCCGGCGTGGCCGGCGAGGACGCGGCCGTACTCCTCGGCCGCGCCCGTCTCCGCCAGGCTGTGCAGCCGGCGGCGCACGTCGGCGGGATCGGACGGGGGCTCCGGCAGCTCGGCGAGGGCCTCCAGGGCGCGGGCGTGGTCGCCGGCGGCGTGGTGCGCGCGGAAGCGGCGCAGCGGGTCGGCGTCGACGGTCGCGAGCCGGGCGAGGACGGCGTTCCACAGCGCGACCTGCGCCAGCCCGGGGCGGACGCGGTCGAGGTGGTCCTTCAGCCGGGCGTGCAGGTGGGCGCCCTGGGCGAGGTCGGCGTCATCGGCGGCGAGGTACTCGCGGGCCTTGGCCGTCAGGTCGCGCAGCGGCGCCCGCATCGACAGCAGCTCGGTCTCCAGCTCGGTCGCGGCCGGGCCGTAGATCTCGGCGAGGACCCGCTCGGTCGCCGGGTCCGGGCGGACGTTCGGGTCGTGCGCCGCCAGCCGGGCGCGGAACTCCCGCAGCACGGGCGCGGCGTCCGCGCGGCCCGCCTCGCCGGCGAGCGCGGCCAGCTCGGCGCGCAGCTCCGCGGCCCGCCGCCGCTCCTCCTCGCGCTCCAGCTGGGTGCGGCGCCGGTCGCTCATCTGCGCGATCTCGTCCGGGGACAGCAGGGTCGTGTCGGCGACCTTGATCGACCGCTGGTTGCCGGTCAGCGTGTCCTTGGCCGTCACCTCCAGGACGCAGCTGGCGTCGATGGAGAACGTCACCTCGATCTGCGGCTCGCCGGCCGGGGCCGGGGCGATGTCGCGCAGCTGGAACTCCCCGATCTTCGAGCCGGGCCGCAGGTCGCCGCTGTAGATCTGCAGGAGGACGGTCTCCTGGTTGTCGGTGGTCGTGGTGTAGGAGCCCCGCTCGCTGACCGGGATGTGGGTGTTCGCCGGGATGAGCGTCGAGAACTCCTCCACGCCCGGTTCCGGGGAGATCAGCAGGCCCAGCGCGAGCGGCGTGACGTCCAGCAGCACGTGCTGGTCGAGGACGCCGCTGAGCACGGCGCCCTGGAGCGCGGCCCCGCTCGCGACCGCGGTCCGCGGGTCGTCCAGCACGGTCCGGCGCAGCCCGAAGACCTCTTCGACCAGCCCGGCGACCTGCGGGGACAGCATCGGCCCGCCGACCAGCACCAGATGCTCCACCCGCTCCGGCAGCGACTGCTTCAGCCGCTCGCACGTCTCGCGCAGCGCCCGCATGGGCTCGGCGAGGATCTCGGCCAGCTCGTCCCGGGTCAGCTCCAGGCGGAAGGACGGGTCGCCGTTGAAGCCGGGCAGCGGGTAGCTCGCCTGGGACTGCGCCGACAGGCCGATCTTCAGGAACTCGACGGCGATCTCGAACCGCAGCCGCTCCCGGCCGCGCGCCGGCACCTCGACGCCGTCGCGGGCCAGCCGCGCCTCGACCGCCCTGGCGATGGCGGCGTCGAAGTCCCGGCCGCCGAAGTCGTTGTCGCCGACCACCTGCTGGACGTCGTAGACGCCGCCGTCCACCACGAGCGCGCTGATGTCGAGCGTGCCGGCGCCGAGGTCCACGACGACGACCTGGCCGGACAGCCGCCGCTGCCGGGCGGCGGAGATGCACGCGGCGGTCGGCTCGTGGACGAGCCGCTCCAGCTCCACCCCGGCGATCCGGCAGGCGTTGCGGGTCGCCTGCTTCTGGTTGTTGCGGAAGAACGCGGGGATCGTCAGGATCGCCCGGGGGCGCGAGAGCCGCAGGTCGTGCTCGTCCGCCAGCCAGTCCAGCCACTCGCCGCGGACCTCGCCCAGCTCGGCGGACGCGAGCTCGCCCGCCCGCTCCCGGACGCGCTCGGCGAGGAAGTCCTCGACCATGCGGCGGGCGTGCGCGATGAGGCGGGCGGCGACCTCCTCCGTCCGGTAGACGCGGCCCCGGACGCGGTACCTGGTCGCCCCGCCGATGCGCCGTTTCGCCGCGCTGATCAGCCCCTTCACCCAGTCGGCGAGGACCTCGTCGCCCGTCACCCCGACCCGCTCGTTGCCCTGCTCGTCGATGGTGAGGGTGGACGCGAAGAACGCGCGGCCCTTCCACGGGCACAGCACCGGCCGCCCGGCCCGGACGTCGTAGACGGCGACCGCGCAGGTCGTCGTGCCGAGGTCGAGCGCCCAGATGCGCGCGTAGGCGGCCTCGACGTCCTCGCGGGCCCGCGCGACCCACGCCGCGGCCCCCTCCTCGAACCGGCCGCGGCCCTGCGCGCCGAGCGCGTCCAGTGCCCGGTGGGCCTCGGCCTCCAGGTGCGGCGGCAGGAGCCCCTCCTCCTTGAGCCGCCGCAGTTCCTCGAACCCGGCGGTGCCGCGGCCGCGCCGCTCCACCGCCCGCAGGCACAGCCCGGCGAGCTTCTCGACGTCCCCGGACCGGCGCAGGCAGTCGGCGAGCCGGGCGTCCTCGACCGCGTCGTCGCCGCGCGCCGCGAGGAGGCAGCGCGCCGCCTCGGCGTACCGGTCGAGCCGCAGGTAGAGCGCGGCGGCCGCGTCGTGCTCGCCGGCCTCCTCGTGCAGCTGCGCCGCGCCGGCGAGGTCGCCGCCCGCCTCGCGCGCCTCGGCGCGGGGCCGCCAGCCGCCCGGCTCGCCGCGCAGCACGCGCTCGGCGTCGCCGGGGCGGCCCGCCGCGAGGTAGAGGCCGTGCGCCCGGTACACGTCGCCGCCCAGCTCGGCCTGCTCGGCGGCGGCGGACGGTTCGCCCGCGGCCTCCTCGAAGCGGCTCCACTCGCGGTGGACGTCCGCCTCCCCGGCGGCGGCCAGTTCGGCGTAGTGCCGGCGTCCGGCCGCGACGACGGCCCTGCGGCGGGCGGTCAGCTCGTCGCGGCGCCGCCGCAGCTCGTCGCCGGGCTCGGCGACCTCGCCCAGGCGGTCGACGACCGTGCGGGCGCGCTTCGCGGCATCCGGGAACTCCCGGTGCTCGACCAGCGCGTCGATCTCCGCCCAGCAGGCGAGCGCGAGCCTCGCGAGCCGGTCCTGCGCGCCGGCGGGGCAGGTGGCGAACGCCTCGCCGAGCCGCCCGAGCCGCTCGTGGCATTCGCTCTCCCGTGCCGGGCGCCCCGCCTCCCGGAACAGCGCGAGCGCCTCCTCGTAGCCACCGCGCTCGAACAGCAGCTCGGCCGCGTGGACGCGCAGCGGGGTGAGCGCCTCGTCGTCCTCCCGCCGGGCCAGCTCGATGCCCGCCCGGACGTCCTCGACGCGCGGCGAGGCCAGGCAGCAGCCGAGCGCCTGCCGCCTCCGGTCGGCCGTGTCCGCCAGCCGCACCGCGTCGGCGCCGTGCCCGAGGAAGGCGTGCACGGCGAACAGGTCGGGCGCCAGCGGCTCCGGAAGCCCGCCGAAGAAGGCGCGCCACAGCTGCTCGTCGCCGCTCAGCGGGACGGCCGCCGTGTGGGCGCGCAGGGCGCGCGCCACGGTGTCCCGGTCCAGGACGCCCAGCGCCCGCCACCGGTCGAGCCGGGCCACCAGCCGGTTCGCGTCGCCCTCCGCGCCGAGGACGTCGGCGGTGCGGTCCCGGGCGTCCCGCTGGACCGACGCCAGCCCGAGCCGGGCGGCGACCTCGAACGCCACGGTCAGGGCGTCCACGCTGCGGCTCGCCGCGGCGCCGGCGAGCGCGTCGCGGAGCTCCTGCGGGAAGGCGGCCGGGTAGACCTCGTCGGGGACGCGGGCGTCGTATTCGTCGAACAGCCGGCGGGCGAGAGCCGGGTCGTCGCCGAGCGCGCCGGCCAGGGCGCGGGCGTAGTCGCGGGCCGCGCGCTCCAGCCGCCGGCCGGTGCCCGGGCCGTCCGCGAAGGCCGCGGCGAGTTTCCGCAGGCGCCGTTCCCCGCCCCGCTCCAGCAACGACATAGCGCGCCTCCCGGGCACCCGCGTAGATCGCTATGGAGCCATGCTAGAAGTTGGGCGGCGACTCCAGATCGGTCAATTCGATGCCGGGTCCGGCCAGCAGGACGTCGCCGGCCACGTGGACGGTCTCCGCCTCGCCCGTCGCCAGGTCGGTGACCTCGTACTCCTCGACGGGCAAGGGCACCGTCTCGGTCTCGTAGGCGGACGTCCCGGCATGGCGCCAGCGCCACATGGTCGTCAGCGCCGAAAGGGACGCCCCGCTCACCTGGACGAGACGGACGTCCCTCTGCGCCCCCTCGTCCAGCCCCAGCGAATGGGCGATCGCGATGAGGAAGCCCGGCGAATCGGAGACGAAACCGGCCGCGCGCTCACCGTGCTCGGTGCCCGTCTCGCCGGCCGCGCGCACCCACGCCAGCTCGGGCCCCGTCAGGCCGCCGCGCAGCCACCAGCCGGGGGTGACGAGTTCGACGCGGATCTGCCGCCACCGCGCGTCCACGACCAGGTCGACGCGGACGCCGTCGTCGCGCCGGGACGTGTAGCGCCACCCGCCGGGGCCGGGCGCGCACTGGAAGCGCTCCGCCAGGTCCTCGCCGAGATGCAGGTACGTCCCGGCGGGCATCAGGAGCCGATGCGCCAGGAGTGGAGGTAGTCCTCCTGGTCCGGGGTCAGCAGGTCGATGGAGATGGACATCGACGCCAGCTTCAGCCGCGCCACCTCCGTGTCGATCTCCTTGGGCACCTCGTGGACGGCCGGCGCCAGCGACGCGTGCGACTTCGCCAGCCACGCGCACGTGAGCGCCTGGTCGGCGAACGACATGTCCATGACGGCGGCCGGGTGCCCCTCCGCGGCGGCCAGGTTCACCAGGCGCCCCTCGGCGAGCAGGATGAGGCGCCGCCCGTCGGCCAGCACGTACTCGTCCGTCTGCGGCCGGATGCCGCGGTGCACCTCGACCGCCATCTCGCTCAGCGCCCGCACGTCGATCTCGACGTCGAAGTGCCCGGAGTTCGCGAGGATGGCGCCGTCCTTCATCACCGCGAGATGGTCGGCGTTCACCACGTCGCGGTTCCCCGTGACGGTGATGAAGACGTCGCCGTGCACGGCGGCCTCGGACATGGGCAGCACGGCGAAACCCTGCAGCGCGGCGTCGAGCGCCTTGACGGGGTCGATCTCGGTGACGACCACGCGCGCCCCCAGGCCGCGGGCCCTCTCCGCCAGACCGCGTCCGCAGAACCCGAAGCCCGCGATGACGACGGTCTTGCCGGCCAGCAGCGTGTTCGTCGCGCGCACGATCCCGTCCAGGGTCGACTGGCCGGTCCCGTAGCGGTTGTCGAACATGTGCTTGGTGTCGGTGTCGTTGACCGCGACCATGGGGAACTTGAGCGCGCCCTCACGCGCCATCTGGTGCAGCCGGATCACCCCGGTCGTCGTCTGCTCGCACCCCGCCTTCACCGTGCCGAGCAGATCCGTCCGGTCGATGTGCAGCGTGTTGACCAGGTCGCAGCCGTCGTCCAGGACGAAGTCGGGCCCGGTCTCCAGCGCCTGGTGGATGTGGGCGTAGTACCCCTCGCGGTCGGTCCCCGCCCGCGCGAAGACCTCCGCCCCGTACTCGTGCACGAGCGCCGCCGCGGTGTCGTCCTGCGTGGACAGCGGATTGGACGCCGCCAGCGCCACGCTCGCGCCCCCCGCCTGAAGCGTGCGGATCAGCCCCGCGGTCTCCGTCGTGACGTGCATGCACGCCGCGACCTTGAACCCCTCCAGCGGCCGCTCCTCGGCGAACCGCTCCCGGATCTGCCGCAGCACGGGCATGCTCCGCTCGGCCCACCCGATCCGCTTGACCCCCTCATAGGCCAGCGAACCGTCCGCGATATCGCTCATGACTCCCTCGTGCGTTCTGTCTGGGGCGGCCGGCGCCCAGCGCCCGGCCGCCCAGACAGAACATATGCACTCAGTACCGGTAGTGGTCCGGCTTGTAGGGGCCTTCCACGTGGACGCCGATGTAAGCGGCCTGCTCCTTGGTGAGGGTGGTGAGCTTGACGCCGAGGGCGTCGAGGTGGAGGCGGGCGACCTTCTCGTCCAGGTGCTTCGGCAGGACGTGGACGCCGACCGGGTACTCGTCGGTCTTGGTGAACAGCTCGATCTGCGCGATGACCTGGTTCGTGAACGAGTTGGACATCACGAACGACGGGTGGCCGGTGGCGCAGCCGAGGTTCATCAGGCGGCCCTCGGCGAGGACGATGATCGAGTGGCCGTCCGGGAAGCGCCACTCGTGCACCTGCGGCTTGATCTCGATCTTCTCGATGCCGGGGACCTTGGCGAGGCCGGCCATGTCGATCTCGTTGTCGAAGTGGCCGATGTTGGAGACGATCGCCTGGTGCTTCATCCGGCTCATGTGGTCGGCCGTGATGATGTTGAAGTTGCCGGTGGTCGTCACGAAGATGTCGGCCTGGTCGACGACGTCCTCCAGGACGGTGACCTGGAAGCCGTCCATCGCCGCCTGCAGCGCGCAGATGGGGTCGATCTCGGTGACGATGACGCGGGCGCCCTGGCCGCGGAGGGCCTCGGCGCAGCCCTTGCCGACGTCGCCGTAGCCGCAGACGACGGCGATCTTGCCGCCGATGAGGACGTCGGTGGCGCGGTTCAGGCCGTCGATGACGGAGTGCCGGCAGCCGTACTTGTTGTCGAACTTCGACTTGGTGACCGAGTCGTTGACGTTGATCGCCGGGAACGCGAGGGTGCCCGCCTTCGCCATCTCGTAGAGGCGGTGGACGCCGGTGGTGGTCTCCTCGGTGACGCCCTTGATGCCGGCGGCGGTCTCGGTCCAGCGGCCCGGCTTCTCGGCGATCGTGCGGCGCAGGGTGTCGAGGATGACGCCCCACTCCGCGGGGTCGTCCTCGGTGGCGGTCGGCACGGCGCCCGCCTTCTCGTACTCGGCGCCCTTGTGGACGAGGAGGGTCGCGTCGCCGCCGTCGTCCAGGATCATGTTGGGGCCGGTGCCGTCCGGCCACTGCAGGGCCTGGTCGGTGCACCACCAGTACTCTTCGAGGGTCTCGCCCTTCCACGCGAACACCGGGACGCCCTTCGGGTCCTCCGGGGTGCCGTCCTTCCCGACGACGACCGCGGCGGCGGCGTGGTCCTGGGTGGAGAAGATGTTGCAGGAGACCCAGCGGACGTCGGCGCCGAGCTCCACCAGCGTCTCGATCAGCACGGCGGTCTGGATCGTCATGTGCAGCGAGCCCATGATCTTGGCGCCGCGCAGCGGCTTGGCGGCGGAGTACTCCTCGCGCACCGCCATCAGGCCCGGCATCTCGTGCTCGGCGAGCCGGATCTCCCGGCGCCCGAAGTCGGCCAGCGACAGGTCGGCGACCTTGTAGTCCATGCTTTCGTTGCTCCCTTGGTCAATGGCGGCGCCGTCCGCGTGCGCGGGCCGGTACGCGAGGGCTCGACGGGCCCGTGCGACCGCGTCGACGCCGCGAGTCTACGGGCGGGCGGCGGGGGAAGGCACGGCCGGACGCGACTTCCTGACACTGATTTGTCAGAATTGAGCCATGCGCATCACGGAGGCCGCCCGGCGGCTCGGCACCTCGCCCCGCATGCTCCGCTACCGGGAGGCACTCGGGCTGCTGCCCGCCACCCGGGACGCGTCCCTGCGCGGCGGCGGGCACCGGAAGTTCGGGGAGGCCGAACTGCGGGCCGTCGCGCTCGCGCTGGCGCTGGAGAAGCGCTACGACATCGGCCCGGCCGAACTGGCGTTCGGGCTGCGCGTTCTGGCCGAGCCGCAGGTGCAGGCGCACGTCCGGGAGCTGGGCGAGCGCATAGGCCGGCTGTCCGCGCCGCCGGCCCGCGCCCTCGACTTCGAGAAGGAGAAGGCGATGCGCCTATTGCGCCGCCGATGATCGCTAAAATCCCGCCATCACCGGAGGGAAGGCGGGTCAGGGTGCGTTCCATCATCTACGGGGTGCTCGGCCTCGTCATCGGCGTCGCCATGATCATCGGCGGCGCCCATGCCAGGAGCGACGACAAGGTGACGTGCGGCAGCCAGACCATGTCACCGGGCGACACCTGCCGGACCGTCATCAACGACGACGCGACCGAGCGCTCCTACGAGGAGCAGAAGTCGCTGGACGACTGGGATGCCACGCTGGTGATGATCATCGGGGCGATCCTGGCCGTCGGCAGCCTGCTCGTCGCCGGAGTGTCCCTGGGAGGCCGACTCCGCCGGACCGCCCGCCAGGCCGCCCAGCCCGGCGATCCGCCCGCGTACCCCGGCTACCCGCCGGCGCAGCCGGGCTACGCGCCGCCGCCGGCCCCGCCCGGGTACGGGCCCGCGGCGCAGCCGTACCCGCCGCAGCCGTACCCGCCGCAGCCTCCCGGCCAGTACCCGCCGCCCGGCGGCCACCCGCCCCACCGCGGCTAGTTCGCGGCGTTCTCGCCGGGGACCACCACGCCCGACTCGTAGGCGAGCATCACCGCCTGGGCGCGGTCGCGCAGGCCGAGCTTGGTGAAGACGCGCGCCACGTGCGTTTTCACCGTGTGCTCGCTGACGACGAGGCGCTCGGCGATCTCCCCGTTGGACAGGCCGCCCGCGATCAGCACCAGCACCTCGGTCTCCCGCGCGGTCAGCGTCGCCAGCTCGGCCGGGGCCTGCGGCCGGTTGCGGCGCTGCCGGGTGAACTCGCGGATGAGCCGCCCGGTCACCTGCGGCGCCAGCAGCGAGTCGCCGCGGGCCACCACCCGGACGGCGGAGACCAGCTCGTCGGCGGTCGCGTCCTTCAGCAGGAAGCCGCTGGCGCCGACGGCGAGCGCGTCGTAGACGTACTCGTCCACGTCGAACGTCGTGAGGACCAGCACCCGGACGTTCTCGGCGCCGGGGAGGGCGAGGATGCGGCGGGTCGCCTCGATGCCGTCCATGCCGGGCATCCGGATGTCCATGACGACGACGTCGGGGCGGCTGCGCTCGGCGATCCGGACCGCCTCGCGGCCGTCGCCGGCCTCGCCGATGACGGTGATGTCGTCCTGCGCGTCGAGCAGGGCGGCGAACCCGGCCCGCACGATCGTCTGGTCGTCGACGATCAGCACTTTGATCACGGCCGCCGCCCCGGGTGCCGGAGTGCGGCGGGATCAGGGACGGCCGGGCGGCGCCTGCGAAGCGTGTCCACTGGTGGCATTCCCCTCCCTGGTCAGCGGAAGCTCGGCCTCCACCAGGAACCCGCCCTCGGCGGCCGGCCCGGCGGAGAACCGTCCGCCCAGCATGGTCGCACGTTCCCGCATCCCGACGAGCCCGTGCCCGCCGCCGGTCTCCGGCGCCTGCACCCTGGTGCGCCCGTCCGCGCCCCCATCCTGGAGGGTCGGGCCCGCGGGATCCAGTACCGCGGTACGGGGGGCGGGGTCCGGCCGGTTCAGCACCCGGGTCGGCGCGGACGCGCCGTCGTCGCGGACGCGGACCGCCAGCCGGTCCGGCAGGAACATCAGGTCGACGTGCACGCCGGCGCCGGGCGCGTGCCGCCGCGCGTTCGTCAGCGCCTCCTGCACGATCCGGTACGCCGACAGCTCGACCGTCGTGGACAGCGCGCGCGGCTCGCCGTGGACGGCGAGGTCCACGCGCCCGCCCGCGCCGCGGTGCTGCTCGATCAGGTCGGGCAGCCGGTCGAGGCGCGGCTGCGGGGAGTTCGCCGCGTCCGGCTCGGGCTTGGCGTCGGCGCGCAGCACGCTGAGCAGCCGCCGCATCTCCACCAGCGCCTCCCGGGCCGTCTTGGCGATCTCGGTGTAGCCGGCGCGGGCCTCGGGCGACAGGTTCTCCATGGTGTACGGGGCCGTCTCCGCCTGCACGGCGATCATCGAGACGGAGTGCGCGACGACGTCGTGCAGCTCGCGGGCGATGCGGGCGCGCTCCCGCATGACGGCCTGCTCCCGCTGGACGGCGGTGAGCCGGGTCAGGGTCTCGTTGGTGCGCTCGGCGGCCGCCGCCTCCGTCCGCCCGGCGGACTCGACCACGCGCCGCGCGTCCCCGAGCCCGATGGCGGCGAGGACGGCGACGATCGGCGCGGGCCACGGGATCTCGTCCAGCGTGCCGGCGGCGAGGTACACGACCGCGATGGTGGCGACGCTGCCGATCGCGAGGACGCCGGTGGACTGGCGGGGCAGCTGCCGGCCCAGCGCGTACAGCGTGTAGAGCGCGGCGAAGCTGGTGGTGACGAGGAGCAGCTGCCCGGTGAGCAGGCTCGCCGCGACCGCGCTGAGCACGACGGCCGCGACCGGGCGCAGGTTCTCCCGCCGCCAGACGAGCGGGAGCGTCGCGGCGACCGCGAAGCCGCCGGCGAGGCCGACCGGCGAGTCGACGCGCGGCACCAGCTCGGCGAGCGCGGCGATGGTGAGCGCGAGCCCGGTCAGCGGCGCGAAGTACCAGGAGCCGACGACCTCCCGCCAGGTGTCCAGCCAGCGGGGCAGCGGCGCCGTCGCCCCCGCCGGGGCGCCCGGGGCCGGGTGCCGCCGCGCGCCGCCGGTCAGCCGCGCGCCGAGCCGCGCCGCGAGGGGGCGCAGCAGGGTGCCGATCCCGGTGAGGATCCACAGCAGCAGCTGCCCGACGCCCGCCACGATCCGGCCGGACAGCCGCCACGCGTGGTGCGCGACGGCTGGTCCGAACCCCGCGGGGTCGGGCTTCGGCCCCTCCGCGGGGCGTGGAGGGCCGGCCCCCCAAGCGGAATCGGTGCGGGCCTTGTCATCGGAGGTCACTCCTCAATAGTGACCGCTGGGGGCGTGCCGCTGCCTCACCGCCCGGATGTATAGGGAGGAGGCGGATCCACCTGGAGTACCACGCGCGTTCCCTCCTTGAGGGGGACGTCCCGGAGCGGCTCGCGAACGTAGTGTCTTACCCGTGACCGCGCCGGTGGCGGTCGCCGACGTAGGGGGTTCGGCGACGCCGCCGCGGTCACACCAGAACCGCCCGGTTTCAGGGGTCCGGGCGGGGACGCATGGGAAGCACCTCGCCGGACGGCCGCGCTCCGCTCCCGCGGATGCGACAGCCGGTTTCGCCTGGGCTGGGGTTCGGCCGGCATCGCGGCGGCCGCCCGGCGAGGGGTCCCGTGCGCTCCGGAGGCCGGGACGGCGCCGTCAGGACGACGCCGGAGCCTCCGGGGCCGACTCCGCGGCGGTGGCGCCCGCGTCGCGGGACGCCTCGTCCAGCGCCGGCTCCAGGTAGATCAGCTTCGCCGCCGGGACGTCCGCGCGGATCTTCGCCTCCGCCGCGTCGATGCCGCGGGCGACCTCCGCGGCCGTGTCGTCGTGGTGCACGGCGATCTTCGCGGCGATCAGCAGCTCGTCCGGGCCGAGGTACTCGGTCCGCATGTGGATGAGGCGCTCGACCTCCTCCACCGACTCCAGCGCGGCGACGATGCGCCGCTCGGTGTCGGCGTCCGCGCCCTCGCCGATCAGCAGGCTCTTGGTCTCGATCGCCAGGATCGTCGCGACCGCGCCGAGCAGGAGGCCGATCGCGACGGTGCCGACGCCGTCCCAGACGCCGTCGCCGGTGGCCACGGCCATGGAGACGCCGAACAGCGCGAAGAGCAGGCCGATGAGGGCGGCGAAATCCTCCAGGAGGACGACCGGCAGCTCGGGGGCCTTGGCGCGGCGGATGAACGCCCACCACGACTGGTCGCCGCGGACGGTGTTCGACTCCTTGATCGCGGTGCGGAACGAGAACGACTCCATCGCGATCGCGACGAGCAGCACCGCGAACGCCCAGATCGGGGACTCGACCTCCTCCGGGTGGGAGATCTTGTGGTAGCCCTCGTACAGCGAGAACGCCGCGCCGACGGTGAACAGGACCACCGCGACGACGAACGCGTAGAAGTAGCGTTCCCGGCCGTAGCCGAACGGGTGCTGCGGGGTGCGGCTCCGCTCGGACCGCTTCCGGCCGAGCAGCAGCAGCCCCTGGTTCCCCGAGTCCGCGACCGAGTGGATCGACTCCGCCAGCATCGACGACGAACCGGTGAACGCGAACGCGACGAACTTCGACACCGCGATCCCGAGGTTGGCGGCCAGCGCGGCGACGATGGCCTTTGTTCCACCCTCAGCACTCATCTAGGTAATCCTCGCTTTGAGCTCTTCCATGGCAGGCACGGGCGCGGGGTCCACTCCCAGCGCGATAGCCAAGTAAACCGTGACATAGTCCGCCAACGCGATGAGCGACGCGATCCTCTCCAGCGGATGCTCGCCCTCGGCGCGGACCTCGGTGACCGGGACGCCCCGGTCGCGGGCCAGCGCGGTGGACGCCTCGCACCGCGCGCGCACCCGCGGATGCTCCTCCACGTCCCGCAGGACGACGAGGTGCAGCCCGTGCTCGGGGTCGTCCGCCCGGTCGCGGAAGAAGTAGTCGTCGTCGGCGGGTGCGGGGGCCGCCCCCCACGATGACGCGCCGGGGCCGGACGCGGGGCCGCCGCGCGCGAACGAGCCGTCGAACACCGCCAGCTGGCCGTGGTCCGCCTCGGGCACCTCGCCGAAGACCGCGGGGTACTTGGCGTTCTCGCCGAGCTGCCCGCACATCCGGTACGCCGCCGTCGCCGCCACGGCGGACGAGCCCCAGACGAGCGGCACGTCGCCGGCCACGTCGAGCGCGATGCGCTTGGCCGGGTTGACGAACGGCTCGCTGGACGGGCGGCACCGGTGCGCGACGTCCTCCAGCAGCGCCGCCGTGGACTCCAGCACCGCGTCGGAGGCGTCCACGAGCCGCAGGGTGCGCGCCGCGATGACCAGCGGGACCGCCAGCGCCCACAGCGCCGAACGGGGCTGCCCCGCCGGGCGCACGGGCACGAGCACCCCGCGGCTGCGGGCGGTCAGGTCGGCGAGCGGCGACCCCTCCGCGCCGACGAACATCAGCCTGCAGCCGCGCCGGGCCGCCTCCACGGCGACTTCCAGCGTCTCCTCGGTGCTCCCCGAGGAGGACACGGCGATGACGAGATCGGCCGCGCCCACCCAGCCGGGCAGCCGGTAGCCGCGCACCGTGAGCACCGGGACCGCGCAGCCCGCGCCGCACACCGCCGCGAGCACGTCGCCCGCGACGCCCGCGGCCCCCATCCCGGCGACGACGACCGCGCGCGGCCGGCCGTCCTCGGCCAGCGCCGCGACGCCCGCCTCGGCCGCCGCGCGCTGCGCCTCCCGCACCTGCGCCGCCGACGAGGCGACCTGCCGCAGCATCCCGCCCGGGTCGGCCGCCTCCGCCGCCTCGGCGTCCTCCAGCCGCGCGGGATCGAACTCTCCGTTCACGGCCTCGCCTCCGCCCGGCGGCCCGCGGCGCCGTTCCGGCGCCGCCGTCCCTCGTCTCCCCGCTCCTCGGTGCGGCCGGCGCCGCGCCCCGGACGGGTCACGGGGCGGGGGTCCTGGCCTCGTCGATGAGCAGGACGGGGATGTCGTCGCGGACCGGATAGGCGTAGCCGCAGGTGCCGGTGCACACCAGCTCGTCCGCGCTCTCGTCGGCGCGGAGCCCGCCGCCGCAGTTCGGGCAGGCGAGGATCTCCAGCAGCCAGGAGTCCAGCTTCATGGTCATGGCAGCGTCACTTCTCCCTACAGTCGGTGTTCCCCGGCCCGGTCAGCTCTCCCTGATCAACGCCAGGACCTCGTCGCGGACCGCCGCCATGGTCGCCTCGTCGCCTGCCTCCGCGTTCAGGCGGAGCAACGGCTCGGTGTTGGACGGGCGGAGGTTGAACCACCAGCCCGCGGACTCGGCGGTGACGGTCAGGCCGTCCAGCTCGTCCGTCTCGACGCCGGGGCGGCCGGCGAAGGCGTCCTTGACCTTCGCGGCGGCGGCGGCCTGGTCGGCGACCTCGCTGTTGATCTCGCCGGACGCGACGTACCGGGTGTACTCGCCGAGCAGCTCCGACAGCGGCCCCTCCTGCCGCCCGAGGGCGGCGAGGACGTGCAGCGCCGCGAGCATGCCGGAGTCGGCGAACCAGAAGTCGCGGAAGTAGAAGTGCGCCGAGTGCTCGCCGCCGAACACCGCGCCCGTCTCCGCCATCGTCTGCTTGATGAACGAGTGCCCGACGCGGGTGCGGACCGGCGTCCCGCCGTGCTCGGCGATGATCTCCGGGACGGCCTTGGACGTGATCAGGTTGTGCACGATCGAGGAGCCCGGGTGCTTGGCCAGCTCCCGCGTCGCGACCAGCGCGGTGATCGCGGAGGGGGCGACGATCTCGCCGCGCTCGTCCACCACGAAGCAGCGGTCGGCGTCGCCGTCGAACGCGAGCCCGATGTCGGCGCCGGTCTCGCGGACCTTCGCCTGCAGGTCGCGCAGGTTCTCCGGCTCGATCGGGTTGGCCTCGTGGTTGGGGAACGTGCCGTCCAGCTCGAAGTACATCGGCACCAGGTCGATCGGCAGGCCCTCGAACACCGTCGGGACGGTGTGCCCGCCCATGCCGTTGCCCGCGTCCACGACGACCTTCAGCGGGCGGATCGACGACAGGTCGACCAGCGTCTTCAGGTGCTCGGCGTAGCCCTTGAGGACGTCGCGGCGGGACACGGCGCCGGGCTTCCCGTCGTGGGCGGGCACGCCCTTCTCGATCATCTCGCGGATCTCGCCGAGGCCGGTGTCGCGGCCGACCGGGCGGGCGCCGGCGCGGCACAGTTTCAGCCCGTTGTACCTGGCCGGGTTGTGGCTGGCGGTGAACATGGCGCCGGGCAGATCGAGGCTGCCGCTGGCGTAGTACAGCATGTCGGTGGAGCCCAGCCCGGCCTCGATCACGTCCGCGCCCTGGGACGTGGCGCCGCGCGCGAACGCCTCGGACAGCGGCCCGGACGACTCCCGCATGTCGTGCGCGGTGACGACGGCGCTCGCGCCCGTCACCCGCACGAACGCCGCCCCGGCCGCCTCGGCGATCGCGGGGTCGAGCTCGTCCGGGACGACGCCGCGGATGTCGTACGCCTTGAAGATCTTGCCGAGGTCGCCCACTCCTGCTCCCTGTCCGAAGAACCTGCCCGGATGTGCCAAGAGACCCTGTGCCCCGGGAAACCGGGTTCACGAGCCTACCGGGAAGGGCGGACGCGACCGGCCCCGGCGTCGCGGCGGCGGGGGCGGGCTATTCCTGGCCGGGCTGGGTGGCGGCGGGTTCGGAGCGCAGCACCCGCAGGTGGCCGCGGCGGCCGACCTCGGTGCCCTGCCCGACCGGCTCGCCGCCCGGCCCGGGGGCGGGCTTGGCGGCCTCCCGGACGGCGTCGGCGAGGGCCTCCAGGTCGTCGGCGCTGGGCTCGGTCTCCTCCTCGACGGGGAGCCGCACCAGTTCCCACCCCATCGGGGCGGTGAGCCGCTCGGAGTGCTCCGCGCACAGGTCGTAGCAGTGCGGCTCCGCGTACGCGGCGAGCGGCCCCAGGACCGCGGTGGAGTCGCGGTAGACGTACGTGAGCGTGAACACTGCGGGCGCCTTGCAGGCGGTGCGGGAGCAGGTGCGGACGGGGCTCACGATGGCTGACCGTACCTCCCCTCCAGCGGCTCCGCCACCACCCCGGCGCACGTGTCGCCGTTACCGGGCGATTTCCGGGGTAACAATCACAATCCGTATGGTCCTGAACTCTAACCGTGCGGTCATCGACGGATGCGCGTACTGGCGTCTCCTCGCGGGCGGCGGGGTCCGCGGAGGTAGGCTGGACGCGTGCGATCCCGTGTGGCAGGCGTACGGCGCCGCGACCGGCACGGTCGTGGCCTCCGTGGCCCTCTGACGCCCCCGCAGGCGCCGGTCTCGCGGACCCGCGCGGAGCGGTTCGAGGACCTCGTCGACGACGAGGTGCGGCGGCTGGTCCAGCGCTGGGGGCGGGAACTCGCCCGCGTGGAGTTCGCGGTCGAAGACGTGCCCGACGTCGAGCCGTGGTCCGACGGGCCCGTCCCGCTCGGCCGGACGCTCCCCGCCGAAGGGGGCGCGCCGGTGCGCATCGTGGTGTACCGCCGGCCCGTCGAGGTCCGCGCCTCCGGCGAGGCGGAGCAGGTGCGCCTGGTCCGCGACCTGCTGGTCGAGGAGGTCGCCGACCTCCTGGGCCTGTCCCCCGAGTCCGTCGACCCCAGCTACGACTCCCCGGACGACTAGAGCCCCCGGCGGCCAGGGCGTCCGGCGGCTAGGGGGTCAGGGCGGTCTGGGAGTCGGCGGTGTCCGGGAGGCGGATCGTCATCGGGGCCGGGACGATCGGCAGCACCGTGAACAGGTAGTCCTCGCCCTTGCCCGTGGCGAGCACGCGGGACGCGTAGACGGGCGCCGACCCCGGCCGCGGGGTGATCACGGCGCCGTAGGACGCGTCGTCCCCGCCCGGCGGCTTGAGCTCGGCCTCGACGGTCCGCCCCGCCGGGACCTCGACGTCCTGCGGGGCGCTCTTCCCGGCGGCGCTCACGGTGACGACCCGCACGGTCGCGGCGCCCGACGGCGCGGTGAGGATCAGCGACGAGTCGAACCGGTTGTCGGCGACCACGCCGGGGCCGGACGCGGCGAGCGGCGCGGTCGCCGCGCCGTAGGCCACGTCGGCGCCGCGGTCGGCGGCGAAGCCCGCGAGGATGGGCCGGTCGGCGGCCAGCCGGACGGCGGCGGCCTTCCCCGACAGCGCGCCGGTGAGCGGGACGGACGTGACGGTCTTCGCGGGCGCGTCCAGGACGTCCTGCCCCTGCGGGGCGAACGCGCCGCCCGAGGTGATCACCTGGATCCTGATGCGGGCGTCGGCCTCGCCGGGGACGGAGACCAGCAGCCGCCGCTGCCCGGCGCCGCCCGGCACGCCGGGGACGAGCACGGACCTCGCGGGCTCGCGCGCCTGCGGCAGCCACTCGATGCCCTTCTTCTTCCCGGCCCGGACGCGCAGCGACGCGGCGACGCGGCCGCTGGTGGTGCGCACGCGCAGGGCGAGGTCCGCGGCGCTCCGCACGACGTCGCCGAGGCCCTCCGCGGAGTCGCCGATCTTCACGACCCGGGTGGTGCGCGGCGCGACCTGGATGGCGAGCCCGTCGGGGGTGTCGAGCGGCCCCTCGCCGGACAGCGCGGTGAGGTCCACCGACGCGGTCTGCGAATCGACGTTCGTCAGGTACAGGTCCAGCCGGTCGGTGGAGACCGGCCCGGGGCTGAGGAACCACAGGTCGGTGCCGGGTTTCGCGCAGCGGGCGCCGGCGAGGCCGCGGTCGGGGCCGCTGCCCCAGTGGGTGGTCTGCTCGGCCTCCAGCCCGGCGGCGATGGGGCCGGTGGCGCGGACGGTGTACGACTCTTCGCCCGACTCGGTGTCCTTGTCCCAGCCCTGACCGGGCGACGTCATCGACGCGACCGCGGCGCCGCCCTTCGTCGTCGTCGTGTCCACGCGGCCGCCGCCCTTCTGGGTGAGGGACTGCACGGCCAGCCGCCCGCCCTCGTGCCCCGGGCAGACCATCACGGCGTGCTCGACGGCCGCCTCGCGTCCCTTCTCGGACGCCTCACCGGGCCGGGTGAACGTCGCGGCCCCGTACAGAGCGGCGACCGCGACGAGCATGAGCGCGGCCGTGGCGTAGCGCATGCCGAGGAAGCGCAGGAGCTTGTCCACGGGTCAGGACACCTCCTCGGGGCTCGGCTCCCTCACCGGTTCCGGGGGCGGCTCATGCCCGGCGCGGGCATGGCTCGCGCGGCGCCTTCCGCGCCGTCCGCCCCGGCGGCCGCGGCGGCGCCGCTCCCGGTCGCCGGTGAACACCAGGTTCTCGGCCTGGGCGCCGGGCAGGGCCAGGACGACCACGAGCAGGACGGCGACGCCCTGGATGACGATCCACGTGTGCCGCATGGTCATCGACCGCGTCAGCTTGAACTCGCCTCCGGCGGCGGGGATGTCGTAGCCCTGCGCCCACCCGTCGATCGTGCGCGTCTTGAGCTCGCGGCCGTTCAGCGTGGCCTTCCACCCGTCGCCCGCCGGCTCGGCCAGGAGCAGGGTTCGCCGGCCCGTGCCCGGTGGGATCTGCACGCGCGCATTGATCCGCCCGGCCGGCAGCGGTGTGACCGTGGAGCCCTGGAGAAGCATCATCCGGGCGGACGTCGCCTGGAGCCGCCACACGGCGAACGTCCCCGTGCGGCTGAGCCGGGTCAGCTCCGGCGCGGCGTCCAAGACCTTGGTGATGGGGTCCTTCTTGGGATGCGGCACAAGGAGGTATTGGACGCCCATGCGGGTCAGCGCGGGACCGTCGTCGCCTTCGCGTCCCGCGGCCAGGCCGGCGACGAGGTCGTCCATGCGTTTCTCGGCCTCGCCGCCCACCGGGACCTCTGATTCGCCCAGCCTCGGCCGGTCGTCCCTGAGGATCGTGTAGGAGATGCGTCCCGTGGGCTCTCCGTGCAGGACGAGGGTCCTCGGCCCGCCCGGCGCGCGGAGGAACAGGGGCACGGTGTCGGGGTCGACCCGGCCCAGCGGCCCGCCCGCGCCGCCCGCCACCCAGAACCCGGCGCACAGCAGCGGCGCGGTCAGCGCGGCGAGCAGCACCGCGGCGCCGCCCGCCCGGTAGACGACGTGCTTGCTCGCGATGACCTCGGTGGCGCGCTGGACGGCGGCGGTCGCGGCGAGCAGCACCCCCGCCCCGGCGACGATCAGCGCGACACCGGGCCACACCGGCGCCGCGTCCGCGCCCTTGGTGACGGTGGCGGCGCTGGTCAGCACGGCGACGAGCAGGCCGAACACCGCGAGCAGCCAGCCCGTCAGCACGCTCCCCCGGCGGCTGCGCAGCGGCAGCGCCAGCACGGCCGCCGCGAGCAGGCCCGCGAGCGCCCACCGCGCGGGCGCGCCCGGCCCGCCCGGGTCGAGCGCCAGCAGGTCGGCGGCGGACGCCGGCTCGAACCGCCGGTGCAGGCCCGCCTCGGTGAGCAGGCGGGACGGGTGCAGCAGGAGCCCGGCGCTCCACGGGAGCATCAGCAGCGGCGGCACGGCCAGCGCGATCGCCACGTTGCGGCGCCCGTGCCGGTCGCCCGGCCGGTCGAGCAGCGCCCACACCATCCCGGCCGTCAGCACGGCGATCAGCCAGACCAGCGGGACGAACGCGGTCGCCGCGGCCAGCAGCAGCGCGACCGTCCACGCGGCCCGTCCCGCGCGCTTGCGCCGCGTCGCCGCGTCGAACCGGGCGGCCTCGCCGCGCGGGAACCCGTAGACGCGGGCGGCGTACACGCCGATCAGCGGGAGCAGGACGAGGACGACGGCGGTGCCGAGCCGCCCGCCCGCGATCGCGCCGGTCGCGGCGGGCAGCAGCGCGTACGCCGCGGCGAACCAGGCGCGGACCGCGGCGACCGGGACGCGCCGGCCGGCCGCGCGGGCGCGGCGCCCGGTCAGCGGCGGCTCGGTGATCAGCAGCCGGGCCGCCCGGTAGGCGGTCAGGCCCGCGAGCGGCACGCTGCCCAGCAGCAGGACCGACACCGCCAGCCACGGCTTGCCGAACAGGACCGCCGACAGCACCGCGAGCACGCCGACATAGGGCGGGCTGCCCGCGTCGGTGCCGAGCCCGACCGGATGCCAGCCGGACACGTACTGCTCCCAGAGGTCGCCCGCCCCGCCCCACGCCGGGACGAGCGCGCCGCCGCCCAGCCGTCCCGCCGCGGTCAGCAGGGAACGCTCCGCGGCGACCGCGACGGCGGTCAGCGCGAGGACCAGCAGGACGCCGGGGCGGGCGAGGAACCGGCGGACCGGGCCCGGCTCGTCCGCCGTGATGTCCTCCTCCTCCCGCTCATGCTCGTGGGCGGCGAGGTACTCCGACATCGCCTCGACGGCGCGGCGCAGCACCAGCCAGCGCGGCTGGAAGCGCCGGATGCTGCGGTGCGCGCGGGCCCGGCCGTCCGCGCGGGCCGCCCGCGCCCGCCGCAGCCGGCCCGGGTCGCGCAGCACGTCGGCGAGCGCGCGCAGCTCCTCCCGCGCCGCGCCCGGCCGCTTCGTCACCACCAGGTAGAGGGCGTGCACCAGCGACGCCCACACGTTGCGGGCCGCCGCCCGCAGCATCGCGGGAAACGGCTGGTTGGCCAGCAGCGTGAACAGCGCGTTGCGGCGGTCGCGGCGGGCCGGATGCTCCGCCGTCATCCCGATCTCGCGGACCCCGCGCCGGGACGCCTCCGCGTGGTACACGACCGCGTCCGTCGCCGTCACGACCCGCTGCCCGGCCGCGTGCACCCGCCAGCAGAAGTCCAGGTCGTCGCGGAAGATGCCGTACTCGACGTCGAAGCCGCCGATCCGCTCCCACACGTCCCGGCGCACCAGCATCCCGGCGCTGCCGACGGCCAGGACGTCGCGGACCCCGTCGTGCTGGCCCTGGTCGAACTCGTCCTGGTCGAGGCCGCGTTCGCGGCGCCCGGCCGCGTCGACGGTGACGCCCACCTCGCGCAGGATCCGCCGGTCGTCCCAGTCGCGGACCTTCGGGCCGAGCACCGCGATGTTCGGGTCCGCCTCGGCCGTCCGCAGCAGCTGCGCGAGCGCGTCGTGCGCGGGCGCCGAGTCGTCGTGCAGCAGCCACACCCACTCGGTGCGGGACGTGCCGGGATCGTCGTCGGGGACGGGCGCGGACGCGGCGTCCTGCCGCAGCGCCTCCGCGATCGCCTCCCCGTAGCCCGTCGTGCGCGGCAGCGTCAGGACCGTGCCCTCGCCGGCGACCTCCGCGAGCACCGCCGGCCCGCGGTCGCGGCTGCCGGTGTCCACGATCACGAGGCGCTGCGCGGGCCGCGCCTGCGTGAGCAGCGCCTTCAGCGTCTCCGGAAGCCATCGCGCACCGTCGTGCACGACGAGGACCGCCGTGACGACGTGGCGATCGAGAGTGGGGGCCAAGGATCGCTCGATCTGTGGGACGACAGGGTCGTGGCGGAAAAATACAGCAGCCGCGCCGGCACCGGGCCGGCACGGCTGCTTACTGTACGCGCGGCCGCGCGGGGCACGCTCCGGATCCACCGAGATCCGGGCGCGCGGCCGGAACGTCTCACCGTCCTGCTAGACGGCCTGGCGCTTCAGCTTGCGCCGCTCCCGCTCGGAGAGACCCCCCCAGATGCCGAAGCGTTCGTCGTGCTGCAGCGCGTACTCCAGGCACTCCGTACGCACCTCGCATGCCCGGCACACCTTCTTGGCCTCCCGAGTCGAGCCGCCCTTCTCCGGAAAGAACGCCTCAGGGTCGGTCTGCGCGCACAGGGCGCGCTCCTGCCAGCCCATCTCTTCGCCGTCTGTGCCGTGCGCCAGCGGGATGACCACCTCGCTCACAGCGCACCTCCCTGCCCGTGGAACCCCCTGGTCAATGCCATCCCTCCGGTTCCTTCCCCCGAGAAGGCATTGAAACTACACGGACGAAATTACACGCGTGCAGCGACTGCCCCGTCAAGCCGGAAGGCATTCCCGGGCGACAAAACGGGTTATGCCAGGACGACCTTTAGGTGAAGATCGGTTAATCGGGCGGTCAGCGACCGGAGCCGATCACTGCGGCGGCGGAGGACGGTTGTCCCGGTACCAGTCGCCGCCGCCCTCCTGCGGCGGAGCCGACTGCGTGCCCTGCGGCCCCTGGTCCTGACCGGACCCGCCGTAGGCGCGCGTCCACTCGCCCATCTCCTCCTGGTCGGCGGACGGCTGCTGCTGCCCCTCCTGCTGGCCCTGCTGACCGGCCTGCTGACCGGCCTGGTAGCCGCCGCTCTGCGCGCCGTACTGCTGCTGGTAGTCCTGCTGCCCGTACTGCTGCGGCTGCTGGTACTGCTGGCCGTACTGCTGCTGCCCCTCCGCACCCGGCTGCTGACCGTACTGCTGGTACTGCCCGTACTGCTGCTGCTGCTCGAAGCCCTGCTGGCCGTACTGCTGCCCGTACTGCTGCTGGCCCGGCTGACCCTGCTGGTACCCGAAATCCGGGTACCCCTGCTGCATCTGCTGCTGCGGCTGCGGACGCGGCGGCTGCATCCCCTGGAACACGGTGAAGACGAACCACCCGCCCGCACCGACGACCGCCAGCTTCCCGGCCCCCTCAAGGAACGCCGACAACTTCGTCAGCGCCGAGACGTACTCCGAATCGGCGAGCATCCCGCACAGCCACACGATCACCCCGAACAGCGCGATGCCGCCGAGGACCCCGAGCGCCCCCATCGTGATCGTCCGGGCCTGCGGCGTCGGCGCGTCCCCCCACGTCACCAGCAGCACCGCGAGGACCAGCACCCCCACCAGCACGATCTGCAGGAACGTCCCGCCCTGCGTCTCGCCCAGCGCCCGCCCGGTGAACGAGCCGCCCCCGCCCAGCAGCGAGATCAGGCCCGCGAGCAAGTGCAGTCCCGCCGCGGCGAGCAGTACCCAGGCGACCGGTTCGCGCAGGCGCTGGACGGCTTCCTTGTTCACGGTGAATTCTCCAGACTGAGGCAATCCATTACACGCCAAAGCTTTGCACAGTCTCGTCCGGGGGGGCGACCCCCCGTGCCCTGCTCCCCCGGGGGGCGACCCCCCGAACCCCCCGTCAGCGAGCCGGTCGATCCTCACGCCACGGTGCGGGTGTGTTGTGACCGTGCGGGTTTGCGACGTGGCGCTGCGGTCGCCCGGCTCGCCGGGCATGCCCCCTCCGGGCGCAGAGCGCCCTCCGCGTGCCTGCCCGTGGTGGTCGCTTCGGTCGGTGCTTTGGCTCGGGTCTGGTCCAAGAGGGTTTGAATTGTGCTCGTCCAAGAGGCTGCTGTGTTGGGGCAAGGGGCGACCCCTGGAAGCCCCGTCGGCGGCGCAGGGCATGCCCGCGGTGGGCGCTCGGTCGGTGCTGCGGCTCGGGTCTGGTCCAAGAGCGTGTGAATCGTGCTCATCCGAGAGGCGCTCGTCGTTGTGCGGGTGCAAGAGGGAATCGATCGTTGGGTGGGTGGGGGGTGGGTGGGGTGGGAGCGCCGTAGGGTTTGGGGCATGAAGATCGTGTGCTTGGCGGGTGGGATCGGCGGGGCGCGGTTCCTGCGGGGGCTGCGGGAGGCGGCTCCGGACGCGGAGATCACCGTCATCGGCAACACCGGGGACGACATCACGCTGTTCGGGCTGCGCGTGTGCCCCGATCTCGACACCGTGATGTACACGCTCGGCGGCGGGATCAACGAGGAGCAGGGCTGGGGGCGGAAGGACGAGACGTTCACCGTCAAGGAGGAGCTCGCCGCCTACGGGGTCGGGCCCGCGTGGTTCGGGCTCGGGGACCGGGACTTCGCCACGCACATCGTCCGGACGCAGATGCTGGCGGCCGGGTACCGGCTGTCGGCCGTCACCGAGGCGCTGTGCGACCGGTGGAAGCCGGGGGTGCGGCTCATCCCGATGACCGACGACCAGGTCGAGACGCACGTGGTCATCGAGGACGACAAGGGGCGGCGGGCGATCCACTTCCAGGAGTGGTGGGTGCGGATGCGCGCGTCCGTGCCGGCGCTGTCGATCGCGGCGGTCGGCGCGGAGGACGCGAAACCGGCGCCCGGCGTGCTCGCGGCCGTCGAGGAGGCCGATGCGGTGCTGTTCCCGCCGTCCAACCCGGTGGTGAGCATCGGGACGATCCTGGCGGTCCCCGGGATCCGGGACGCCGTCGCCGCGAAGACCGTGGTGGGGGTCTCGCCGATCATCGGCGGGGCGCCGGTGCGGGGGATGGCGGACGCCTGCCTGACGGCGATCGGGGTCGAGACGTCCGCGCAGGCGGTCGGGGAGCTGTACGGGCTCGGGCTGCTGGACGGGTGGCTCGTCGACGAGGCCGATGCGGCCGTGCGCATCGAGGGCATAGAGGTGCGGTCGCGGCCGCTGCTGATGAGCGACGGGCAGGCGACGGCCGACATCGCGCGGGCCGCGCTCGATCTCGCGGTGGAGCTCAAGCGGGTGGAGGACGACGCGTGAGTGTTGTGATCACGGGCATTCCGGGGCTGCCGGAGGTCGCCGAGGGCGATGACATCGCCGCGCTGATTCCGGCGGGTGCGGTGGAGGACGGCGACGTGCTCGTCGTCACGTCCAAGATCGTCAGTAAGGCGGAGGGGCGGGTCCTGGTCGCGGACGACCGGGAGAAGGCCATCGACGCCGAGACCGTGCGGGTGGTGGCGCGGCGGACGCACGCGCGGGGCGAGACCCGGATCGTGGAGACGCGGCAGGGGCTCGTGCTCGCCGCGGCCGGTGTGGACGCGTCCAACACGAAGCCGGGCACCGTGCTGCTCTTGCCGGAGGACCCCGACGCCTCGGCGCGGCGCATCCGGGCCGGGGTGCGGGAGCGGGCCGGGGTGGACGTCGCCGTGATCGTGTCCGACACGCTGGGCCGGCCCTGGCGGAACGGGCTGACCGACGCCGCGATCGGGGTCGCCGGGCTGGAGCCCCTCAGCGATCTGCGCGGGCGGGACGACTCCCACGGGAACCGGCTCGACGCCACCATCACCGCCGTGGCCGACGAGATCGCGGCCGCCGGGGAGCTGGTGAAGGGGAAGCTCGACGGCGTGCCGATCGCCGTGGTGCGCGGCCTCTCGCATCTGGTCACGGCCGAGGACGGGCCCGGGGCGCGGGCGCTGGTGCGCCCGCCCGAGGAGGACATGTTCCGGTTCGGGTCGGCCGACGTGCTGCGGGCGCGGCGCACGATCCGGGAGTTCACCGGCGAGCCGGTCGACCCGGCGGCGGTGCGGCGGGCCGTCGGCGCGGCGATCACCGCCCCCGCGCCGCACCACACGACGCCGTGGCGGTTCGTCCTGCTGGAGTCGGCGGAGTCCCGGACGCGGCTGCTCGACGCGATGCGCGACGCGTGGGAGGCCGACCTGCGGCGGGACGGGTTCTCCGCGGAGTCGATCGCCAAGCGGCTGCGCCGCGGCGAGGTGCTGCGGCGGGCCCCGTACCTCGTGGTGCCCTGCCTGGTGATGGACGGTTCGCACGACTATCCGGACGAGCGCCGGTCGCGGGCGGAGCGCGAGATGTTCGTCGTGGCGGCGGGCGCGGGCGTGGAGAACCTGCTGGTCGCGCTGGCGGTCGAGGGCCTCGGGTCGTGCTGGGTGTCGAGCACGATGTTCTGCCGCGACGTGGTGCGCGACGTGCTGGACCTGCCGGACGAGTGGGACCCGATGGGCGCGGTGGGGGTCGGTCATGCCGCGGCGCCTCCGCGCGAACGTCCGCCGCGGAGCGCGGACGCGTTCATCGAGGTCAGGTGAGCCGGGAATAGATCGCGGGGCGCCGGGGCTGGGTTCGGTGCGGGGCCTTCCCCGCCCCCCGGGGCGGCGCAAATTATGACGATTGGCATAGAGTGCCCGCATGGACGCCACGAGCTCCGCTCTTCGCCGGGCCCTGGCCCGCGCGCGCGACGGCAAGACACTGGACCGATCCGAGGCCACCACACTGCTGCGGGCCCGCGGGGCGCAGCTCGACGATCTGCTCGCGTACGCGGCCCGCACCCGGGACGCCGGCCTGGAGGCCGCCGGCCGCCCGGGCGTGATCACCTACAGCCGCAAGGTCTTCATCCCGCTGACCCGCCTGTGCCGGGACCGCTGCGGCTACTGCACGTTCGCGACCGTCCCGCACAAGCTGGAATCGCCGTACCTCAGCCCGGACGAGGTGCTGGAGATCGCGCGGCGGGGCGCCGAGATGGGCTGCAAGGAGGCCCTGTTCACGCTCGGGGACCGTCCCGAGGACCGCTGGAGGCAGGCCCGCGAATGGCTGGACGCGCACGGCTACGACGACACGCTCTCGTATGTGCGCGCGATGGCGATCCGGGTGCTGGAGGAGACCGGGCTGCTGCCGCACCTGAACCCGGGCGTGCTGACGTGGCGCGACTTCCAGCGGCTCAAGCCGGTCGCGCCGTCGATGGGCATGATGCTGGAGACGACGGCTACGCGACTGTTCAGTGAAAGGGGCGGGCCGCACTTCGGTTCGCCCGACAAGGACCCGGCCGTCCGGCTGCGGGTGCTCGAGGACGCGGGACGGACGAACGTGCCGTTCACGACGGGCATCCTGATCGGCATCGGCGAGACGGTCGAGGAGCGCGCGGACGCGATCTTCGCGATCCGGCGGACGATGCGGGAGTACGGGGCGATCCAGGAGGTCATCGTCCAGAACTTCCGCGCGAAGCCGGACACGAAGATGCGCGACACGCCGGACGCGGAACTGGACGAGCTGGCCGCGACGATCGCGGTGACGCGCCTCGTCCTGGGGCCGAAGGCGCGCGTGCAGGCGCCGCCGAACCTGGTCGCCGACCAGTACGCGCTGATGCTGCGGGCCGGCATCGACGACTGGGGCGGGGTCTCGCCGCTGACGCCCGACCACGTGAACCCCGAGCGGCCGTGGCCGCAGATCGACGAGCTGGCCGAGCGGACCGCCGAGGCGGGCTTCACGCTGCGGGAACGGCTGACGATCTATCCGGAGTACGTGCGGCGGGGCGAGCCGTGGCTGGACCCGCGGCTGATCGGCCATGTGGCGGCCCTGGCGGATCCGGCGACCGGGCTGGCCCGGGAGGACGCCGTGCTCGAGGGGCGTCCGTGGCAGGAGCCCGACGGCGGGTTCGAGGCGTCCGGGCGGACGGATCTGCACACGTCGATCGACACGACGGGGCGGACGAGCGATCGGCGGGACGACTTCGACGAGGTCTACGGGGACTGGGACGCGCTGAAGGAGCGCATATCAGCGCCCCAGCGATTCGACGCCGACGTCAAGGCGGCTCTCGCGCGCGCGGAGCAGAACCCCGCGGGACTGTCGGATGACGACGCGCTCGCCCTGTTGCATGCCGATGGGCCTGAGCTCGATGCGCTCGCCGCGTTGGCCGATGGCCTGCGTCGTGATGCCGTCGGGGACGGCGTCACCTACGTCGTCACGCGGAACATCAACTTCACCAACGTCTGCTACACGGGTTGTCGGTTCTGCGCGTTCGCGCAGCGGCGGACCGATGCCGACGCCTACACGCTGTCGCTGAGCCAGGTCGGCGACCGGGTGGACGAGGCATGGGCGGCGGGCGCCACCGAGATCTGCATGCAGGGCGGCATCCACCCCGACCTGCCCGGCACTGCCTACTTCGACCTCGCGCGTGAGGTGAAGCGGCGGGCGCCTGACATCCATCTGCATTCGTACAGCCCGATGGAGGTCGTGAACGGCGCGTCCCGGACCGACCTGTCGATCCGGGAATGGCTCCAGGCGGCGAAGGAGGCCGGGGTCGACTCGTTGCCCGGAACGGCCGCCGAGATCCTGGACGACGACGTGCGGTGGGTGCTGACCAAGGGGAAGCTGCCCACCGACCAGTGGATCGAGGTCGTCACCACCGCGCATGAGCTGGGCATCCCGACGACGTCCACGATGATGTACGGGCATGTCGACACGCCTGCCCACTGGGTCGCGCACATCAAGCTGCTGAGGTCCATCCAGGAGCGGACGGGCGGGTTCAGCGAATTCGTGCTGCTGCCGTTCGTCCACCACAACTCCCCCATCTACCTGGCCGGGCTGGCGCGCCCCGGGCCGACCGTCCGGGAGAACGTGGCCGTCCACGCTCTGGCGCGGATCCTGCTGCACGGCGCGATCCCCAACATCCAGACGTCCTGGGTGAAGCTGGGGGACGAGCTGTGCACGCGCGTCCTGCAAGGGGGCGTGAACGACCTGGGCGGCACGCTGATGGAGGAGACCATCAGCCGGATGGCCGGGTCGGAGAACGGCTCGTTCAAGCCCATCAGCGACCTGGAGGCGATCGCGCGGCGCGCGGGCCGTCCCGCCAAGCAGCGCACCACCCTTTACGGGGAGGTGCCGGCGGAGCGTATCGAGGCGGCCCGCCGCACGGACGGAATCGGGAATTTCGGGCGGCGCCTGCCGCTCAGTCCGGTATGACGGACGCATGGACGAATCGGGCCGGGCCGGCGAGCGGCGGGGTGCGCGCGGGAGGACGACCCTCCGGTTCGCTTCGCTCAGGCTCGGCCCGGCGGTATGGGCGGCCGCGGCGCTGCTGCTGTCGGGCGCCGTCGGCGGCGCGTGGGCGTTCGGCCTGTTCTCCGCACCGGCCTGCTCCGGCGCGCAGGTGCGGATCACCGTCGCGGCGCAGCCGGACATCGCGCCCGCGCTGAGCGACGTGGCGTCCCGCTTCAACGTGGAGAAGCACCGGGTGGGCGGGCGCTGCGTCCGCGCCGAGGTGACACCGGTCGCGCCCGCCGCCTACGAGGGTGACGCGGACGCGTGGGTGCCGGAGTCGTCGCTGTGGCTGAGCATCGTCCGGAAGGGCGACTCATCGGTTCCGGTGGCGGCGCCCTCGGTGGCCTTGACTCCGGTCGTGCTGGCCACCACCCGTCCGGTGGAGAAGGAGTTCCGGGACGCCGGCATCGACCCCAGCTGGAAGCTCCTGCGCAAGGACAAGGCGGGCGGGCTCGCCCTGGACCGGATCGTGGCCGACCCCAGCACCGGCATGACCGGAACCATCGCCATGATTGCGATCGAGCAGGTCGACAAGGGCGCGGATGTGGCCGAGGCGCTCCGCAAGAACGGCGGCTCGATCGCGACCCTGGCCGGGCTGGTCGGCGCCGAGCGGTTCGCCCGTCCCCTCGCCGTCACCACTGAGCAGGCGGTGGTCGCCTACAACGAGACCCACCGTCCGAACCCGGTCGTGGGCCTCATGCCGGACGAAGGCACGCTCATGCTCAACCACCCCTATGCGGTGACCACCAAGGACCCTCGCCGGCGGGACGCGGCAGAGGCGTTCCAAGCGGCCCTGGGCACGCGCTCAGCCCTCGACATCCTGCAACGCGCCGGTTTCCGCGCACCCGACGGCACCATGACCGCCGCCCACGCGCGCGAGCACGACCTGCCCGAGAACGCGCCGAAATCCCTGCGGCTCCCGACCCGCGAGGAGATCGACGACGCGCTCTCGTCCTGGAAGACCTGATCAGGGGGTGCCGCGGAGGCAGCTGGGGCGCCGCTCGACCAGGTCGTCCGCCGACTTCCGCAGCTCCTCCAGGACGGCCCGCACGGACGGCCGCACCTCGGCGCCGACCCGCGTCCACATCACCATGCGGCGGTGGACCGGGGCGTCGGCCACGTCCCGGACGACGATGCCCTCCTCCCGCTCGGCGAGCGCCAGATCGGGGATCAGGCACGCGGCGCCGCCCGCCGCGACCATCGCGAACATGATCAGCAGATCGTTGGACCGGTACCGCACATCGGGCCGGAAACCGCCGAGCTCCACACACGTCCGCTCCAGCAGATCGGCATGGTTCGTCCCGACGTGCCCGGTCACCCAGGGGCATCCGGCGAGATCGGCCAGCCGGACCGGCGCCCCGTCCAGCGCCAGCGGATGGTCCGCCGGCAGCGCGACCCGCATCATCTCCGTGACCAGCACCTCGGCCGTCAGCTCCGGGCGGCGCGGACGCGGCAGATGCGAGTACTCATCGGTCAGGACGACATCGATCTCCTGCAGCACGAGCTCCCGCAGCACCCGGTGGAACTCCTCGTCCAGGACGTCCACCACGAGCTCCGGGTACGCCCGGCGCAGCCGCGGCAGCGCGGGGGCCAGGACGTGCAGCAGCGCCGTCTGGAACCCGACGATCTTCACTGCCCCGGCGACCCGCCCGCTGGCCGCGACCGTCGCCTCCTCGGCCTGCTTCGCCTGCGCCAGCAGCGTCTCGGCGTGCTCCGCGAGCACCTCTCCCGCCGTGGTCAGCCGCAGCCGCCGCCCGGCCCGCTCCACGACCGGAACACCCACGTCCTTCTGCAGCTGCGCGAGCTGCTGCGACACCGCGGAGGGCGTGTAGCCGAGCGATTCGGCCACCGCCCCCAGCGTCCCGCGCAGCTTGAGCTCGCGGAGCACCCGCAACCGTCCCAGATCCAGCATAGTGAAGCGATTCTTACATAATCACTCCAGCAATTGTCGCTGGACCTGAATGTTGGACTGAGTCAAACTATAGGTGCGACGGAAAGGGCCGGAGACCCCGGCTCACCCGATCGCCCCGCGCGGGAACGCCCCCAGCGATCCCAAAGGAGCAACACGATGCTGTACGTGCTCGGCCTCATCATCGCCCTGGCCGTCCTCGGCCCGCTGTTCGGCGCCGACGGCCGGGACGGCCTCGACTGGACCCCGAACAACTTCTGGCTGCGCCGCCGCGCCGCCGTCGACCCGGTCAAAACGACCGGTAGTCCCGGACGGGCAAACGGGGGCCGCGCCTCGGCGGGCGCCTCCCGGACGATTCCAGCAGCCGGGTGACCCGGTACCGATGGCCGGCGTAGGGCTCCAGCAGTTCGAGCATTCCGGCGTCGTCGACCTTGCGGCCCGCCAGCGCCCAGCCGACCAGGGCGGGCAGGTGGTAGTCGCCGACGGAGACGGCGTCGGGATCGCCCACCGCCCGCTGCCGGACCTCGGCCGCCGTCCAGACCCCGATGCCGGGCAGCGACCTGAGCCGCGCCTCCCCGGCGTCCTCCTCCAGCCGCTTCGCGACCCGCGCGGCCCCGATGATCGTCCTCGCGCGGACGGCCTCCAGCCCGGACCGGTGCCACTCCCACGAGGGAATCCGGACCCACACCTCGGGCGGCGGCGGAACCCGCATGTGCGGCGCACCCGGCGCGGGCTCCCCGAACCGCCGCAGTAGGTAGCCCCAGCCGCGCCACGCCTCCTGGCCGAGCACCTTCTGCTCCATCACGGCCGGCACCAGAGCCTCGAAGACCCGCCGCGACTTCCCGATCCGCAGCCCGGGCCGCTTCACGATCTGGTCCCGGACGACGTCGTGCCGCGCGACGAACCCGTCCGGCTCATCGTCGGCGCCGAGCAGTTCGGGCACCCCGTCCAGCAACCACTCGGCCCCGGGCCCCCACGCCGTCGCCTCGACGGCGCCGCCGGCCCACCGGAGCCGCAGCGTCCCCGGCCCCTCGGGCGTGTGGGACGCGCGCCAGACGGCCCCGTCCCGCTCGACCCGGAACGCGGGGTCATGCGGCCCCCGCCGATGCGGCGAGAGCGTCCCGTGCAGGTCGAGCGGCCACGGCGGCCGCCACTCCCGGACCCGGCCGGGGAGACGCCCAGCGGTCTTCTCCCCGGCCGCACGGGGGGCGGGTGTACCGGACGGCATCAGAGCCACCGCCCCCACCCTCCGCTCGACCGTCGCACTGCCGCGCCCCAGTGTGCCACCGCCGGCCCGCCGGCCCGACTGGACACCCCTGTCGATCCGGTTCATCCCGACCGACCTCGACACAACTCGAGTCGTCGGTCACGCGGCAGTGACTCGGCTCGCGCGCCTCGGCGGTGCCGAGCCCGCGTCTGCCACTGCCCGGCACCCCGACCTACGCGACCTCGCCGACCAGGCGCGCGCCGAGGCCGGCTTCGTCTACCGCCCGGGTTTCGGCAGGGTGCGGGGGCATCCGAAGCGGGTGATGAGGCTCGGGTCGCCGAAGCGGGTGATCGTGTGGATCTGGTCTCCTCGCAGGGTGAGCACGGTGACGCCGTTGGCCCGCCAGATCGGCGCGCTGGGATCGGGGAGGTAGAGCACCAGGGCGGGCTGGCCGTTGGCCCGGACGGGGACGAATTTCATCTCCTGGCGCTGATGAGCCAGCAGGAACTGGGCGATCGATTCGGGTCCCCGGTACTCGGTGGGCTGGGGCGGCATGGTCAACCTGGAGTCGTCGGTCAGCAGGACCACCAGTTCTTCCAGGTCGAAGCGCTGGAACGCGCTGACGAACCGGTCGACGACGGCGGCCTCGGCCGGTGACCTTGGGACGGGCACGTCCTGC
This sequence comes from Spirillospora sp. NPDC127506, assembly GCF_040302145.1. NCBI lineage: Bacteria > Bacillati > Actinomycetota > Actinomycetes > Streptosporangiales > Thermomonosporaceae > Spirillospora > Spirillospora sp. NPDC127506. The sequence goes on along the minus strand of NZ_JBEORG010000024.1, from coordinate 65,720 downwards.
GGGTGCGGGTCGGGCGGCAGCCCGGCCCTGGCCCGGACGAGCGCACTGTTGACGGCGGTCTGGGTGGTGCCGAGGATGTCGGCGGTCTCGGCCGCGGGGAAGCCGAGCACGTCCCGCAGCACCAGGACCGCACGCTGCTGGGGCGGCAGGTGTTGCAGGCCGGCCACGAACGACAGGGCTATCGACTCCCGGGCGTCGTATCGGGCTTCGGGGCCGAGGGCGAGGTCATCCGGATCACCGGGGTAGGGCTCGAGCCACCACGGCTCGGCGGGTCCCCCCTGCTCCGGCCGGCCCCCACCATGGTCGGGCAGGCCTGCCGGTTGCGGGCGGCGGGCCTGGCCGCGCAGGTAGTTCAGGCAGCGGTTGGTGGCGATCCGGTAGAGCCACGCCCGCAGGGACCGGCCGTCGAACCGTCCGATCGAACGCCATGCGGCCAACAGAGCCTCCTGAAGCACGTCCTCGGCGTCGTGCATCGATCCGAGGATCCGGTAGCAGTGCGCCTGCAGCTCACGGCGGTGGGGGTCGATGAGTTCGCGGAAGGCCTCACCGTCCCCGGCCTGGGCAAGGGCGAGGGTCGCCTCGGTCATGGGCATGCGGGACCTGTCCTTTCGGGTGGTGGCACGTGGCCGCCTGGATGACCACTCCTGAAGTTGCAACACCGGCCGCGGCCCGGATTCATCGCCGTCGCGGCGGCGAATCCGCGGGACGGCCGGTGCTTCAACCGGTGTGGACCTGACCAGTGACGACCGGAGGCGCACGTGACCTCAGTGGACCCCAAAATCGACATCCGCGGCCGGACGGCCGCGGTGGCCGGTGGAGTGCGCCGGTGGCGGGCGTTCGCGCTGCTCGCCGTGGCGTACTTCATGACGGCCGTCGACCTGTTGATCGTCAATGTCGCGTTGCCGACGATCGGCGCCGAACTGCGTTTCGCCGAGGCGGACCTGCAGTGGGTGGTGACCGCGTACGCGATCACCTTCGGCGGCTTCCTGCTGCTCGGCGGCCGGGCCGCCGACCTGCTCGGCCGCAGGCGCACGTTCACGGCCGGGCTCGCGCTGTTCACCGCGGCCTCGCTCGCCTGCGCGCTGGCCACCGGCGGCACGTTCCTGATCATCATGCGGGCCGTCCAGGGCCTCGGCGCCGCCGCGGTGCTGCCGGCCGCGCTGTCCATCGTGATGAACATGTTCCCCGAGGGCACCGAGCGCAACAAGGCGCTCGGCATCTGGGGCGCCGTCGGCGCCGGCGGAGCGACCTTCGGCGTGCTGGCCGGCGGCGCCCTCACCCGGTACGGCGGCTGGCCCGACATCTTCTACCTGAACGTCGTCGTCGGCGGGGCCGCGCTGCCGCTGACCCGGCGGGTGGTGCCCCAGAGCAGACTGCCCGCCGCGCGGCGCCGCTACGACCTGCCCGGCGCCCTCACCGTGACCGGCGCCCTGGTGGTCGCGGTCTACGCGATCTCGCGGGCACCGGACACCGGCTGGACGGACACCCGGACCTTGGCCCTGCTCGCGGGCGCGGCGGCCCTGCTGGTCGCGTTCGTGGTCGTCGAGGCCGGGGTGGAGGCGCCCTTGCTGCCGCTGCGGCTGTTCCGGCTGAAGACCCTCGCCGGATCCAACGCGGTCGGCTTCCTGCTCGGGGCCGGCTTCTACGGCTACATCTTCATCGGCACCCTCTACATGCAGCAGGTGCTCGGATACTCGCCGATGACGACGGGCCTGGCCTGGCTGACCGTCGGCCTGACCGGGGTGGTGTTCGCCGGCCCGGCCCAGCTCCTGGTCACCCGCACGTCGGTCAAGCTCGTGATGGCGGCTGGGCTGACCCTGACCGGGACCGGGATCCTGTGGGCGACCCAGACACTGCTCGAGCACGGCCTGGTCGACAAGCTGAACTTCGTCATCAACCCGGTCATGGCGGGCAGCGGGACTCCGCTGCTCCGCCCCGCCAAGCGCACGAACCTGCGCCTGATCTCAGCCACCGAGCGCCGCAACGGCGCAATCACCCTCTCCTACGCAACCACCTGAGCCCGCCCGAACCGCCGGGCCCGGCCCCACCCGGCCAGGCCCGGCGCGAGCCGCCCCGAGATCGACAAGGCGGCCGGCGGCGCAGCGCACGACGAGCACCCCGCGCCAGGTCAAGGCCGACCGCCGACAGTTCAGGCTGCGCGCTAAGGCGGTCGTTACGGGGTGGCCAGCCAGTACTCCACCATGACGCGGCGCCCGCCGATCGGCCGGTCGAGCAGTCCCCAGAGCCGCGGCGACCCGGGACAGCAGCACTTTGACGGACCGCTCTCACCCCGCCTGGCCCACCGCTTGGACGTCGCCACATCGATGTCAACAGCCGGAGCGCCTACCGACGTCCGGCAACAAAACACGCCGCACCTCGGCCAAGGTACGGCGTGTGAAGGGTCTGACTCAGAGGTCGTAGACGCCTCGCTTGATCTGCGACACCATCGCCGCCCACGCATCCCGCTTCAGTGCCAGGAGGTCGCCTTCGGGATCCTTGGAGTCCCGAACCAGGTGGCGCGCATCGCGGACACAGGTCTCGACACACCCGTTCGCACCCTCGCTGTGGCTGCTCTTACGAAAGACAGTCCGATGAAGACGGAGACTGGACACTTTGTCCCTCCATGCACTCATTGTCGCGCTAGCTGTTCGAGCATAGCCACCGACTCCTCGGGGCCCAGCGCCATGGCTGCCATCTGCTCGAACGCCAGCGAGTACGTGTGCACTTCCTTCTCGTCCTCGATGTAGAGAGCGCTCGTCATGTTCTCGACGTACACCACATTGGGGGTGAACCGCTGGGGGAATCCCAGCACAGCGAAGCTCCCCACGACTCCGGGGTGCCCGCCCGCGGCTACGGGCATGATCTGAAACATCACGTTCGGCTGCTCGGTCAGCTCGATGATGCGCCTGTACTGGGCTCGCATCACCTCGGGACCTCCGATGACACGTCTGAGCGCCGTCTCGTCCAAGATCGTCCAAACGCGCGCCGGGTCCTCCCGTTCCGCCCAGGCCCGCTGGCGTGCCATACGAGCCGTGACGCGACGCTCGACTTCTGAGGCCGGCGAGAAGCGCATCAAGATCGACTTAGCGACATGATGGGTGTAGTCCTCGGTCTGCATCAGGCCGTGCACGAGCCCCATCGTGTAGGAGTTGAGCCACTCGGCTTCAGCCTCCAGGCCCATGTAAGTGGCGTAGTCCGCAGGCAGGCTGTTCTCGTAGACGTCCCACCAGCCGCGCTGCCTGGCCGTACGAGCAAATCGGACGAGCGCGTCCAAACGCGGACCACTCACGCCGTAGAGGGTCAGCATCTGCTGTACCTCGCCCACGGTGACCCTGCGGATCGCGTTCTCGATCCTGGACAGCTTGGTCTTGCTCCAACCGAGCCGTTCAGCGGCCTCTTCCAAGTTCAGCGCCGTCGTGGATTCCCTAAGCCTCCGCAACTCGCTGGCGAGGCGGCGCTCACGGACCGTGGGTGGCCTGGTTGTCACGTGACCGAGCATGCCCGGTGAGTAGTCGAGTCTCAAGCCGTTTGAGGATGCAAGCCGCAATGATCTTTACTTTCTTCCTTGAAACAGTTGCGACCTTGGTCTGGAGACCGCACCATGTGACGCAAGACACACAACAGAAAGTGATTAAAATGTCGCTTTCTGTACCACTTGCGGCGGTACATGGAGGAGGTCGGGCTTCGTGGAGGTCAAGGGGGCGTGGGGGCTGGTGAGCGGGGGGCTGTGCGCGTGGCGGCTGCCCGGGGACGAGAGCGGACCGGCGACGGCACGCCGTCTCGTCCGCCAGACGATGACCGAACTGCGGCTCGACCGGGACGTGATCGAGGACGGCAAGCTCGCCGTTTCCGAGACCGCAACGAACGCACTACGGCATGCCAGGTGCGCGCGGGGCGACCGGCCGCCCACCCCGCCTGAACTGTGGATCTGGGCAAGGACCGTTCCGTCCCCACAGCTCATCGTCTCCGTCTTCGACGGCGCGCGGGCCACCACACCGCACACCTCTGGGGCCGGGCTGCTGGACGAGCACGGCAAAGGCCTCGAACTCGTCCGCCAAGTCACCGCCGCCTGGGGCAGCGTCCCCACCAGATCCCGGGTCGACATCGCGTCCGTCCCAGGCAAGACGGTCTGGTTCGCCCTACCGCTCCCCCACGACTGGCCCGGCCTGCACTACCGCGTCCACCCCGGAACCGCCGCACACCACCTGCTCCTCAACCTCACCCGCCGCGGCTTCAAAGGAACACGCACCACCACCGAAGACGGCCTCTCCGTCCTCGTCCTGCCCACCCTCAACGTCTGGGTCCACCGCCGCACCTTCTGCTGGTGGTCCACCCCCCACCGCTACCTCCGCCGCCCCCTCATCGACCTCCAAGAGACCACCGAACTCCTCACCCACCACCTCGACATCACCCTCGCACCGGCCAACGCCCCCGCCCCGCAGTGAGCCGCACGATCATAGGTGGGGCACCGCATCAGACAGCAGCGCGCCATCACGACAAGACACAGACACTGGGATTCTCCGTCCAGCCCGAAGACCGGTGCATCAGTTGCTGTGCACCGACACCCGACCTGCCTCCCCGCCGCGCCTGGCCTCCGTCTTCGACGGCGCGCGAACCACACCGCACACCTCCGGGGCCGGGCTGCTGGACGAACGCCTGGGGCCGCACCCCATCCGTGGGACCTTGAGGCGGTGTGAATGAAAGATCGGGGAGGTGTACGTGAACGGGCGGTCGAGCACACACGACATCGAGATACGACCCCACACGGTGATCAAGCGATACCGCTCGGGCGGCAACGACGAGCCTCAACGCGAGTGGCGTGCCTTGACTCTGCTCCACGAACACGCCCAGGGCGTCGCGCCCGCACCGCTCGGTGCCGACCTGGACGCAGACCCGCCGACCGTGATCATGTCCCGCTTGAGCGGCATTCCGCTGGAATGCGGGCCCGCCGCGGACTTGGCCGTGGCGGTGGCCAACGCCGTCGCGCGCGTCCAGGAGGCGATCCCCTCGCGCACGCTTACGGATTTGCCGGCCCGCGCAGGGCACCCGCTGGAACTCCTGCAACAGGTTCGGACGTGGTGCGCGGCAGTTCCACGTCCTGCCAACAACCCGACGGTGATCGAGGCGTTCCGCAGGACGGACGCCTGGCTCCGGCAGCCCGCACTGGAGGCCGTGCTCGAACGCCCGACACGGCCCGTCTTCGGCACGGGAGATGGAAACTTGGCCAACTTCCTCTGGGACGGCACCGAAGTCTACCTCGTGGACTTCGAGTACTCCGGCCGCAGTGACCGTCCCTACGAGCTGGCGGAACTGGCCGAGCACATTTCGGTACGGACGGCGAACGGGCCCGGCATGGACGACGTCCTGGACCGTTTCGACCTGGACTCAGCGGAAGTCGGCAAGCTCAAGAACTGCCGGCGCCTTCTCGCAGCGTTCTGGCTGCTGCGGATCATGGGCGACGGCAGGGGCGATCCGCGGATCCGCGCGGAGGTTCTGACGGGCCAGGCGACCCGGCTGCTGACCTTGCTCGAAACGCGGGATCCCTGACCGTCAGAAGTTGATCGCAGCCGCGACGGGTAGGTGGTCGCTGCCGGTGGCGGGCAGCGACCACGACTTCACCGGCCCGACGCCTTTGACCAGGATCTGGTCGATGCGCGCCACCGGGAACTCCGCCGGCCAGGTGAACCCGAAGCCGCGCCCGGCCGTCTCCTGCGTCGAGCGCATCTGCGAGGTGAGGCCGGCGAACGCGCGGTCGTCCATGGTGCCGTTCAAGTCGCCGAGCAGCACCACCCGCTTGTTCTGGTCGGCGGCGATGGCCTTCCCGAGCACCCGCGCGTTCCTGTCACGATGGACCGTCCAAAAGCCCGCCCGAGGATTCACCCGTGCGGACCCCAGGTGAGCCACATACACCGCCAGCGGCCCATGGTCCGTGGCCACAGTGGCGCGCAACGCCCTGGCGTAGCTCGCCTGAACATCGGCAGGCTTGGTGGCCGCCAGCGGCCCGTAGTCCGTCTGGATGTCGACCGGCCGGGTGTCCGACAGCGGGAGCCGGCTCCACAGTCCGACCGTGCCCAGCACCGTGTGGTGAGGGTACGTCTTCGCCAGTTCCCTCTCATAGGTGCCTTGAGCCTGCTGGGTCAGCTCTTCCAGCGCCAGCACGTCCGCGCCGGACGCGACCAGGGCACGGGCGGTGCCGGACGGGTCGGAGTTGTCGGCGCCGACATTGTGACTGGCCACGGTGAGATCGCCGCCCGAGCCGGACTTGTCGCCGAGCAACCCGCCGAAAAGGTGCAGCCACACCACGACCGGCACCAGCAGCGCGGCCACGGCAGAGGCGGAACGGCGCCACAGCGCCCCGGCCAGCAGCACCGGGACGAGCAGGCCGAACCACGGCAGGAACGTCTCCACAAGGCTTCCGAGGTTGCCGACCCGGTTCGGGATCCACGCGTGCAGCAGCATGAACAAGCCGAGCAGCAGCGCCAGCACCGCAAGGACCCGACCACGCTTCCAAGGCCCCGGCCGCGACGCGAGGCGAATCACCCGGCGCACGCCCGCACGCCAGGTCTCGGCACCGGCTTGTTCGGTCTCCACCGTCTCCGCCGGCGCCATCGTCTGAACTCGTTCACTACCGGTCACTGCTGCATCCTCGGGTCGTAGCCGGGTCGGCGTACACATACGGGCAACCACGATCGATCGCCTGGCGACCCAGTTCTAATGCCAGGACTCGTTCCTGTAGATCTTGCACAGCCCGCACTCAGCACCATGTCGGCCCGGCCACAACGCCGCATCGGAATGCCCGATATCGACCGCGTCGCCGAGAAGCCGGTCCTGGCGCTGCGGGAACGCCAACCCCTGTTGACATGGTTTCGCGGCTGGTGGCCGATAGCCGCGGCCATCGCCGCCGTGGCGACTGTCATCCTTGCGATGAGGAAACCGCGAGTCCGGCGGGCCAGGGTCCGCGCCGATGGCGGAGGACGAGTCATACCGCCAGTCAAGGCGACGGGGTGTTACCGGCACGTATGCGGTTTTCGATACGCCGACGATATGCGCCGCTCACAGCCCCGAGAGCAGGAGTGTGCGGATCGTCCAGGACGGGCCCTACATGCCGGCGGCCATCGCAGCCGACATCGCAGGTGACGGCGACGCCGCACTGAAACCCACCTGCCTACATAGATGGATCTCGACGCAGCACCCACCTACTGGACCGCTTCGACCTGAACTCGGCCGAGATCAGCAGGCTCAAGACACCCCGACGCCTCTTTGCACTGTTCTGGCTGCCGAGGGTCATAGCCGACGGCAGGCTGCAGCACGGTGGAAAGGTCTTGGTAGATCGGGCAACTCGACTGCCGTCCCCCGCTCGGATGGCCGACTCGCAGCACTGCGTTGACGTGGAGGCCTTGGCGTCAGGTCGGCGCAACCGCTAGGAGCACCTACTCGTTACCGATCTTCCTGACCTCAGAAAAGGCGTTCATCTCGTCAACCAGTTGGGCTCGCACCGCAGGGTCCCTGCAAGAACGCACAGCGCGTCGGCACGCCTCTTCGTATCTGGGCCACAAGGCCATCCAATCAGAATAGGCCAAGGAACTGCCCAACGAAGGATCCCCACTGTCATGGGCCTGCGTGGTCGGGTAATGCAGGCCCGGCTGCGCCGAATACCAGGCTCTCACCGCACCGAACTGCTCCACGATCGTGCCGTTCTCCACATAGTGGATTAGCGCGTCATGCACGTCAGCGACTCCAAGCGCACTCGCTATGGGCTCGATCAGAAAGCGGTTGAAGCTTGGATTGAGATCATGCACGATGAGCCGGAGGAATAGGGATCTGTTCACACGTATCGCCGCAGAATTTACGGCAAGTTCGGCCACCAGAGCCATTCGCTTGCGATTGCATCTCCAGCCGAGGTGATGATCGGGACTGTCGGCGATTCGGGCCGGCGCGTCCGGCAGCCGCCACTGCGAGGAGAACGTGGCGAGCGCAGCGTCCAGCAAGTCCTCGAACTGTGGGCCCCACTGGGCAATAGCGGTGGGATTATTCATGCCACCTCACCTCGATGGCCCGGCTACCGGCCGAAGGTTTTCGGATGAACGACCGAATCCGGGAAGACTATGCCGTATTCTGCAAACTTCGCACGTGCCAGGGCGAGAGATTCCGGTTTCGGCCAGAAATGACCGCTGAAGTTGTCCAGATACTCTCCCACATACCCACCTGCAACCTTCCGTATCGCAGCCACACCTGCGGCGTTCAAATAATCCTCTTCCTTGCTCACCATTCCGTTGAGCGCCCCATGGCTGAGCGGCATGGAATTCGGATCGTTCGGGACCGAGTACTGGGGGAGCGTCACCAAATTGCCATCGGTTCGCACTCCGAAAAGCACCCTGCCACCATCGGCAATCTGGCGATCGAATTCGGCGGATCCAGGAGTGGCCGGACTGAATCCAGAAGCTTCCATATCTGCGATGTCGAGTACCTTTGCGTCATCGTATTCGCGGTTGGGATACGGCGGGCAGTTGTGGACGAGGACGGGGGTGGTGCCGGCTTCTACATAGTAGGTGTGGAGGCCGTTGATGGTCAGGTCGTAGGTGACCTGTGTTGCGGTGTGGCGGTGGACCTTCTTGACCGTGGCGGTGGTGCCGTCGGGCTGTTGGAGTTTGTCGCCCGGCTTGATGTCGGCCGCGTCTGCGAAGGCCGACTGCGTGATGTCGTAGAAGGGGTGGGTCGCGGTGGTGGTGAGGGTGGCGGGAGGGCCGCGGCCCGGGTGGCTTGTTGCGATGGTCAGGTCGACGAAGTCGTGGTCGGTGCGGGTGACGATGACGCGTTCGACCTTGTGGGTTTCGGTGTGGCCGCCGGGGACGGAGGCTAGGACCTTGTCGCCGACCTTGATCTTGCTGATCGGCTTGGCCGAGCCGTCGGCCATCAGGACGGGGGTGGCCGCGGTGAAGCTGTGGCACTTGGAGCGCAACAGGCGGCCGCCTGCGGCGCCGAACGCGGCTCCGCTTACGGCGCCGATCGCGGCGCCCTTGCCGGCGGCGCTCACGGCGCCGGACCAGGTGCAGCCGCCTGAGCGTTCCTGGCAGTTCAGGCCGTAGTCGAGGGCACCGGTCGCGCCGCCGGACAGGCCGCCGATGGTGGCGCCTTCCAGGGCGTCGGTGGCCAGACTGGGGAGGATCCTGCCCAGAGCGGACTGGGCTAGTTTGCCGCCCAGGCTTCCGCCGAGCGCGCCGCCGATGGCGCCGCCTACGCCGCCGATCAGGATCGACTTGCCGAACGAGCCCGCGGAGCAGGCGCCCTTCTGGCCCTTCATGCACTTGGAGCCCTGGTCGATGGCGCCGCCGACCATGCCGGCGAGCATCCCGCAGCCCGCCGCGCCCGCCACGGCGCCCACGCCCGCGGTGGTGGCTCCGAGCACGGCCTCGCAGCCGACGAATGTCGCGGTCGCCAAGGCGATGGACGCTATGGCGGCGCCGTGGTGCTTGACGAAGGTGGCGGTGGTGTTCACCGCCTTCTGGAGTTTGCTGACGGAGTACTTCCCCAGGTTGTACGCCTTGTTGTAGGCGTCGATCGCGCGTTTCTTGGCTCGTGCCGCGGCTTTTCGTGCTCGTTCGGCGGCGCGTTTGGCCGCGGCTTTCGCACGCACGATCTGCTGGTGCAGCTCGCGTTTCAGGTCCCTGATCTCCTGGGCCAGGACCTGGAGCTGGTGTCCCAGGGACGCGACGGCGTCGCTGAGGGCGTGCGCGGCGTGGCTGACGGTCCAGGAGACCCCTTGCTGCACCTTGTGGGCGCCCCACTTGATGAAATGCCATACCGGCTGGACGACATAGCGGTTGACGGCGCTCGCCGCCTTGCAGACCAGGCCGAAACCGCTCCAGCAGTGACCGGTCGGGTCGGTGCCGAGCAGCGGGTTGTCGCCGACGTAGGCGAACGGGTTCGCCTGCGCCGGGTCGGGGATCGGGTTGAGGGCGACGGTGTCCTTGTTCTGGAACTGGCCGACGGCCGGGTTGTACCAGCGGGCGGCCATGTTGACCTTGCCGGTGGTGTCGTCGGTCCAGCCGGACTGGTAGCCGAGCCGCCCGGACATGGTGGTGCTGTCGGTGACGTTGCCGAGCGGGTCGTAGGTGGCCGAGCCGGCGAGGGCGGTACCGGTCGCGGTGAAGTCGCCGACGACGTCGTCGTGCTGGTCCAGGTAGGCCAGGACGCCGCTGCCGCCCGCGGGCGTGCCGATGCCGACCAGGGAGTCGTCCGGCGTCCAGGTGTAGGTGCTGGTGCCGTCGGACGCGAGAGTGTTGCCGGTGCCGGAGTAGGCGAAGGTGCGGTCGGGGCCTGCGGTCGAGTTGGCGGTGATGACGCGTCCGAGCGCGTCGGTGACGTAGGTCTGGGTGCCGGCGGTGGCGGCGACGGTGACCTGCTGCCCGTAGGCGTCGCTGGTGGCGGTGAGGGTCTGGGTGGGCGTGGTCTGCGCGGAGAGGGTTCCCCGCGCGGTGTAGGTGTAGGTGTTCGTGCCGTCGGAGGTGAGCTGGTCCCGGGCGTCGTAGGTGTAGACGTCGGCCCCGACCCGGGTGCGGTTGCCGGAGTCGTCGTACTCGTAGGGCGTGACGGTGGTTCCGTCGTCCCAGCTCGTGAGGCGGTTCGCCCAGTCGTAGGCGTAGGTGTTCTGAACTGTGCCGCCGAATCCGGTCGTGGTCTTGGACGTCTCGTTCCCGTTGTCGTCGTAGCCGTAGGCGATCGACGCGATGGTGGCGCCGTCCGGTGTCTTCAGGGCGTCGCCGGTGAGCCGGTGCAGGTGGTCGTAGGTGTAGGTGCGGGTGTTGCCGCCCGAGCCGTAGGCGATCGAGGTGAGCTGCGAGAGATCGTCGTAGCCGTAGGTGAGGGTCGTGCCGGTGGCCGGGTCCGCGAGCGTGGACAGCCGGTCGGCGACGTCGTAGGTGTAGGTGGTCGTCCCGGCGGCGTCGGTGCGGGACGTGGGCAGGCCGTCGTCGTTGTAGGCGAACGAGCTGGCGCCGGCGGAGCCGGACGCGGTGAGCAGCAGGCCGCGGTCGTTGTAGGTGAACGTCTCGCTGGTGGCGGGCGCGGTCCCCGCGGCCGAGGTCGCGGCGGTGAGCATGCGCCCGTCGTCGTCGTAGGTGAACGTCCGGTCGGGTGTGGGAGCGTCGGCTCCGCTTCCCGATTGGCTGGTGACCCTTCCGAGGTCGTCGTAGCCGGTGGTGACGGTCACGCCTCCGGGCAGCGTGTTCGTGACGGGACGCCCCGCTGCGTCGTAGGCGACGGTGGACGTGCGGTCGCCGGCGGAGGTGTAGGTCGCGGTGGCCGGTTCGAGAACCGATTCGGGTTTGTTCCAGGTGTTGTAGCCGTAGATCCACGAGTTGCCGCGCCCGTCGGTGAAGCGGGTGCGGTTCCCTGCCGCGTCGTAGCCGAACGAGGTCGTGATCGAGTGGGTGGCGTCGACCGGCTGCACCTCGGAGGTGATGTTGCCGACGCCGTCGCGGGTGAAGGTCGTGGTGTGGCCGCGTGCGTCCGTGGTGGAGACCAGCTGCCCGTTCGAGTCATAGGCGGCGGACACGGCGGCCAGCGTGCTTCCGTCGGTGTCGAGTTCCTGGGTCGTGGTCGGCTCGCCGTACTGGTTGAGCGTGTACCTGGTGGCGGTGCCGTCGTCGCGGATCTTCTTCGTCACCTGGCCGAGCAGGTTGCGGCGGTACTGGGTGAGGGCTCCGGCCGGGTCGGTGACCTTGACCAGTTCGCCCATGTGGTCGTAGCCGTAGGAGGTCGTGGCCCCGTCGGGCGTTGTCTCGGCCGCCAGCCACGTCCCGCCCCGGTTGTCGTTGGAGGCGGCGTAGCTGTACGTCGTCGTGGCGGCGGTCGGCGAGGGGCGGCGTTCCAGCACCGTCCTGGTGAGGGGCCGTCCGAGGTGGTCGTAGGTCTGCCGGGTCTGCGCCCCGGTCGGCGTCGTGACCGACAGCAGCTCGCCGTTGGTGTCGTACACCGTCTTGGTGACGCCGCCGGACGCGTCGGTGACCGTGGCGACGTCTCCGAGCTGCGTGTAGTCGTAGTGGGTGGTCTTGCCGAGCGGGTCGGTGACGTCGGTGGGGTTGCCGTCGAGGTCGTAGGCCCGGCTGGTGACCGCGGTGATCTCGCTGGTCCCGCCCGGCGGGGTGTATCCCGGCAGGGTCGTGCTGACCTGCTGCCTGGCGGCGTCATAGGCGATGGTGCTGACGTTGCCGTTGGGATCCTGGAGTTCGGTCGTCTCGCCGAACGTGTCGTAGCCCGTCGTCATGATCGGATGCGCGACCACGGGGGTGCCGCCGCCGGTCTCGGTGTTGACGGTCGGCAGGCTGGTGACCGCGAGGCGGCCCGCCTCGTCGTAGGTGTAGTGGGTGTTGCGGCTCTTCGGGTCGGTCATCTTCGTGGGCAGCCCGCGCTGGTCGAGCTCCCAGGTGGTGGTGGCGGTGTGCCAGGAGTGGACGGTGCCGCCGTCGCGGCCCTTGCCGTAAAGCGAGGACACCTCGTCCGCGGTGAGGATGCGGTCGTAGACCTGGACGTTGGAGACCGACCCGTTGAACAGGTCCGTCACGGCGCTGTTGTACTGGGCGCGGCCGATGACCAGCGGGCCGGGCGCGTTGAACGGCGTGGAGTCGACGGCCGAGCCGTCCGCGGCGCCGTCGACGTAGAGGGTCATCGAGCCGTCTTCGGCGTCGAAGACGCCGACCAGGTGCGTCCAGGTGCCGGCGGACGGCGTCTTGGTGGTGGACAGGGCGCGCATGCCGGCCGCGCCGTCGGTGTCGGTCGCGACCCGGCTGAAGGACCATTTGCCGTCGGCCCCGTCGTACTGGAGGAAGAAGCCGCTGGCGTGCTCCCCGTCCTGGCTGACCGCGGTCTGGAACCCGGTGGACGGTGTGGCGGCGAGTTTCACCCAGGCCGACACCGAGAAGCTCTGCGATGTGTCCACTACGGGGCCGTTGGTGGCGATGTCCTGGCCGGACGTCCCCGGGAGCACCGCGGCCTGGTCGGCCCAGGTGACGCCGGTTCCGACGTGGGCGTCGTTGCCGACACCGGAGGAGTCGGGCACGGATTCACCGGACGTCTGGTCGAGCTTCCACCAGGCGACAGGGTGGTCGGGATGGTCGCCGCCGAGGACGCGGCTGGTCATCCGCCCCATCGGGTCATAGGTGAAGGACGTCGAGTACCACCAGCCGTCGATGTCGGTCTGGACGCGCCGCGCCACCTGGTCGTCCGGGGTGTAGGAGATGGTGGTGGTGCGGCGTTCCTTGTCCGGGTCGACGACGGTCCTGGTGGGACGGTCGGCGGCGTCCAGGGTGGCGGTGGTGACCGTCGCCCCGTTGTTCGTCACCTGCTGGACCGGGTTGCCCGCGGCGTCGTAGGTGGTGGACCGCTCGACGAAGGGGTTCGCCCCGGTGGAGTCGGTGCGCGTGACCGTCGCGACCAGGTCGTTGTCGGTGTAGGTGTAGGACGTGGTGTTGCCCATCGAGTCGGTCAGCGTGGCGAGGCGGCCGGCCGGGTCGTAGGCGCGGGAGGACTCGACGAGGTCCGTCGCGTCCTGGGGGTCGTTCGGGTCGCCGGTGTAGTTCTTGAGGGTCTGGGTCAGCTGCTGGCCGCTGGGGTCGTAGGTGTAGGCGACGGTGATGCCGCCTGGGCTCTTCTCCGTCGCCTTGTTGCCGTAGGCGTCGTAGGTGAATTCGGTGACCCTGCCCAGGGGGTCGGTGCGAGAAGTGATCTGGCCGTGCTCGTTGTAGCCGGTGTGGGTGGTGCGTGAGGCGTCCCCGCCGGTCGTGTCGGCGACGGTCGTCGACGTGACGTCGCCGTTGGCGTTGTAGGCATTGGTGGTCTTCGCCGTGTGGACGGCGCCGGTGACCCGGTTGGTGACCGGCGGATCGGTCTTTGTGAGGACCTGGCCCATCTTGTTGTAGGTGTAGGACGTCGTCAGCCCGGCCGGATAGGTGTCGGACACCTCGGTGCTGGTGAGCACCCGCCCGAGGCCGTCGTACGTGAACCGGGTGATCTTCCCTGCGGCGTCGGTGACCGAGGCGACGTCGCCGGTGTGGAAGTAGCCGATGGTGTTGACGGCTCCGCCCGGCGAGACGGTCTTGTAGGGCAGCCCGGCGGGCGCGAGGCCGGAGTCGGCGGCGGCGACGGTGGTGCCGTCGGTGTAGGAGATCTTGGTGGTGCGGCCGTTCGGGAAGCCGGCCACCGGCGGTGTCGTCACCGCGGTGCGGTTGCCGGCGTCGTCGTAGGTGTAGGACGTCTTGTACCTGTCGTCGGACGGCCCCGACGAGCGGCCGTCCCGCACGGTGGCGACCAGGTCGTTCTTCGGATCGGGCGTCAGTTGCGCGCTGGTGTCGTCCGGCAGGTAGGTCGTGTACGTCGTCGAGCATTTGCGGGCGGCCTGGTCCTGGCAGGTCGTCTCAGAGACAGTGTTGCCGCGCACGTCGTGCCCGGTGGTCTTCACGTTCCCGTTGGGGTCGGTGACGGTGTGCAGGAAGCCGCCGGAGTCGTAGCCGAAGGTGGTGCGGTGGCCGAGGCCGTCGGTCTCGGAGATCGGACGGTTCCCATGGCCCGGGTCGTACTGGTACACCAGCGTCCTGCCGCCGGGGTCGGTGACGTTGACGGTCGTGGTCGGGGCCAGGCCGCGCGAGTCGCGTCCGGCGGTGAAGTGGCGGACGACGTCCTCTCCGGACAGTTGCGAGTGGTAGAAGGCGAACTCGGCGATGGACCCGGTGAAGTACCCGGTGGTGTCGGCGGGGTGGGACGGCCAGTGGCCGCCGGAGATGCCCGCGCCGACGTAGACGTAGTTGACCCCGGTGGTGGCCAGTGGCGCGTTCAGCGTGCCCTGCGCGACGCCGTCCAGGTAGAGGGTCTGCGTGTTCGTACCGGCCGCGAGGGCGACGTGGTGCCAGACGCCGTCGTTGACCTTGCGCCCGGAGGCGAGGACCTTGGTGGTTCCGTCGGTGTCCCAGAACTTGCCGTGCATCTTGCCGTCGGTTCCGACGTACAGCGCGGGGACGTAGTTGCCGGCGACCGGGCCGACCGGTTCGGACTCCTCGTCGAACAGGACGCCGCCCGCGGTGTTGCCCGCCGGGACCTTGAACCACATCTCGATCGAGCCGGGCGAGGTCTGGACCTGGTCGTCGATCGGCAGCCGCACGAGCGACGACGAGCCGTTGAAGGCGGCCGCCGTGGCGTCGTCGAACGGGCCGTCCGTGCCCAGCGTGACGTTCGAGTACTCCGCCTTCTCGGAGTTGGTCTCCCCGACGGCCTGGGCCGCGCCCGCGGCCTCACCGAACCGGTAGTAGGTCGCGGGTCGCGAGCCGAGCACCGCGGCCCGGTACACGTTCGAGGTGCCGGTGACGGCGGGGGCGGGCAGGGTCCACGAACCGCCGTTCTCGTCGGTGACGTGCGTGACGGTGGACGTCAGCGGGTCGTAGGACACCGCGGCGTAGGTGTCGCCGGACGGCTTGGTGACCGAGGTGAGCAGGCTCGACTGCTGCTTCCCGCTGTTGTAGAGCGCGGTGACATCGGCTTGGACGAGGGGCTCGCCGAACAGCGCCACGTCGGCCATCGAGCCGTTGAAGTACGTTCCGTAGACGGTGTAGGACGACGTGCTGTAGTGCGGCTGGTCGGGCCATTTCCAGCCGAGGTAGCCGGTGCCCAGGTAGTGGTGCCTCAGCGAGGACGGCTGGAAGTTGAAGGAGAAGGACGAGGACCCCGGCCCCGTGCCGGCCACGGTGCCGTCCAGCCACATCGTCTGGCCGGTCGGCGAACCCGACAGCACGACATGGTGCCAGGCGCCGTCGGCCACGGAACCGGACGTGCTGATGGGGTTCGGGTTCTCCCCGTCCCACCAGAGGGTGCCCTTCAGCTTGCCGTCCGTGCCGATGTAGAGGGCGGGCGTGAAGTCGCCCTTGTCGTTGCTGGGCTTGATCTCCACGTCGGAGTAGGACAGCAGCACGCCCGGTCCCTGCGAGGTCTTGAACCACATCGAGACGGACTCGGTGGTGGAGACGCCCATGTTCAGGTCGGGCAGGCTCACCTTGGACGACGTCCCGTTGAATCCGGCGGCCGTCGCGGTCGCGGGGTTGAGCGGTCCCGGCTGCCCCAGCGTCACGTCCGTGTAGGTGCCGTTGTCGGTGCCCTCGCGGATCAGGACGGCGCTGGCCGCCGTTGTCCCCGAGGTCTCCGCCAGCGGCCAGAACGACGACGCGCCCTCGTCGAGCACCTGCTCGTGGTGGGGCGACGCGCTCTGGTAGCCGTACCGGGTGCAGTCCGGGGCGGTGTCCTCCGGTGAGCACACCGAGGTGAGCCGGTCGCCCGTGTAGGAGTACGTCCAGGTCAGCGCGGTCGACGTGTCGGCCGGATCGACCGGGTCGGTGACGACGGTCGCGATGTGCGGGCTCGCGGCGTCCTGCGACGCGGCCCAGGTCAGGTGCAGCGACCGCCCGGACGCCTGCGACGTCATCGCGGTGATGTGCCCGGACGACCAGGTGAAGTCCACCGTCCGGCCGGAGGCGTCGGCGACCGAGGTGATGCCGTACGCGCCGGAGCCGAGCGCGTGCCCGAAGGTGTAGACGGTGTCGTTCTTGTCGGTCAGCCGGTAGCCGCCGGTGATCGCGGTGAACGTCGCGAACCGCCCGGACGGCGGGCTGAAGGACCCGTCGGAGTTCTTCCCGAACCCGACTGTGGAGCCGTTCGGGTAGGTGACCGCGACGCTGCGGACGGCGCCGGACGGCGTGTACCACTCGGTCGCCTTCGCGTCGAAGACGCTGGCCCAGCCCGCCCCGAACCCGCCCGATGTGCGGGGGTCGCGGGAGTTGTAGTCGCGCACGACCGACAGGCTCGGCCCCACCGTGGCGATGTTCGCGTCCGTCGCCGTGGAGGTGTAGTTGCCGATCGCGGGGTCGAAGTCGTGCCCGGAGTTCTGCGCCAGGCTCGACGTGATCGACGGCTGCGGCACGCTCACGACCAACTGGTTCAGGGTGGGCGCCGCCGAATAGTTCGTGCCGTCGAAGGCGACCGCGCCCCAGTAGTAGGTGCGGCCCCATTTCAGCTTGCCCGCGGGCACCTTCCACGTGGCGGTCGTGGAGTCGCCGGGCGGGGTCACCAGCCCGGAGTCCGCGACCGTCTTGCCGTCGGCGTCGAGGACGCGGAACTGGAACTTCACCGTGACGGGCAGGTTGGGGTCGCGGCCGCCCCACGCGGTCAGCTGCGGTGTCAGTGTGTCGGCGCGGTGGCCGCTGGCCGGGATCTGGCCGTACACCTGCGGGAGCAGCGCGCCCGTGTAGGTGAGGGCCAGGATCGGGGTGCCGGTCGGCGCGTAGGCGGTGTTGAACTGCTTCCAGTGCAGGTTGTCGGACGTGGCGGCGTACAGGGCGAGGCCGAAGTCGTCACCGCCGTTGGCCCAGTCGTTGAACGGGGTGGTCGAGAGGTTCACCGTGACCCAGTCGCCGACGGTCCGGTCGGCGCCGGTGTTCGCGCAGGCGTGCGGGACGTTCGGGGTGGCGTGCCCGATGGAGCCGCTGTGCGACGGCCCCGGATAGGACACGACCTCGTACGGCGTCCAGTCCTCGGTGACGGCGGCGACGTCGAACCGTTCGGCGGTGCAGGTGGACGCCCAGGTGTCGAAGAGCGTGAGCTGCGCGGCGGAGACGGGGACCTGGGAGCCGTCGATCCCGGCGCGCGGGAACTTCAGGAAGGAGTTGGCGCTGTGCGGGCCGGCGTCCCAGGATCCGACCTTGATGGTCTGCTCCGTCGAGTGGTCGCCGGGGTCGATTCCCGATTCGGCGTAGGTGGTCGACCAGGTCAGGATGTTGTTGTAGGACGGGTCGACGGTCACGGGGAAGACGCGCTCGGGGGCGTGCAGCCACTTCGCGTCGAGCGTGACCGTCAGCGCGGGCTTCCCGTCGACCTCGGTGAGGCCGTAGGTGACGGCGTGCGTGCTCGCCCCTTCTCCCGACCGCTTGTCGATCTTGGAGTCGTAGGCGTACCCGGCGGGGATCCGCCCGGCGGCCTTGCCCGAGCCGTCCACCAGCTCGATCGACCCGTCGGCGGCCTTGCGCGGCTTGAGGCCCGTCAGCTTCAGCGGGAACACCCAGAAGTTCCCCGCGTCCGCCGAGTGCAGGACGATCGACTCCTTCATGCCGGTCGCGGTCGGCCACATCGACAGGTCGGTGGACGGGAGCACCCGCGGATAGGTGACGACGGAGCCCGACACGGTCGGGGCGACCGGCGCCGCGCCCTGCAGCGCGTAGGCGAGCCGCCGCCCGTCCTCCCCCTCCACCTGGGCCAGCCGCGCGTCGGACGCCTTGGGCGCGAAGCTCACCCCGAACGCGTTGGCCCGCTCGTGCCAGCGCCGGTCGCCGCCTTGCCGGACGGTGGTGTCGATGGGTTGCCAGCCGCCGTGCCCGTCCGGGTAGTTGATCGGCTGCTGCGCGAACTCGCGCGTGTAGGAGCCGTCGGCGTTCCGGTAGTAGTCGGTCGTCGCCGTGGATTTCGCGGCGTCCCGGCGGCTGGTGCTCTTCGCGAAGCCGACGCTGCCATGGCCGCTGCGCCCCTTCGGGACCTTGCGCCCGCCGGCCTCGTAGGCGGGCAGCTCGCCCTTTCCGTGCCCCGGCTCGCGGCCCGTGCCGCGGCCGGCCCGGGTCGCGCCCGCCGTCGCGGAGTGCGAGCGGCCGGCCGCCGTCCCGGACTTCTGCCGCGGCAGCCGCCCGAAGTGCGGGACGGGTTCGCCGGTCAGCCATCCGAACATCCCGGTGATCCCGGCGAACGACACCTCCGGCATGCCCTCGCTGGCGAGGGCGGGCTGCTCGGTGGCCATCAGCGCCAGGGCGACGCACAGCAGGATCGCGGTGCGCCGGGCCGCCGCGCTCCGGCGGAGGCCGCGCAGCGCGCCCGGCCCGCGGCGCGGCCCGCGGGGGCGCCGGAACCGCAGCGCGAGGCGGTACAGCGCGTCCGCCGTGCGGGCGCCGGCCGCGGCGGCGAGGGCCACCGCGAACAGGACGATCACGATGCCCAGAACCTGCGAGCTCGGCACCGAACACCCGGCCTCTCCTGGAGCCGGGTGTCACAACACGACAAACCAGCCCAATGTGAACTTTTCTCCCATAACTTCCAAACAGCCGGAAAGTAACCTCGTTCATTGCACTGTGCAAGACTCGGCCCGGGCCGCTGACCGGATCCGGTAAGCGATGTTTTCGTGATCGTCGCCGAGGGGAGAACGATCATCCGGAAACCGGTCGCACGGTTCGCGCCGAGGCCGGCCGACCCCGGGAGAAGCGAGGCACCCCCCATGCCGGCACACCGCACGCGTCCCCCTGACCTGCGGCGACGCACAACCGGCCGGGGGCGCCGAGGCGTCGTGGAGACCGCCGTCCGGCGGGCGGCGGCCGGGCTCGACCGGTGCAGGCGCCTCTCGCCGAAGTGGCGGGCGTCCATCGCCGCGGCACTCGCGGCGGCGGTCGCGGGCGGGGTCTGCCTGGCGCTCCTCACGCCGTCGGACAAGCCGCGCGCACGCCGGTACATCGCCTTCAAGGCGTGTCTGCTGACCGACTCCCGCGGCGTCGCCGGCCGGGAGGCCGCGCCCGTCTGGGAGGGCATGCGGCGGGCGTCGCTGAAGACCCGCGCCAAGATCCAGTACCTCGCCGTGCCCGGTCCGGCGACGGTCGCGAACGCGCGGCCCTACCTCGCGAGCCTCGTGCAGCGGCACTGCGGCATCATCCTGGCGGCCGGCAAGCTCGCCACCGACACCGTCACCGCGAGCGCGCGGAGCTTCGGGGACGCGCGCTTCGTCGTGGTCGGGGCGGCCGGTGCGACCGGGAACGTCCGCGCGGTGCGGGCGTCGGGCGCGCCCGTGCCCGACGCCGTCGAACGCATCGTCTCCGCGGCGGTCACGTGAGCCGGCCCCGGGGACCCCGCGGCGGCGCGGTCAGGTGTCGGTGGAGAAGCGGATGGCCGTCGGAGGCAGCTCTATGCCCGGCCAGACGCGCAGGCCGGGGCGCAGTTCGTTGCCGGGCCCCACCACCGCGCCGTCGCCCAGGACCACGCCGTCCAGGACGGCGCCGGGGCCCACCCGGGCGCCTCGGCTCAGGACGGAGTCGCGGACGGTGGCGCCCTCGGCGACGAAGGCGTCGTCCAGGAGGACGCTGCCGGTCACGGTGGCGCCCGACTCGATGACGGCGTTGCGGCCCACCGCCGTGCCGCCCCGCACCACCGCGCCCGGCGCGACCCGGGAACCCGCGAGGGTCAGGCGCTCGCCCGGCTCGCCCGGCATGGCGGGGGAAGCGAGGGCGCCCATGACCAGGTCCCGGGAGCCCTGGACGAACGCCTCGGGGGTGCCCACGTCGAGCCAGTAGGCCGATTCCACGTGGCCCATCACGACGGCGCCGGAGCTGATCAGGGCGGGGAAGGTCTCGCGCTCCACCGAGACCACCTCGTCTTCGGGGATCGTGTCGATGACGGAGCGGCGGAAGACGTAGCAGCCGGCGTTGATCTGGTTCGTGACCGGGTGGGACGTCTTCTCCAGGAAGGCGGTCACCCGGCCGCCGGGGTCGGTGGGGACGCAGCCGAAGCGGGACGGGTCGTCCACCTCGGTCAGGTGCAGGGTGACGGCGGCGCCGGCCTCCTCGTGCAGCTTCACCTGGGCGCGGACGTCGTGGCCCGACAGGATGTCGCCGTTCAGGATCAGGACCGGGTCGTCCGGGGCGCAGGTCAGGGCGCGGGCCGCGTTGCGGATGGCGCCGCCGGTGCCGAGCGGCTCGCGTTCGCAGACGTAGGCGAGGTCGACGCCGTAGGCGCGGTCGCCGAAGGCGGCTTCGAACATCTCCGCGCGGTAGGACGTGGCGAACACGATGCGTTCGACGCCGGAGGTGTGGGCGCGGGCCAGCTGGTGCGCGAGGAAGGCCACGCCCGCGGTGGGGAGCAGAGGCTTCGGGGTGGAGATCGTCAGAGGGCGCAGGCGGGTGCCCTGGCCTCCCACCAGGAGGATCGCTTCCACTCGGCTCCTTTCTCCACGCGCGGTTGGAGAGAGCCTAGTGGGTGCGGGACGCGGTGTACTGGTCGACTGCGCGCTGGTAGGAGGCCATGTGCGCCTCGGCGGAGGCCGACCAGGAGAACTCGCGGGAGCGGGTGTGGGCGGCCTCGGCCAGCGCGGCGCGGCGGGACGGGTCGTCGATGAGGGCGGCCAGCGCGGCGGCTATGCCGGACGCGTCGGGTTCGGTGTAGGCGACCGCCTCGCCGCCGACCTCGGGCAGCGGCCCGCGGTGCGTGGTGAGGACGGGCGCGCCGCACGACATCGCTTCGAGGACGGGCAGGCCGAACCCTTCGCCGCGGCTCGGGATCGCGACGACCAGGGCGCCGCCGAAGAAGCCGGGCAGGGCCGCCCACGGCAGGTAGCCGGGGCGCAGGACGCGCAGGTCGAGGGGGACGGTGGCGAGCGCCGCGTCGACCTCGTCGTCCCAGCCGCCGCTGCCCGCGAGGACGAGCGCGGGAGGGTCGGGGCGGTCGGCGCAGGCCCGCACCCAGCCGCGGATCAGGTTCGGGACGTTCTTGCGCGGCTCCAGCGCCCCCAGGTAGGCGATGTAGGGGTGCCCGTGCAGGCCGAGGCGGTCGGAGACCTGCTTGGTCTCGGCCTCGGACGGGCGGTGGAACACCTCGTGGTCGACGCCGTGGTAGGCGACGTCGATGTTCGCCGGGTCGGCGCCGAGCACGCTGACCAGCTCGTCGCGCGTGGCGCGGGACGGGGCGATCAGCCGGGTCGCGCGGCGGGCCGCGGTGCGGGTCGCCGACTTGATGTAGGAGGTGCGCACCGGGTCGTGCGGTTCGGGCTCGGCGAACAGCGTCACGTCGTGGATCGTCACGACCGTGGGCAGGGCGGCGCTCACCGGCATCGTGTACGTGGGCAGGTGGATGACGTCCGCGCCGACCCGTTCGGCGACGTGCGGCAGGCCGGACTGCTCCCAGGCCAGGCGGGTGGCGCGGTGCGCCAGCGTCGCCGGGCCGGCGACGACCCGGGCCCCGGGGACGAGGCCCTCATAGCGCTTCTCGTCGGCCCGCTGGCAGGCGACGGCGAGATCGGCGCCCTGCGCGTGCAGTGCGCACAGCAGCCCGTCCACGTACCGCCCGAGCCCGCCGCGGTCGGCAGGCACGGCGGTGGCGTCGAGGAGAATTCGAGGCGCCACGGTCCACTCCCCCATCCAGCGCGGTGGCGTAGATCACTCTTTACTCTCCGAGCCTACGCCCGGAGGGCGCACGCTCGGGTGACCTCATCCACGTGATTCACGAGGGCACCTACCCGTCCGCTACCTCTTACGCGCCTGGACGAGGACGATGCTGCCGCGCTCGTTGGGCGCGCCGCGGTCGGCGAGGGCGACGAGCGGGGTGAGCGGCGCGGCGGCGTTGAAGCCGACCTTGCCGCCGTAGGTGGAAAGCGACAGGTAGAGGCGCTCCGTCGCGGCCGTGCGGAACTGGTAGCTGTGCCGGACGAGGTCGAGGCCGCGCTCGTCCATGAGCTTGCGCAGGCTCTCGTGCGTGTAGGTGTGCTGGACGTGGTACTTGGCCTTGTGCGCGTCGCGCAGCTTCGGCCACGCGTCGGCGCGGCTCAGCACGTCGGCGGACATGAATATCTCACCGCCGGGCTTCAGCACCCGCGCCATCTCGTCCAGCGACCTGCCGCCGTCGTCGAAGTGCTCGATCGCGCAGACGGACAGGATCGCGTCGAACGACCCGTCCGCGAAGGGCAGCCGCAGCGCGTCGCACTCGATCAGCGCGGGGGCGTTCGCGAGCGTCCGGCCGTAGACCATCTTGCCGCGGGCGAGGTCGATCGAGACGGCGTCGGCGCCGCGCCTGCGCGCCTGACCGGCCCAGTAGCCGTCGCCGCCCGCGACGTCGAGGACGCGCCTGCCGCGCAGGTCGCGGCCCATCCAGGCGAGCAGCGTCCCCGCCTCGCGGTACCGGCACACGTGCACCTGGTGGCCCATGAAGGCGACCACATCCGAAATCTTCATCGTGTCCCCAACTCTAGGGCGAGCGGGCGGGTGGGAGGTCGCGTTCGCCTAGGCTGGGCGGGTGAGGATGAAGGTCGTCGCCGTGCGGGCGCTGCGCGTGCTCCTGGTGCTGCTCGCGCTCGCGTTCTGCGGCTACAGCGTGGCGTCCCAGTGGGACGCGACGGTCCGGGCGTTCGAGCAGATGTCCTGGGCGGCGCTCGCCGGGGCGCTGGCGGCCGGGCTCGCGGGCCTCTTCATCTGGATGCTGGGGTGGCGCGAGTTCCTCGCCGGCCTCGGGTCGCCGCTGCCGGTGCGGGCCATCTTCCGGATCTCCGGGATCTCCCAGCTCGGCAAGTACGTGCCGGGCAAGGTGTGGGCGCTGGTCACGCAGATCGAGATGACCCGCGAGCACAGGGTGCCGCCGGAGCGCAGCTTCGGCTCGACGATGCTGGCGGTCGCGACGTCCACGGCGTGCGGGCTGGCGGTCGCGGCGGTGACGCTGCCGCTGACGTCCGAGGCCGCGCGGAACGAGTACTGGTGGCTGTTCCTGCTCGCGCCGGTGCTGCTCGCGCTGCTGCACCCGAAGATCGTGACCTGGGCGCTCGGCACGATGCTGCGGCTGATCCGGCGGCCGCCGCTGGAGCACCCGGTGAGCCTCGGCGTCACGCTGCGCGCCGTCGGCTGGACGGTCCTCGGCTGGCTCCTGTTCGGCGTGCACACCTGGCTGCTCTGCACGGCCGTCGGCGGCGACGGGACGGGGCTGCCGTTCCTCGCGACCGGCGCCTACGCGCTGGCGTTCGTCGCCGGCTTCCTGGTGTTCATCGCGCCGGGCGGCATCGGGGCGCGGGAGGCCGCGCTGACGGTGGTGCTGACGCCGGTGCTGCCGGCGGGCGCGCCGGTCGTGGTCGCGATCGCGTCGCGGGTGCTGCTGACGCTCGCCGACCTCATCAACGCGGGGGTGGCGTTCCTGCTCGGGCGCACCGTGCCCGGCGCCGGGAATGAACCGCCCCCCAAAGAGCTTGTGACGGGAACACAGCCTACGAAGGAGGGACCGTGACGGCCCCGATCACCGTGACCGACGCGACGTTCGCGGACGAGGTCCTCAACAGCGACACCCCGGTACTGGTCGACTTCTGGGCCGACTGGTGCGGGCCGTGCCGCATGATCGCGCCGATCCTGGAGCAGATCGCCGAGGAGCAGGACGGCAAGATCCGGATCGCGAAGATGGACTACGACGCGAACCCGGAGACGCCGAACAAGTACGGCGTGATGGGCCTGCCGACCCTGCTGCTCCTCAAGAACGGCGAGGTCGTCGAGCAGATCGTCGGCGCCAAGCCGAAGCGCGCCCTCATGAAGGTCCTCGAACCGCACCTGTGAGCGCGTCGATGTAGGCGGCCCACACCGGGCCGTGGTCGACCGGGCGGACGCCGGAGCGGAGGCGCTCCGGCGTCCCCGGCTCGTAGAAGCGCCGCAGCGCCGCCGCCAGGGACGCGACGTCGTCCGGCCGGCAGACCAGGCCGTCGACGCCGTCGCGGATCTGGTCCGCGAACCCGCCGACGTCGGTGGCGATCACCGGCAGCCCGTGCTCGTAGGCCATCCACACGTTCTGCGACGCGGTCGCCGTCCGGTACGGCAGGACCAGCGCGTCGGCGGCGGCGAACAGCCCCGGAACATCGGCGGCCGGGACGTAGCCGGGCCGCAGCTCCACCCGCGACGCCAGGTCGAGCGACCTGATCAGCTCCCGCGTCTCGTCCAGCCCGCCCCAGAACTCGCCCGCGACGGTCAGCGCCACGTCGTCCGGGCCTTCCGCCAGAGCGCGCAGGAGGACGTCCAGGCCCTTGTACGGGCGGACGATCCCGAAGAACAGCAGCCGCCGGCGCACCTTCTCGTCGCCCGCCGGAACGTCCCCGCCCCCGGTGGCGGGCAGATGCGCGGCCATCTCCGCGACCCGCACCGGACGCCCGGTGAGGCCACGCGCCGCCTCGGCCTGCGCCTCGGTGTGGACGAGGACGCCGTCCACCTTCCGCAGCAGCCGCTTCATCAGCGGCTCGTCGTACGGCTTGCGCTCGTGCGGCAGGACGTTGTGGCACAGCGCCACCACCCGCGCACCGCGCCGGACGCCGGCCAGTATCCCCAGGTAGGACGGCACCTGGACGGTGCTGAGCACCACCAGGACCACCAGGTCGCGGGAGCGCAGCGCGCGGCCGGTGCGCCACCAGCCGTCCGGACGCCGCCAGTCGAGCCGGCGCCGGGTGCCGGGGAACGGCTCGCCCTCCGGCTCGGCGATGGTCTGCTGCCCCGGATACAGGAACGACGGGTACTGGGCGCGCCACGACTCGATGACGACCTCGTGCCCGGCGGCGGCCAGCCGGTGCGCCAGCTCGGTCGTGTGCCGGGCGCCGCCGCCCTTGTACGGGAACGCCGGCCCGACGATCGCGATGCGCATGCCCCCGGCCGCCACCGCTAGACGTCGCCGCGCGATCGGACGATCAGGTCGGCGAGCAGCGCCAGCGACGCGATGATCAACCCCGTCACGAAGATCATGATGGTGTTGTTGGCGAAGTAGCCGAAGTGCACCACCATGTCGAACACCCCCTTGGCCAGCCCGATCGCGATCAGCCACAGCGCGGGCGGCATCAGCACCTTGAGCGGGTTGAAGTACATGACCATCCGCAGCACCTGCAGGATGTAGCGGTAGGCGTCCTTGGTGAAGTGGAACTTGGACTTGCCTGCCCGCTTGGCGTAGTCGATCGGCATGTACCGGACGGGGTGCTGGTTCGACAGGAACGCGATAGTGATCGTCGTGACGCAGGAGAACCCGGGCGGCAGCAGCCGCAGGTACGGCAGCGACACCTCGCGGCGGAACGCGCGCAGCCCCGAGTTCAGGTCGGGGATCTTGGAGTTGGTGAGCCGCTCGGCGACCTTGCGGATGAACCACTTCGCGGGGACGCGCAGCACCTTGTGCGTCCCCTCCTCGCTGGTGCGCGCACCGACGACCTGGTCGATGGACGGGTCGTCGTCGAGCGCGTCCACGAGCTCGGGGATCCGCTCGTTCGGGTAGGACATGTCGGCGTCCGTCCACACGACGATGTCGCCGCGGGCCTGCTGCGAGCCGATGCGCCGGACCGTCCCGGACCCGCTGTTGTGCTGGAAGGCCATCACCCGCATGTGCGGGAAGCGCGGCTCGGCCTCGCGCAGCCGCGCGAGCGTGTCGTCGGTGGAGCAGTCGTCGACGGCGAGCAGCTCGTAGGTCTTGCCGCTGTTGTCCATCGCCTTGCAGATGCGCTCGACCTCGTCGATCACGTGGTCCTGCTCGTTGTAGCAGGGCAGGACGATCGTCACGTGGACGGGCGGCTCCGCGGCGGGCTCGGCTGGCGCGGCGTGCTCGGCGGGCGCGGCGTGCTCGGCGGGCGCGGCGTGCTCGGCGGGCGCGGTGTCGGACGTCGGCTCGGCAGACTGGGTGCTCACGCAGCGCGAGGATACTCGCCCGGTCCCACCTCAGCAGCCTCGTCGCACGCGAGGACGCGCGAGAGCACGCGCGGGGGCGCGGTCACGGGGCAGACGGGCGGGCGATCCACACGTCCATGACCAGGCCCCACGTCCCGCCCGGCGGCCTGCTGAGGGTGCGCCCGTCCTGCCGGGTCCGCACGTGCAGGACCCGCTCCGGCGTCCCGTACGGCGCGACCTGCCCCGGTTTCGCCGCCATGATCACCGGCTGCCGCCCGGCCCGCCGCACGCCGGCGATGACGCGCGCCACGTCGGCGGGCGCGGCGCCGCCCCGCACCCGCGCGGCGGGCACCCCGCACATCCCGCGCACGACCTCCAGGAACCGGTCGGCCGTCGACTGCTCGACCACCACGACCGAGCTGCGCGGGCGCAGCGCGCCGCACATCCCCCGCACGGCGCCCACCTCGTGCTGCTCGGTCCGGGTCACCAGGAACCCGCCGGACGTCAGCACGACCGGCACGAGCATCAGCGCGACGCCGGCGACGGCGCCGCAGTTCACCGGCTTCGTCCCGTACCCGAGCCGGCGGACGCGCCGCACCGTCCACGCCGACGCGAACACGGTGAACAGCAGCAGGCCGGGGATGACGAGGCCGATCAGCCGCCGGGACGCCCACGGGTGGTCGGGCGTGATGCCCGGCCGGATCAGCACCTGCGTCGTCGTCCAGGCGATCATCGCGTAGGGCGGCAGCCACTCCGGCGACCGCCCGCTCAGCAGCCGCCGCGCCAGCAGCGCCGCGCCCAGCGTCGCGAACAGCAGCGCGGGGACGCCGATGTACCAGGCGACCCAGTAGAGGGACAGCTCCGAGTACTGCCGGGTGCCGTCCACCGGGAGGTGCTGGATGCGCTGCACCATCTCGATGAACCGGACGTTCAGCTCGTCGTCCCTCGTCGCCGGTACCCGGCGGACGGTCTGCACCAGCGGCCGGACGGCGAAGCCGGCCATCACCAGCACGGTCAGGCCGGCGGCGATGCCCGGCAGCGGGCCGCGCGCGGCCGCCGAGCCCAGCCTCCGCAGCCGCGTCCCCGTCCGGTCCAGGCGCAGGAGGACGGTCAGGGCGACCGTGGCGGCCGGCACGGCCGCGCTGATGGCCAGCAGCGGCTTGAGCGACGAGTCGAGGTACCGCAGGTAGGGCCGGGACATGGTGAAGCCCTCGACCAGCCCGGCGCCCGCGCCCAGCAGCAGGCCGCCGGCGAGCCAGTACCCGGTGCGCCGCCGGAGCCCGACCAGCAGGCCGGCGAAGGCGAGCACGGGCAGGACGTCGCGCAGCCCGTCGATGCGGACGAGCACGATGAGCCCGAGCGCGAGGCCCGCGAGGAACGCCTTCGCGGTGGCGTCGCGCCCCTTCTCCCTGCGGACGTCGTCCAGCAGGGACAGCCCGCCCAGCAGCAGCACGATCGCGGGCAGCTCGCTGAAGGTGCTGCGCGAGACGTAGAGCATCGGCAGCGTCAGCGCCAGCAGCAGCGCCCCGGCGGGCGCCCAGCGCGGCCCGACGAGCCGCGCGACGAGCCCGGCGAACGCGAGCACGCCGCACGCGCCGAGCAGCGGCGCCATGAGCAGGATGCCGTGCGTGCCGCCGAGCCAGCCGCCGAGCGCGAGGACCAGCGGCATCCCAGCCATGAACTGCGGGACGATCGCGCCGCCGTCCTCGTAGAAGGCGGGGCTGTCGAAGCGGAGGGCGGCGTCCGGACCGCCGAACGCGCCGGCCGAGCGCGGGATGGGCAGCGATCCGTGCTCGGCCAGCCAGGTGGCGAACTGGACATAGGACGCCGGGTCGCGGCGGACGACGATCTGCTCCGAGACCATGACCACCTGGAGCACCAGGAACGCGACCGTGATCGCGAGGACGCTCCCGGTCGTCCACCACGGCACCGCGTCGGCGCCGCGGCCGCTCAGGCTCCCCCGCGCCGCCTCCGGCAGGCCGCACGGCCGGTACCGCAGCCCGAACCACAGGACCACGGCCGCGACCGGCGCGAACAGCGCGATCGCCGGGGCCGGGCGGAACACGCCCGCCATCAGCAGCGGCAGCGCGACCGCCAGCCACGCGAGCACGAGCAGCGCCGGGGCGACGGTGGCGCGGACGAGCAGCCGACCAGCGTTCATCGTCCCGCCCCGTGCGTGTTCGTGCGGCGTTCGTCCGCCGGCAAATGGTTCATGGGGTGGTCATCCACCCGTGCGGAGCGTAGCGGCACCGGGCGGGTGGTGGCTCCCGGACGATCATGCGGGCATACGCTCTGCCCATGAGCGCACACGACCGGGGCGCGGCCGTGCCCGCCGACCTGCTGCGGCGGCGGGTGGCGGACGACCCGTCCAACCCGCTGGTCACCTTCTACGACGACGCGACCGGGGAGCGCGTCGAGCTGTCCGCCCGCACGTTCGACAACTGGGTCGCCAAGACGGCGAACTTCCTGGTGGACGGCCTCGGCGCGGAGCCGGGGACGCGGGCGGTGCTCGTCCTGCCGCCGCACTGGCAGACGGCGGTGTGGCTGATGGCCTGCTGGTCCGCGGGCATCGTCGCCGAACCGGTCGATCCGGCGGAGGTGAAGGGGCGGGCCGGCGAACCGGCCGGGGCGCCCCGGCCGTACCCGGATGAGGGGGCGGCCACCGGGGACGCCCCCTACATCCTGGCCGCCGCTCGGGAGGTGCTGGACGACGTGGTCGACGACGCGGACGCCGAGGAGATCGTCGGCCTGTCGCTGCACGCGCTCGGCGCCCCGCTCGCCGACTGCCCGCCCGGCGTGACCGACTACGCCGACGAGGTCCGCGGCTACGGCGACCGGTTCGCGCCGGGGGCGGAAGTGACGCCGGAGACGCCCGCGCTGAGTGTGACAAACACCACATTCACCGGGGGCGAACTGGTGGCGGCCGCCCGCGAGGCCGTCGAGAAATGGGAGCTGGACGCACGCGACCGGCTCCTGGTTGACATGCCCTTCACCACACTGGACGGGGTACTGATCGCACTGCTGGCACCACTAGCCTCGGGTGCTTCCGTCATAATCCAACGAAACTTCGACAAAGCCGCCCAAGATCGACGTCTGGCAGTGGAGCATGTGACGGTGGTTGCCGGTCTGCCGGGACCGAATGACGCATCCGGGTCCCTGTACCGGCTCCCCTGACCTACGCTCTCCTTGCCCCAGTCCCGTTACCCGACCCCTGAAAGCGGGCGATCCGCTGCGGGAGGGATGACCCCCGCACCACCATGAACCGCTGAGAACCTGGACCACGGAGCCGATGAACAGCAACCCGATGTACATGGAGTACGTCGACGACGCCGACCCGCAGCCGGCGCCGCGGCGCGGCTGGCGCATCCTCGGCTGGGTGTGCATCGGGCTGTCGGCGGTCATGGTGGCCGGCTCCCTGACCGCCTACGGCCTGTACCGCAAGGCGTTCGGGAACATCTCGCACGAGGACGTCAACGCGCAGCTGGGCCCCAACCGGCCGAAGAAGCTGAACAACGCGATGAACATCCTGCTGATCGGGTCGGACAGCCGCGCCGGAGCCAACGTCAAGTACGGGCGCTCGTACCGCAACGTGGCACCCCGCTCGGACACGATGATCCTGCTGCACCTGTCGCCCGGGGGCGGCCAGGCGCTGGGGATCAGCTTCCCCCGCGACCTGGTGATCCCGATCCCGGCCTGCAAGAACCGCAAGGGCGAGACGGTCCCGGCGCAGTCCAGCGCCATGATCAACTCATCGTTCACCAACGGCGGCGCGGCCTGCGTCATCCTGACGATCGAGCACCTCACCCACATCCGCATCGACCACTTCATGCAGGTCGACTTCACCGGCTTCAAGAACATCACGAAGGCGGTCGGCGGCGTCCCGGTGTGCCTGTCGAAGCCGGTGAACGACAGGCATTCCGGGCTCCGGCTGAGCAAGGGCAAGCACGTGATCTCGGGCGAGACGGCGCTCGCCTACGTGCGCACCCGGTACGGCCTCGGCGACGGCTCCGACACCTCCCGCATCAAGCGGCAGCAGAAGTTCATGGGCGCCCTCGCCAACAAGGCGATGAGCGCGGGCGTGCTGAGCAACCCCAAGAAGCTCTACTCGCTGATGAACGCGACCACCAAGTCGCTCACCACCGACAAGGAGCTGACGCCGCAGGTCATGATGGACATCGCCCAGGAGATGCAGGGCATGACCTCCGGCAAGCTGCGGTTCGTGACCGTCCCGTCCGGGCCCGACCCGGCCGACCCGAACCGGGTGGTGCTCAGCGACGCCGCGCAGCCGTTCTTCGCGGCCGTCCGCAACGACACGACCGTCCCCAAGGAGCCGGCGGCCCGCGGCCCGAAGATCCCGCCGAGCCAGGTGCGGGTGCGGGTCTACAACGGCAGCGGCATCACCGGGCAGGCCAGGCGCGTCGCCGACGACCTGGAGTCGCAGGGCTTCCAGGTGACGGTGGGCGGCAACGCGCCGTCCACCACGGCGGCCACCAAGGTGCTGTACGGTTCCGGCGCCGACCAGCAGGCCGCGACGCTCGCCGCGCTCATCCCGAGCAAGCCGCAGCCCGCTGCGCGCGGCAAGGGCGCGAGGCCGGGCGTCGTCGACCTCGTCGTCGGAAAGAACTGGACGAACCTGAAGAGCGCCGGCGCCGGTATCCCGAAGCAGCAGGGTGAGGTCCGGGCCAGCGACGACATCTGCAAGGAGACCTGACCGGGCATCCCCATGACGTACACCACCAGCCCCTCGGGAGCCGACACCGCTCCGCCCCCCGCGCAGCCCGGGCCCACCGCGGCCCCCGGAACCTCCGGCGCCGCGGTCGCCGCGCCCGCGCAGGCGGCCCGGCCCCGCAGGCAGCGCGACCCGTTCTTCGACAACGCGAAGTACTTCGCGATCCTGCTGGTGGTGGCGGGCCACTCCCTGGCCAACCTGCTGAACGTCCCGATGGCCAAGGGCCTGTACATCTTCATCTACATGTTCCACATGCCGCTGTTCATCGTGATCACCGGCTACTTCTCCCGGAACTGGACGTTCGCGGGCGGCAAGGCCCGCAAGCTCATCACCAACGTCGGCGTCCCGTACGTGGTGTTCGAGGTCGCCTACTCGCTGTACGACTGGCTGGCCGGGCGCAACGAGCTGGAGATCAGCCTGCTCAACCCGTACTACCTGACGTGGTTCCTGATCGCGCTGTTCATGTGGCGGCTGTCCACCCCGGTCTGGCAGCAGATCCGCTGGCCGCTCGCGGTCGCGGTCGCGTTCGCCCTGCTGTCGTACATGAGCAACCTCGGCGGGACGTTCGACATCCACCGCGTCTTCGGGCTGCTGCCGTTCTACGTCCTCGGCCTCTCGCTGCGGCCGGAGCACTTCGAGCTGCTGAAGAAGCCGATCGCGCGGCCGATCGGGGCACTGGTGCTCGCCGCCGGCCTCGCCGGGTCCTACCTCGTCATGAACCACATGTCGCGGAACTGGATCTACTGGAAGCACGCGAACTTCCAGCTCGGCGTCGACAACTTCACCGGCACCCTGATGCGGCTCGGCATGTTCGCCTGCGCGACCGTGTTCGTCGCCGCGTTCCTGAGCCTGATCCCGCGCCGCCGCCACTGGTTCACCCAGCTCGGCGCGTACACGCTCTACGCCTACCTGCTGCACGGGTTCGTCACCCGGCTGCTGAACTTCACCGGCTGGTGGGGTGCGGACTGGATGCACACCCCGCCCGGCGTCGTCATCGTGATCTGCGGCGCGCTCGTGGTCGGGACGTTCCTGTGCTCCAAGCCCGTCGTCCGGTCCATGAGCTGGGCGCTGGAGCCCAAGATGACCTGGGTGTTCACCCCGCTGC
The DNA here is from genome assembly GCF_040302145.1 of Spirillospora sp. NPDC127506. Taxonomy (NCBI): domain Bacteria; kingdom Bacillati; phylum Actinomycetota; class Actinomycetes; order Streptosporangiales; family Thermomonosporaceae; genus Spirillospora; species Spirillospora sp. NPDC127506. Next base: position 33,460 of record NZ_JBEORG010000024.1, on the reverse strand, counting down.
GGCGGCCGAGCGGATCACGCTAGACGAAGCCATCGGAGACATGACCGACATCCATCCCCCCGCGCGCCGGCCCGCGTCCGTCACCGTCCCGGATCCGGTGCCGCCGGGCGCGGCGGTCCCGGCCGCGCCGCCGGTGCCGGCCCCGCGGCACTCCGGCGACCGGCCGGCCGGCGAGCGGCCCGCGCCCAAGCAGCGCGACGCGTACTTCGACAACGTCAAGTTCTTCTTGATCATGCTGGTCGTGCTGGGGCACTGCTGGGAGGTGTTCCGCAACGACAGCCACGCGGTGAACGCGGCCTACTCGCTCGTCTACGGCTTCCACATGCCGGTCTTCGTGTTCGTCTCCGGCTACTTCTCGCGCGGGTTCATGAAGAACACGGAGAAATTCCGGGTCATTTTCCCGACACTGATCGTCCCTTATGTAATTTTCGATGTCCTTTACCGGCTGCAGCTTGTGGTCATCAGGGGCAACGAGTTCCGCCTGCACGAGCTTTTCCGCCCGCAGTTCCTGATGTGGTTCCTCGTCGCGCTCGTGCTCTGGCGGCTGAGCGCCCCGCTGTGGGGGCACCTGCGGCACCCGGTCGCGGTGTCGGTGGCGCTGTGCCTGGTCGCCGGCAGCTGGAGCTTCAACTCCGACTCGACGCTGTGCCGGGCCGCCGGGCTGCTGCCGTTCTTCGTCCTCGGCCTCACCATCGGGCGGGACCGCGTCGAGGCGCTGCGCCGCCCCCGCTGGACGCGCTGGGCGGGCGCCGCCGTGCTGCTCGCGGCGCTGCCGGTCGCCTACGTGTGGCAGCTCGGCAGCGTCGTGCCGAAGGTCGAGCGCGGCGTCCTGCTGTGGAACCGCGGCTACGAGCACATGGGCTTCGGCGCCCTGGAGGGCATGGCGTACCGCCTGCTCGCGCTGGGGATCGCCACCGTCCTCGGCATCGCGTTCCTCGCCGCCGTCCCGCGCGGACGCGCCTGGTACACCACGCTCGGCACCCGGACGATGTACGTCTACCTGCTGCACGGCCTCGTGGTGAAGACGCTCGACTACGGCGGCGTCCTCGACGGCCACTTCTTCCAGACGCCGCTCGGCCTCGTCCTCGTGACCGCGGGCGGCCTCGCGCTCGGGCTCCTGCTCGCCACCGTGCCCGTCCAGCGCCTCACCCACTGGGCCGTCGAGCCCAAGGGGCGGTGGCTGCTCAAGCCGTCGCATGGCGGGACATAAGATCTACCTACGATCTGCGGGTATAGTCCAAATTCACCGAGTAGCTGATTGGCCTACGCGTTGAGCACTGATCACGGCATCTCTTTGAGCATCATCGTTCCCGTGCACAGAGTGCAGGGGTACATCCGGCAGTGCCTGGACTCGATCCTCGACCCGGACCTGCCGAACCTGGAGGTCATCGCGGTCGACGACGCCTCGCCGGACGGCTGCGGTGAGATCCTCGACGAGTTCGCCGCGCGCGACCCGCGGGTCAAGGTGCGGCACCTCACCGAGAACGTGGGCCTGGGGCACGCGCGGAACGTCGGCTTCGACATGGCGACCGGCGACTACGTCTGGTTCTTCGACAGCGACGACTACGCGACCGACGGCGCCGTCCGGGCCGTCATGGACCGGCTGGACGAGACGCGGCCGGACGTGCTGATGTTCGACTACGCGCGCGCCTACTGGAACGGGCGGGTCAAGCGCAGCATCATCAACCACCTGTTCCGCGAGCCGCCCGCGCCGGACGTCTTCACCATCAACGAGCGGCCGAGCCTGCTGGAGATGTTCACCTCGATCTGGAACCGGGCGATCCGCCGCGAGTTCATGATCGAGCACGGGCTGCGCTTCAACAGCGGCTACTACGAGGACGTCAGCATCACCTACCCGGTCCTCATGGCCGCCGAGCGGGTCAGCTTCCTCGACCGGGTCTGCTACGTCTACCGGCAGCGCCGCCGCGGCGCGATCACCAAGACGGCGAGCGCCAAGCACTTCGACGTGTTCGACCAGTACGACCGGATCTTCGCGTTCATGGACCGGCTGGGCCCGTCCATGGACCCGCTCCGCCCGCTGATGTTCAACCGGACGATCTGGCACCTGCTGGTCATCATCGAGCGCGCCGACCGCGTGTACCCGTCGGAGAAGCCGCGCTTCTTCGCCGAGATGACCAAGACCTACAACCGGTACAAACCCGCCGGGCACGTCCCGCCGGACGACGAGCCGGGCCTCGCCGAGAAGCACCGGGCGATCGAGCGCGGCGACTTCAAGGCGTGGGAGCGCCTCAACTCCCCGACGTTCGCGTCCAAGGCCAGGAAGCGCGGGCGCAAGGTCCGCAAGCTGCAGCGGCAGGGCGTCCTGCGCTCCAAGGAGCTCGCCAAGGAGCGCTACTACCAGATGCGGCGGCACATGCCGATCGAGGAGGACCTCGCCGTCTTCGCCGCCTACTGGTACCGCGGGTACGCCTGCAACCCGGCCGCGATCTACGAGAAGGTCCGCGAGCTGGCCCCGCACATCCGCTGCGTGTGGGTGGTGAAGCCGAGCGCCCGCAAGACCATGCCGGAGGGCGTCGACTACGTGGTGGCCGGGTCCGCCGAGTACTACCGGACGATCGCCGCCGCGAAGTACTTCGTCAACAACGTCAACTTCCCCGACCACCTGGTCAAGCGGCCGGGGCAGGTGCACCTGGAGACCCAGCACGGCACGCCGCTGAAGAAGATGGGCCTCGACCAGATGGAGTACCCGGTCGGCGCCGGCGACATGGACTTCAAGGCCCTCATCGAGCGGTCCGACCGCTGGGACTTCCTCATCTCCGCCAACCCGCTGACCAGCGAGGCGTGGGAGCGCGGCTTCCCGTGCCACTACGAGATGCTGGAGATCGGCTACCCGCGCAACGACCGCCTGGTGCGGGCGACCCCGGAGGAGCAGGCGCGGCTGCGCGCCGAACTGGAGATTCCCGAGGGCAGGACGGCGGTCCTGTACGCGCCGACGCACCGCGACTACCAGCGCCGGTACACGCCGATGTTCGACATCGGCCGGGTCGTCGAGCAGCTCGGCGAGGACCACATCCTCCTCCTGCGCGCCCACTACTACTACAAGCTCAAGGACATGGCGGCCGACCTGGGCTGGCCCGAGGACCAGGTGATCGACGTGTCCAAGCACCCGTCCGTCGAGGACCTCATGATCGCCTCGGACGCGCTGCTGACCGACTACTCGTCGATCATGTTCGACTACGCCAACCTGGGCAAGCCGATCGTGATCTACGCGAACGACTGGGAGACCTACCGGCTCACCCGCGGCGTGAACTTCGACCTCACCGAGTTCCCGCCCGGCGTCGTCGCCTACACCGAGTCCGAGCTCGTCAACGCGTTCGTGTCGCGGGCGCCGTGGGGCGACGCGGCGTCGAAGAACCTGGAGGCGTTCCAGGCGCGGTTCTGCCCGTGGGACGACGGCCACGCGTCCGAGCGGGCCGTCCGCCGGGTCTTCCTCGGCGAGAAGATCGAGAATCCGCCGCAGAGCCCCACGGCGAGGGCCGCGGCGCAGTAGCATCCGGCGCACGCCCCCGTTGCGCTCCCGGGCCCGCCCGCCGCGCAAGCCCGCCGCCACCGGCCCGGCGCCGCCGCCCGGCCGGCCGAAGTGTTCGAAGGAGTGGGTCGCTTGTCCGCCCGCATCAGCGTCATCGTGCTCACCCACGGAGCCGGGGAGCACCTCGGCGACGCCCTGGAGTCGATCGCGGCCCAGACCTGCCGGGACCTGGAGGTCCTGGTCGTGGACGACGGCACCGGCACCGCCGCGCGGGCCGCGCTGCCCGACGACCGGTTCCGGCTGATCCGGCAGGGCGCGCCCAGCCGCGGCGCCGCCCGCAACCTGGGCGTGGCCGAGAGCGCCGGCGAGTTCCTGCTGTTCGCCGACAACGGCGACCCGATGCCGCCGGACGCCGTCGCCTCGCTCCTCACCGCGCTAGAGGCGTCCGGGTCGGAGCTGGCGAAGGGGCCCGACGCGGCCCGCAAGTGGACGGGCCAGGTGTCGCAGTGGAAGGCGCGCGGCGACAACGCGCCCCCGGCGACGGGCACCGACCTGCGCCGCTGCCCGGAGCTGCTGGCCAACCGCAAGATCTCCGGGACGCTGCTGCGCCGCTCCTTCTGGGACGCGCACGGGCTGGAGTTCCCCGACCTCGGCCGCTACGACGACCTGCCGGTGATGATGCGGGTCCTGCACCTGGCGAAGTCCGTGGACGTGGTGCCGGACGTCGTCCTGCACCGCCGCACGCGGCGCTACGCGCCGACGACCGAGCCGCAGGAGATCGCGGACGGCTTCGGCGCGGCGACCCTCGCGACGACCTGGGTCGCCGAGCGCGGCGACGCCAAGGAGCTGCGCCGGTTCCAGCTCGCCCTCGTCACGACCGAGCTGAAGACGTTCCTGGACGCCATGCCCGACCTGTCCGGCGACGAGCGGGAGCAGGTCGTCGCGCAGGCCGCGGCGTACGCCAAGGGCGTGTCGCCGAAGGTGTTCGCCGAGGCCCCGGCGCTGACCCGGCTGAAGTGGCATCTCGCGCAGGCGGGCCACACGATGGAGCTGGTGAAGGTCGTCCGGTACGAGCGCGGCAAGTCGTCGCCGTCGATCGTCCGCGACCCGGTGCGCCGCTACGTCGTCTACCCGTACTGGAAGGACGCCAAGCTCGACGTCCCGCGCGAGGTGTACCGGGCGCGCGACGAGGTCAAGATGCGCGGCCGGGTGCACGCGGTGCGCTGGGACGGCGACCGGCTCGTCGTCACCGGCGAGGCCTACATCAACTCGGTCAGCTCGCGCCGCCGCTGGACGTCGATCAAGACGGTGACGCTGCGCAACGGCCGCCGCAGGATCGTCATGAAGGCGCGGCAGACGCCGAAGCCCGGCAAGTCGTCCGGCGGCTGGACCGGGTTCGAGTTCTCCGTCGACGCCGCGAAGCTGAAGGAGCGCGGCGGCTGGGCCGAGGGCACCTGGGAGGTGCACGCCGCGGTGCTGAACGCGGGCGTGTTCCGGCAGGGCCCGGTGCGCGGCGGCGGGTCCGGGACGGGCGCGCACCCGCCCTACCGGTACGTGGCCGACGACGTGCGCGTCGTCCCGAAGGTCGTGGACGGGCACTTCGTCGTCCAGGTGGAACGCGTCAAAGAGCGGGCGACCGCGCTGCGCTGGGACGATGACGCGCTGCTCATCGAGGGCGAGTCGGCCGGCGGGCCGCCCGCCGAGCTGGTGCTGACGCTCGGCGACTCGCGCGTCCCCGTCCCGGTGGCGGCCGGGGCCGCCTCCGGGGACGCGGGGAGCGGGTGGACGGCGCGGGTCGACCCGGCCGCGCTCGACATGGACATCGACCCCGAGTCGATCGACGACACCCGCGACTGGACGCTGTCCGCGGACGGCCGGCCGCTCGTCCTCGCCGAGGGCGTGGCGGAGGCGCGCCGCACGTTCGGCGCCCTCGAGGTCACCGCGGGCCGCGGGCACGGCGGTTACGTGCGGGTGCGGCGGTCGACGATCCGCCTGTCGGTGGACGGCTGCGAGCTGCGCCCCGACGGGACGCTGGCGCTGACGGCGACGCACCCGGCGCACGAGTCCGGGCAGATCGTGGTGCGCAGCCGCGGGCGGCGCAAGCAGCACGCGTTCGACCTCGTCCCCGACGGGTCGGGCAGGCTGCGGGCCGAGGTCCCGGTGGCGGCCGTGCCGGGCGTCGCGGGCGTCCTGCCGCTGCGGCCGGGCCGCTGGGACGTGCTGTTCCGCCCGCCGGGCGAGCGGGCGCTGACCGTCCGGCTGACCCAGGGCGCGCAGCAGGGCCTGCCGGGGCCGGTCGAGGTGGCGCGGCGCGGCTACGAGCTGGAGACCAAGGACGGCCGGCTCGTCGTCGCCGTCACCGGGGACGTGTCGAGCGAGGAGAAGAGCGCCGGCCCGAAGTACCGGGAGGAGGCGCGCCGCACGGTCGCCCGCGAGGGGCTGCGCGACGCGGTGCTGTTCTCCTGCTTCAACGGGCGGCAGTACTCCGACAGCCCGAAGGCCATCCACGAGGAGCTGCTGCGGCGCGGCACCGACCTGGAGCAGCTGTGGGTCGTCAACGACGCGCAGGTCGAGCTGCCGGACACGCTGCAGGCCGTCCGGCTGAACGGCAGGGAGTGGCAGGAGGCGGTGACGACGTCCCGCTACATCGTCACCAACCACCGGCTCGGCGACTGGTTCCAGCGGCACCCCGACCAGATCGTCCTGCAGACCTGGCACGGCACCCCGCTGAAGAAGATCGGCCGGGACGTGAAGGAGGTCCACTTCGCGTACGCGCCGGGGATGAAGTCTGCGCTGCAGAGCAAGGAGAAGAAGCCGGAGGGGCCGGCCGTCCCCGAGTGGAGCCACCTGCTGTCCCCGAACCCGTTCAGCACCGAGATCTTCCGCCGCGCGTTCGCGTTCAAGGGCGAGATGCTGGAGGTCGGGTACCCGCGCAACGACCTGCTGCACAGCCCGGACGCGGACGTCGTGGCACGGTCGGTCCGGGCCCGGCTCGGCATCCCGGAGGGCAAGCGGGTCGTGCTGTACGCGCCGACGTGGCGCGACGACCAGTACTACAGCCGCGGCCGGTACAAGCACGACATGCGCCTCGACCTGGACCGGGCCCGCGCCGCCCTCGGCGACGACCACGTGCTGCTGGTCCGGCTGCACAGCAACGTGGTGGACGGCGTCCAGGAGGACCCGGAGGGCTTCGTCCGCGACGTGTCGCTGTACCCGGACATCACCGAGCTGTACCTGATCTCCGACATGATGATCAGCGACTACTCGTCGGTGATGTTCGACTACGCCAACACGGGCCGCCCGATGCTGTTCTTCACCTACGACCTGGCCGACTACCGGGACCGGCTCCGCGGCTTCTACTTCGACTTCGAGGCGGAGGCGCCGGGGCCGCTGGTGGAGACGTCCGACGACCTGATCGACGCGATCCGCGACGTCGACGCCGCCGTCGCCGGGCACAAGGAGCGCTACGACGCCTTCGTCGACCGCTTCTGCCCGCTGGACGACGGCCACGCCGCCGCCCGGACCGTCGACCGGGTCTTCGGCCCGGAGCGCTGACCGGCCGATGCCGATGGCGAACGGGCATCGCGGGCGCGTTGGTAGGCTACGCGCCTGCACCGGCGACCTGGGGAAGGGCTGCGGACATTGGACGCGGTAGCGAACCACTGCAGGGTGGGGTCCGACGACCGCCTGAGCATCCGGTGGCCCGACCCTCTGCCGGCCGGCCGCCGAATCGTGCTGCGGCACCGCAAGTCCGGCGAGACGCGGGCCGAGCCGATCACCGGCGACCGCCGCTCGGTGGAGCTGGACGCCGCCGACCTGGCGTCCGGCAAGTGGACCCTCGCCGTCGAGGGGGACGGCGCGGAGCGCCCGCTGCTGACCGACGACCCGGGGTTCTCGCTGGCCGGGCTGCGCGCCTACGCCGACGTGCCCCGCGAGCGCGCCGTGCGGGTGGTGCGGGCCGCGGACGGGCGCGTCGCGCTCACCGTCCGGAAGGTCGCCCCGCACGCCGAGGTCGAGGCGGTGCACCCGCGCGACGGCGAGATCAGGATCGTCGGGCGGCTCGCGTACGCGGGCCCGCAGCCCGGGGAGAGCGCCCGGCTGGTCGCGGCGGCGCGGGACGGCGACGCCGCGGTGAGCGGCGGCGTCCGGCTCGACGGCACCCGGTTCGACGGCCGCCTGGACGTCGAGGCGCTCGCCGCGGCCGAGCCCGCCCTCTGGGACCTGTGGCTCGACGCCGGCGACGTGCACGCCCGCCTCGCGACCCGGCTGGACGACGCGCCCGGGAAGCGCGGCAAGCTGTCCTACCCGCGGCAGGTCGCCGCGCACGGAGGCCGGGAGATGACCGTGCGGCCCTACTTCACCGACCGTGACCAGCTGTCGATCGCGTGCAGCCTCGTCGAGGACGACGCCAAGTGAAGATCACCTTTCTGCTGCTGGAGGCGTTCTCCATCGACGGCACCGTCCGGTGCACGTTCACGCTCGCCGACGAGCTGTCCCGGCGGCACGACGTCGAGATCGTGAGCGTCCTGCGGGACCGGGACCGCCCCGTCCTGCCGCTGTCGGACCGGGTCCGGCTGCGCTCCCTCGTCGACCTGCGGGCGGAGGCGAAGGTCCCGTGGCCGCACACCGCGCGGGCCGAGCGGCTGATGCCGGAGCCGTCCGCGCTGGTCCCCGAGCAGGAGCGCTGCTACGACAAGTTCAGCGCCTGGACCGACGACCGGATCAGCCGGTTCCTGCGGCGCCCGCGCACCGACGTGCTGGTCACCACCCGGGCCGGGCTCAACCTGCTCGCGGCGCGCACGGCGCCCCGCAAGGTGGTGGTCGTCGGGCAGGAGCACCTGCAGCTCGGCATCAACGAGCCGGAGATGATCACCGAGTTCCGGGAGTGGTACCCGCGGCTCGACGCGCTGACCACCCTCACCGCCGCCGACGGCGCGGACTACGAGGCGGCGCTGCCGGACGGGTCGTGCCCGGTCTACACGATCGGGAACGGGCTGCCGCCGCGGCTGTACCCGCGCTCCCGGCAGGAGAACAAGGTCGTCGTCGCGGCCGGCCGGATGGTGTGGATCAAGGGCTACGACCTGCTCATCCACGCGTTCGCGAAGGTCGTGGAGAAGCACCCGGAGTGGCAGCTGCGGATCTACGGGGACGGCTCCCGGCGCGACCAGCTGCGCCGCCAGGTCACCCGGCTCGGGCTCTACAACAACGTCCTGCTGATGGACCCGACGGACGACATGGAGGGCGAGTTCGCCAAGGCGTCCGTCCTCGCGATGTCGTCGCGGGCCGAGCCGTTCGGCATGACGATCATCGAGGCGTTCGCGTGCGGGCTGCCGGTGGTCGGTTTCGACTGCCCGCAGGGCCCCCGCGAGATCATCACCGACGGCCACGACGGGCTGCTCGTCCCCCCGGAGGACCCGGACGCGTTCGCCGAGGCGCTGATCAGGCTGATCGACGACGAGGACCTGCGGCTGACGATGGCCGAGCGCGCCTTCGCGTCGGCGGAGCGCTTCGACATCGCGGTCGTGGCCCGGCAGTGGGAGAAGATGCTCACCGAGCTGCGGACCGCGCCGCGCCGAAACTCCGGCCGCTAGGGACGGGACCGCGGGCCTCGCCCCGGCCGGGCGCCGCCGGGCTCGGCCTTGCTAGGTGCGGCCGGGCTCGGCCCTGCTAGGTGCGGCCGGCCTCGGCCTTCTCGCGCTCTTCGGCGGGGGCCGGCTCGGCGGCCGGGCGGGGGCTCCGCGGCGGCGGGAGCAGCGCCAGGCCGAGGGCCAGGCAGGCGAACGGGACGGCGGGCACGACGTAGCGGTAGTCGAAGTCGGCGGTCGCGGCGGGGATCACCAGCAGCGCGAGGCTCGTCCCCCAGGGGAGGAGCGCGCCCGTCCCCCAGTGCCGGACGGGGCCGAGCGGGCGCCACCGGCCCCGCGACCGGACGTACGGGAACGCTCCAGCCAGGCCGCCCAGCAGCAGGACGCCAAGGAACGTGCCCGGCATGGCAAATTCGTCTTGGTAGGCGAGCATCTGGTCGGCCCAGGGCCGGACGACCTTCGTCTCGGCGCCGTCCGGGTCGTACTGCTCGGCGAGCAGCGCCTGCTTGTCGCTCCACTCCTCGCCCTCGGGGAAGTCGTACTCCAGCGACGTCCACGGGTTCGGGTACGGTTCCCGGTCCCACTCGAACGCCTTGAACGTGTCGTGGACGACCACGCCCGCGTAGTCGCCGGGCTGCTCGCGGATCGCCGCCCACGCGAACTCGCTCGCGAGCCGGTCGGCCTCGTCGCCCGTCACCCAGCCGGGGATCTCGCGGAACGGGGAGTCCTTCGTCCACATCACCGCGAACGCGGGCGAGATGCGCGGGTCGGTGAGGTGCGGGCACATGATCCGCAGCTCGGGGCGGGGTTTGATGACGTCGCAGTCGGCGAACGCGGCGGTGCGCCCGTACAGCCAGATCGAGTTGGCCTTGGCCAGCTTGAACTCGCCGTACTCGGACCGGAACCAGAACATGTACCCGGCGATCGGCAGCGCGAACATCACCACCGCCGCGACGCAGGCCCACCGGCCCGCGCGGCGCAGCAGCATCGCGACGACGATCACCGCGATCAGCGCGAGCCCCGCCGTCCTGGTCAGCGCGGCGAACGCCGCGAACGCGCCGGCCAGCCCCCCGAGCCACCACGTCGAGCGGCGCCGCCACAGCGCCGCCGCGACCGCCGCGAGCAGCAGGAACGTGAACAGCGAGTCCGACATGAGCATGTGCTCCAGGGAGATCTGGTGGACGGGCATCAGCACCGGCACCGTCACGGCCGCCGCCAGCAGGTTGGGCAGCCACATCCGCCACGCCCACCGTCCGCGCTCGTCCGGCGGCCACGCCTCCCTGCCCGCGCGCACCACCAGGATGTAGACCAGGACGCCCGTGAGGACGCCGATGGCGTGCTGCACCGACACCAGCACGGTGAAGCTGTGGAACGGTTCGATCAGCCAGAGCAGAATCGGGTATCCACTCGGACGCGTCTCACCCGGCCGCAACTGGAGGGCGGCCTCGAGATAACTCTTCGAGTCGCCGAACCACAACGGCGCCGGATAGCCCAGGACCGCGATGACCCTGATCCAGATCGCCGCCGCGAGAACCCCCGCGAACGGCGCATGAGCGATGAGTCGGACGCGCACCCTGCCAGGCTACCGATGGAAATGATCACCATGTCCTCGGCGCAGTCACGGATCCGCGACAATGCCGGGGACCGGAACCGGACAGCCGATAGCATCGGATCGCTCCTCACGATGAAAGGGAACTCCATGGCGAACTTCACGCTCGACGACGTTCGGCAACGGACGTACAAGGCGCGTGACGCCTGGTGGACCGTCCTGCTGGTCGATCCGCTCGCGTCCAGGCTGGTGAAGTTCACGGCCAACCGGACGCGCGTGACCCCGAACCAGCTCACCGTCGGAGCCCTGGTCCTCGGTCTCGCCGCGGGCGCCTGCTTCGCCGTCGCGTCCTGGCCGTGGCTGCTCGCCGGCGCGCTGCTGTACCACCTGTCGTTCACGCTCGACTGCATGGACGGCAAGATCGCCCGCCTGAAGGGCACCGGCTCGGTCTTCGGCGCCTGGCTCGACTACATCTTCGACCGCGTCCGCGTCCTGGCCTGCGCGATCGCCCTGATGGCGGGGCAGTACGCCGCCACGGGCAACGCCGCCTACATCTGGACGGCCGTCGCCGTCGTGTTCCTCGACATGCTCCGCTACATGGACGCGCTGGAGATCTACAAGGTCCGCACCCAGATGCGGACGAAGCTGAACGCGGCCCGCGCCGAGGCGCGCGCCCTCGAACGCGCCGCCCAGCGCGCCAACGGCGAGGTCTCCGGCGAGGACGAGGACCTCCGCTCCGCCGAGGCCCTCGCGGAGGACCCCGAGGCCGACCTGGAGAACCGCGTCGTCGGCGACGACCCGACCATCGCGACGCTCCAGCAGGGCTTCAACCGGCAGTTCCCCTGGTACGCCCGGATCCGCAACGTGCTGATGGCGGGCCGCATCCGCCCGCACCTGATCAGCGGCATCGAGTTCCAGATGGGCGTGTTCATCGTCGCGCCGGTCGCCGCTGCGATCGTCCCCGGGGCCATCATCCCCGTCGTCGCGGCGAGCGCCGCCGGCCTGCTGGCCTTCGAGCTCGTGATCATCTACAAGTTCTGGCTGTCCAGCCGCGACTACAGCCGCAGCCTCGCCAAGCTCAACGCCAAGATCGAGACCTACCGGGCCGCCCTCCCCGACGACCAGGAGGTCACCGTGGGCAGCGCCGGCTGACCGGTGCCACGCGGAAGGCCCCCCGGCGCGCGCGCCGGGGGGCCTTCCGCCGTTCAGCGCTTGCGCGCGGTGAGGAGCAGGTACTCCCACTCCATGACCAGGCCGGACGTCCCCACGTCCTGCCCTCGCGCCAGTTCGACCAGCGCGGTGTCGAGCGCCGCGACCTTCTCCGGGTCGTCGGCGATGCGCCGGTAGACGGCGATGGTCGGCCCGTACCGGGTCTTGAAGTAGTCGCGGAACTCCTCGGGCTTGCCGAACCGGTCGACCCGCACCGTCCGCCGCTCGGCCCGCACGTCGGTGACGCGGTCCCCGAACAGCTCCTGGACGTGCTCGGGACGCCCCCACAGCGGCGGCGGCTGCGCGCCCTCCGGGGGCGGCGGCGCGTAGGGCTTCATCACGCCGAACATCTGCCCGATGAAGCCCTCCGGGGTCCAGTTGGCCAGCCCGATCGTCCCGCCTTCGCGGCAGACCCGCACCACCTCGTCCGCGGACGCCCGGTGGTGCGGCGCGAACATGATCCCGACGCACGACAGCACCGCGTCGAACTCCCCGTCGCCGAACGGCAGCGCCTCGACGTCGGCCTCCCGCCAGGCCAGCTCGGCGCCGCGCCGCACCGCCTCCTTCTCCCCCGCCCGGAGCAGTTCCGGCGTGAGGTCGCTCGCGACGACGTCCGCCCCTTCGAGCGCCGCCGCGATGGCCGCGTTGCCCGACCCGGCGGCGACGTCCAGCACCCGCTGGCCGGGCCGCACCCCCGCCGCCCGGACGAGCACCGCGCCCATGTCCGGGATGATCTCCGACGCCACCGACGGATAGTCCCCCGAAGCCCACATCGCCCTGTGGGCGTCCTTCACCGTGTCCCCCATGACAATTCTCCTCCCGTTGTCGGTTCAACGTTAGGAATCCGAAGGGTGCGGTCCTAGTACAGGATCTGTACCGGGCTTGGACGCCCTGGCCGAACCGTCCTAGCCTGCGCGGTATGGGGGCTTCGTACTACCAGTTCTGCCCCGTCGCCAAGGCGATGGAGCTGCTCGACGAGCGCTGGACCATGCTGATCGTCCGCGAGCTGCTCGCCGGCAGCGAACGCTTCAACGAGCTGCGCCGGGGCGTCCCCCGCATGTCCCCGACGCTGCTGTCCAAGCGCCTCAACCAGCTGGTGCGCGCGGGCATCGCGGACAAGCAGGGGGACCGCTACGTCCTGACCCCCGCCGGCGAGGAGCTGCGCCCGGTCGTGGACGCACTGGCGGTATGGGGCCTCCGTTGGATCGGTGAGCTGGGCGACCGGGACCTGGACCCGAAGCTCCTCCTCTGGGACATGCGCCGCAACACGGCTCTGGACGCCGTCCCCGACGACCGGACCGTGGTCTTCTTCGTCTTCCCGGACGTCCCGCCCCGCAACCGCCACTGGTGGCTGGTCCTCACCCCGGAGGCCGCCGACGTCTGCGACATCGACCCCGGCTATGAGACGTCCGTGACCGTTACCGCCGACCTCCGCACCATGGTCGCCATCTGGCGCGGCGACACACCCTGGCAGGACGCCCTGCGCTCCGGCGCCCTGCAGATCCAGGGTCCCGAGCCTCTCCGCCGCACCCTCCCGACCTGGTTCGCCCTCTCCCCCTACGCCACCGTCCCCCGCCCGGCCGTTCACGCCGGTGAAGCACCTCAAGCTTGATGGACGCCGGTCAGGCCGGGTGGTGCAGCCGGTACGCGACCGACCGGGCGATGCGCGCGGCGGCCCCCGGCGGGCGGTTCGCCTCCACCACCACGACGTACCGGCCGACGCGCAGCGCGATCATCCCGGCGGTCGGGCCGATCTCGTACGCCTCGTCGCCGCCGATGTCGCGGCGCCGCCGGGCCTGCGCCTGCGTGGCCTGCAGGGCGTCCAGCATGCGGGAGGCGGCCTCGCCGGTCTCGGCCACCCAGCGGACGCTCACGGTGAGGCCCCGCACGGCCGGCCCGGCCGGACGCGCCGACGACTTCAGCACACTCGGCTGCCCGGGCTTCGGGCTCTCCTCGCCGTCGTCCTCCCCGGACCTGCGCTCGCCGCGCTCGCCACGCTCGCCGCGCGGCTCGTAGGTGCAGGAGACCGGGCGCGGCAGCCGCACCGGCCCGGCCGACGCGCGGCTCGGCACGGCCTTGTAGCCGTCCATCCGCGCCGCGACCAGGTCGGTCTCGGTGAGCAGCGAGCACGCGTCCGGCCAGGCCGCCACGGGGACGCCGCCGAGTTCGGCGGGGCCGGCGCCGGTCGGCCCGCCGCGCAGCGCGAGCAGCCGCGCCGCGCCGTCCGGGCGGGGCGCCGCCTGCGGGACGGCCGCGTACAGCATCCCGCCCGCCGCCGCGAGCCACGGCCGCGCGCCCGGCAGGTCCGGGTCCATCGAGAACGGCGCCGGCGCGGTCGTGGTGCGGCCGTCGCCCGGCTCGACGATGTCGACGCCGGCCGGCAGCAGCCCCTCCGACAGCCGCGGCCGCAGCGCGAACACGTGCCCGCCGGCCTGCGCGAGCGCCGCGTACGGGGGGACGTCGCGGCTCCATTCGACGCGCCCGGACGGCACGTCCACCGCCTCCATCCGGGCGCCGTCGGCGCCCTCCGGGTGGTAGACGACCACGAGCCGCCCGGTGGTCAGCACGCCCGGGCACATGAGGTCGCCGCACACGCCGTCGCCCTTCCAGACGCCGAACTGGTCGCCGTCCTCGCCGAACGCGCGCAGCGCCGTGCCGTCCGAGACGAGCGTCACCCCGTCCAGCATCGCGACCTCGGGCGACTCCTTGGAGCCGAGCCGCTCGTCCCAGCGGACGGTGCCCTTCGCGGGGTCGACGGCGAGCAGCCGGCTGCGGCGCCGCCCGTCGCGCCGCCCGCCCTCCCGGCAGTCCATGCCGAACGCGGCGAGGTCCTCGCGGCCGTCGGACGGGTGCGCGCCGCCCTCGAACAGCCGGCAGCCGCGCGGCAGGGCGCGCCGCCACATCCGGTTGCCGGTCACCGCGGAGACGCCGAACAGCGTGCGGTGCCCGCCGTCGGTGGTGAGGACGATGTCGGATCCGGCGGGCCAGCGCAGCGTCGTCCGGGACACCGCGGCGGGACTCTCGCCCTCCCGCCGCCACAGCAGCCCGCCCGACAGCGCGTCGAACGCGACGAGCACCCGGTCGCTCCGGTCGCCGTTCCGCTCGAAATAGGCGACGATCCGGGATCGGGTGGAGGTCCAGCCGAGCAGCGTCCACCCAGACCGCCGGTAGCTCCAGCGGTCGCCGCCGGTCCGCGCGTCCCGCACCTCCAGCCCGTGCCCGGACGCGGTCACGACCTGCCCCTGCGCGACCTGGTAGGCGACGCCGTCGTAGCCGCCGACCGCGCCGTGCCGCATCCGGGTCGTCCTCTCCCAGCTCACCGCGAGCGGGCCGGGCGGCGGCCCCACCTCGCGCTGCGGCGTGACGGGCTCGCCGGTCACGGTGTGCCGGACCTGCCACCACTCGGCGCGCAGGACGTACTGGTCGACGAGCACGACGCACAGCACCACGGCGACCGTCGCGGAGGCGAGCCCGAGCGCGACGCGGACCCTGCCCACGGACTCCGGTCGGCCACCAGGCCGCTGCCGGCTCCCGACCACGACCGCGCCGCCTCCTTCCGCGTACTGTGCCTGAAAGACGACTCCCACCATGCCTTGTGAGGGACGCCGGGCGCGACAGAACGGAGATGAAGCGTGGAGGTCTTCACCCGCTGGCACAGCTGGGACACGGCCCGTGCGGACATAGCCGCGTCCGGCGCCCCGGTCGACACGGACGTGCTGGGCGCGGCCGTCGGCGCCGCCCTTCGCTGGCACGGCGACCAGAGGCGCCCCACGGGCGCCCCCTACGTCGAGCACCTGCTGGAGGCCCTCGAAGTGCTGGTGCGCGGGGCCGGAGTGACCGCTCCGGCCGTGCTGACCGCCGCGGTCCTGCACGACGTCGTCGAGGACACGCCCGCGACCCCGGCGGACGTGGAGGCCGAGTTCGGCGCGGAGGTCGCCGAGCTGGTCGACTGGGTCACCAAGCCGCCCGCGCCCGGCGGCGGACGCCAGGCCAAGCGCGGCGCCAGGGCCGCCTACCTGCGCCGGCTCGGCGACGCCCCGCCGGAGGCCGTCCAGGTGAAGCTGGCCGACCGCGTGAGCAACGTCCAGACGCTGCACAGGATGCCGCCGGACTTCCAGCGCCGGTACTACGCCGAGACCCTCACCTACATCCTGCCCCTGGCGGAACCGCACCCCTGGTTCAGGGCCTGGTACGCCGCCTGGAGGACGGAGTACGCCCACCTGCTATGACCGGATGGTCATGAGATGGGAGTATCGGGGGCATGGAACGCGAGTGGGTGGTCGAGGAGAGCGTCGCCGTCGCGGCGCGTCCCGACGAGGTGTACGCGGCCGTCGCCGACCCGCGGCGGATGGTCGAGTGGAGTCCCGAGGTGTTCGCCGTCCGGGTGCGCGGCCGGACGGTCGGGCAGGGCACGAGGTTCGTCGGCTTCAACCGGATCGGGTGGCGCGTGTGGTTCACCACGTGCCGGGTGACCGCGGCCGTGCCGGGCAAGGCGTTCGCCTTCCGGGTGTCGAGCTTCGGGATGCCGGTCGCGCTGTGGGGCTACCGCGTCGAGGACGTGTCGGACGACCCGTCCGCGCCGCGGACGCGGCTCACCGAGTACTGGGAGGACCTGCGCCGCGAGGGCCGCAGCGCGAAGATCGTCTCGGTCCTCGGCAAGGTCTTCACCGGCGTCCCGGCGGAGCGGCGCGCCGCGGTGAACCGCGCGGGCATGCGCGCCACCCTCGACCGCATCCGGACGGCCGTCGAGGCGGGCTGACCCCGCCCCCGGTCCTTGGCAGCAAAACGAGAACCTGTTCTACTAAGCGGTGTGACAAGCACCGTGCAAGCGCATGCCGTCCAGGGCGAACGGGTCGCCCTCCCGGTGCGGATCCGGGACGCCGCCGTGGCGTCGGCGATGTTCGCCGTGCCCGCCCGCGCCGCCCGGGCCGTCATCGCCTACTCCGGGCTGGAGGTCGCCGAGCCGCTGCCCGGGCGGGCGATCTGCTCGCTCGCCTTCGTCCGGTACGCGGACGGGGACCTCGGCCCGTACCACGAGTTCGCCGTCGCGTTCCTGGTGCGGCCGCCCGGCGCCGACCCGGCCGGGCCGCTCGGGCGGCTGCGCGGCGTCGGGGCGTTCATCCACTGGCTGCCGGTGAACCAGGAGTTCACGCTGGAGGCCGGGCGGACGATCTGGGGGTTCCCCAAGGAGATCGCCGACATCCCGATGGACCTGGCCGGGCGCGTGAAGCGATGCGCCGTGCGGTTCGGCGGGCACACGGCGATCGAGGTGGCGGTGAAGCCGGGCGTGCCCATGCCGGGCGGCACCGCCGCGCCGAAGCTCGACGCCTACTCGTGCATGGACGGCGTCACCCGCCGGACGCCGTGGACGCTGACGCCGTCCGACGTCCGGACGCGGCCGGGCGGGGCGAAGGTCGTCCTGGGCGACCACCCGGTGGCGGAGGAGCTGCGCGGGCTGGGCCTCGACCGCGCCAGGGCGCTGAGCAGCAGCACGGTCGGGCACCTGCAGATGGTCTTCGACGGCGCCGAGGAGGTGCGCCGGTGAGGCGGACGGCGCTGGTCACGGGAGCGGCCGGCGGGATCGGCGCCCTGGCCGCACGGCGGCTCGCCGCGGCGGCGTGGGACGTCGTCGCGGTGGACACCGACGAGGCGGGCCTGGCGGAGACGGCGCTGCGCTCGCCGAACATGCACGTGCGCACCTGCGACGTCACCGACCCCAAGGCCGTCCTGGACGTGCTGGCGGTGATCGGCCCCGTCCACCGGGTCGTGCACGCCGCCGTGATCGCGCCGGCCGCGCCCGTGCTGGAGCAGCCGCCCGCCGAAGTGCAACACGTTCTCAGCACCGATGTGCTCGGCACCATGCACATCGTGCGCGCCACGCTGCCGGGGATGCTGGAGCGCGGCGCCGGGGAGCTGGTCCTCTGCGCGCCGCCCCCGGAGCCCGGCGCGGCGGCCGCCGCGTCCGGGGCCGTGGCCGCGTACGCCGGGGCGCTCTTCCGGGAGCACGGCGGGCGCGGGGTGACGATCCGCTGCGTCCACCTCGACGGGGAGACGCCGGCGCGGCTCGTCCTCGACGCGCTGGACCGCTCGTTCGCGCGCCCGGCCGGCGACCTGCACGTCCGTCCGCGGCGCGGCCGCCTGCCGTTCGCCCGGGCGGCCGCGCCGCGCTGAACCGGGGGCCGACCGCATAAGCTGTCTCCTTCGCCCCTTCGGGGCGCCGGGGGACGTCCCCGGCGCGACACACGTGCGAGGAGCAGCCTGCATGTCGTCCCAGGTCACCGGGCCACCGGCCGGTTCCGGCGGCACGGTGAAGGATCAGGAGATCGCCGCCGAGCAGCGCTACGTCGACGTCGCCTACGCGCGGCTGGAGGAGATGCGCGCCGACGCCCAGGCCATGATCCGCGAGGGCTACCGGCAGTCGCTGGCGGGCACCAAGGGCTCGCTGGTGGACCGGGACGCGATGGTCCACCAGGCGGCGCTGCGCATGCAGGCCCTCGACGTCGCCGACGACGGCCTGGTGTTCGGCCGGCTCGACCTGGCCCCCGGCGAGCAGGCGACCCGGGAGGTCCGCTACATCGGGCGCATCGGCGTGCGGACCAGCGAGCACGACTCCCTCGTCATCGACTGGCGGGCCCCGGCCGCCGAGGACTTCTACCGCGCCACCCCGGAGGACCCGCGCGGCGTCGTCCGCCGCCGCGTCCTGCACTCGCGCGGGCACACGGTCGTCGACCTGGAGGACGACCTCCTCGACCCGGACGCGGCGGACGGCCTGACGATCGTCGGCGACGGCGCGTTCCTCGCCTCCCTCGCCCGCACCCGCGAGGGCGCGATGCGCGACATCGTCGCGACGATCCAGCGCGAGCAGGACGAGGTGATCCGCGCGCCCGCCGACGGCACGGTCCTGGTGCGCGGCGCCCCCGGCACCGGCAAGACGGCCGTCGCGCTGCACCGCGTCGCGTACCTGCTGTTCCGGCACCGCCGCCGGTTCGGGTCGCGCGGCGTCCTCGTCGTCGGCCCGAACCGCCGGTTCACCGCCTACATCGAGCGGGTGCTGCCGTCGCTCGGCGAGGGCTCGGCGACGCTGCGCTCGCTCGGCGACCTGGTGGACGGCGCGACCGCGACCGTCCACGACCCGCCGCGGCTCGCCCGCGTCAAGGGCGCGGACGCGATGGTCCCGGTGCTGCGCCGCGCCGTCGCCGACCACCCGCCCGGCGCGCCCGACGAGCTGCGCGTGGTGTTCAAGGGCGTCGTCGTCGCCCTCGACCGCGCCCGCCTCGACCGGATCAGGAACGACCTGCACCGGCGCAGCCGAGGCAGCGTGAACGCGGCCCGCGGCCGTGCCGCCGAGATGCTCCTGGACGCCCTCTGGCGCCGTTTCGAGGACGTCGGCGGAGCCGAGGCGGCCGAGGCCGAGGAGAGCGCCGAGACGGGGCTGTGGAACGCGATCCTGGCCGCCGACGGCCTCGCCTCCCTCGACGAGGAGCCCGCCGCACGGGGGCGGCAGAACGGCGACCCGAAGCGCGCCCAGTTCGACGCGCGCGTCCGGGAGCAGCGCGCCTTCACCGACTTCCTGGTCGCCTGGTGGCCGATCCGCCGCCCGCTGGACGTCCTGCGCTCGCTCGGCGACCCGGCCCGGCTGCGCCGCGCCGCCGGCCGCGACCTCGACCGCGCCGACATCGAGCCGCTCGCCGCGTCCTGGGCCGAGGGCGCCCCGCTCAGCTACCAGGACATCGCGCTCCTGGACGAGCTCGACGCGCTGCTCGGCTCGCCGCCCCGCCCGTCCCGCCGCCGCGGGGCGCCGTCCGAGGACGACCCGTTCGTCGTGGACGGCGTCAACATCCTCACCGGCGAGGAGGTCGCGGACGAGACGTGGGAGCCGGAGATGCAGGAGCTGACCACGTCCATCGAGCGCCTCGAACGCTCCCGGCGCGTGGACGACGGCGTCGTCGAGGAGCGCCCCGAGTACGCGCACATCGTCGTCGACGAGGCGCAGGACCTGTCCCCCATGCAGTGGCGCATGCTCGGCCGCCGCGGCCGCCAGGCGAGCTGGACGATCGTGGAGGACCCGGCCCAGAGCGCCTGGGAGGACCTCGACGCCGCCCGGCAGGCCATGGAGGCCGCTCTCGGCGGCGGCAAGCCGTCCCGGGGCCGCCGCCGCGCCCGCAAGGCCGCGCCCCGCACCCGGCACGAGTACGAGCTCACCACGAACTACCGCAACTCCACCGAGATCGCAGCCGTGTCGGCCCGCGTCCTCGCCCGCGCCCTCCCCGAGGCCCGCCCGGCCCGCGCCGTGCGCACCTCCGGGATCGACCCGGTCGTCCGCGTCGTCCCCGGACCCGACCACCTCACCGCCGCCCGCGAGGCGACGGAGGAACTCCTCGGCCAGGTCGAAGGCACCATCGGCGTGATCGTCCCCATGGCGTCGGACGAGCCCTGCACCGCGTCCGGGTCGCCCCCGCCGCCCGCCGCCGGGCAGACCTCCCTCTTCGACGCCCCCGCCGCCGCGCCCGGCGCGGGCGAGGGAACGGTGGCGTGGACGGAGGCCGACCGCCTGCGGCTCGGAGAGGGGCTGCCGGAGCGGGTGCAGGTGCTGGACGTCCTCGAAGCCAAGGGGCTGGAGTTCGACGCGGCCGTGATCGTGGCGCCCGAGACCGTCGCCGCGCAGTCGCCGCGCGGGCTGCGCGTCCTCTACGTGGCGGTGTCCCGGGCGACGCAGCGGCTGACCGTGCTCACCGCCGACCCCGAATGGCGCAACATCCTGCTGAACGACTGACCGCCGGCCGGGTTACGCCCACCGCTGATCTGCCCAGGGCAGAGAAACGCGGGCTCGCGCGAGACCCGTCCTTAACGTCGGCGCCATGGACGTCATCCGACTGCACCCGCATCTGCACCAGATCCGCTTCCCCATCGGGCACGCCTACCTGTGGGAGGCGGCGGACGGGCTGACGCTGATCGACAGCGGGCTCCCCGGGTCGGCGCCGATGATCGCCGACGCCGTCCGCTCGCTCGGCCGGCGCCCCGGGGAACTGCGCCGGCTCATCCTCACGCACTTCCACGAGGACCATGCGGGGTCCGCCGCCGACGTCGCGGCCTGGGGCGACGTCGAGGTGCTCGCCCACCGCGCGGACGCGCCGTTCATCCGCGGCGACGCCGCGGGGCCGCCGCCGCAGGTGCTCGACTGGGAGCGGCCCATCTTCGAGCAGAGCCAGGCCGCCCTCGCCGGCTTCCCCCCGCCGGCGCCGGTCCGGGTGGACCGCGAACTCGACGACGGCGACCTCATCGACCTCGGCGGCACCCCGGCCGTCGCCGTCTCCGCGCCCGGCCACACGCCCGGCAGCGTCGCGATCCACGTGCCCGAGGAGCGGGTCCTGTTCACCGGGGACACCGTCGCCCGGCTGGACGACGGCCGGGTCATCCTGGGCGTCTTCAACGTCGACCCGCCGCTCGCCGCGGAGACGTTCACCCGGCTCGCCGCGCTCGACACCGAGATCGCCTGCTTCGGGCACGGCGAACCCGTCACCGAGGACGCCGCCGCCCGGCTGCGGGAGGCCGCGCGCGAGTGATACCTGCCCGTCCGCGCGGGTTAGGCTGACGCTGCCCCCTTTCGCACGGGTGAACGGAGATCGATGAGCGGCCGGAATCCCGCACCCAGGCGCAGCTACGGCGGCCGGTCGGCGGAGGAGCGCCGCGCGGAGCGGCGTGAGCGGCTGCTGGCCGCCGGGCTCGAACTGTTCGGCACGCGCGGCTACGCGGCCACCTCCATCGAGCGGCTGTGCGCGACGGCGAGCGTGTCGACCCGCAACTTCTACGAGGAGTTCACCGGGCGCGAGGAACTCCTCACCGCCCTGCACAGCAGCATCAACCAGCGCGCGGCGGAGGCGCTCGCCGCCGCCTACGCCGAGGCCGCGGACGCCGACCTCGGCACCCGCGTCGAGAGCGCCGTCCGCGCGTTCGTCACCGTCACCGCGAGCGACCCGCGCTGGGCCCGCATCGCGTTCGTCGAGGTCATCGGGGTCAGCGCGAGCCTGGAGCAGCACCGCTTCCGGTGGCGCGGCCGGTGGGAGGACACGCTGACCACGATGGCGCGGGAGGCAGTCGAGCGCGGCGAGGCCGTCGACCGCGACTACCGCCTCACGATGATCGCGGTGATCGGGGCGGTGAACAACCTCGTCCACCACTGGTCCGCCCGCGACCAGGACATCCCGCTCGACGACATCATCGCCGAGCTGACCCATCTGATCCTCGCGGCGGTGCGCACGCCCTAGACGGGCGCCCCGCCCTAGATGATGGGGGGACGGCCCGTCCTCGTCATGCGCCAGGCGGTGCGGTAGGAGATGGGGCGGCGGGGCCCGGCGGGCTTGCGCCAGCCCTCCAGGAAGCCCTTGAACCACGGCTTGAGGGCGCTCGGCCTGCGCTCGCGGAGCACCGTCATGCCGACCCACACGGCCACGTACGTGAAGGCCAGGGGCCACGGGAGGTTGCGGCGGGCCAGCCAGACGCGGTTGCGGGCGTTGTAGCGGTAGAACATCTCGTGCCGCGTCGGCTGGACGGCCGGGTGGAACATGACCGCGGACGCGTCGTAGACGATGCGGTACCCGGCGTCGAGGATCCGCCACGCGAGGTCGGTCTCCTCGTGGGCGTAGAAGAAGTCCTCGGGGAGGCCGCCGCCGGCGTCGAACGCGGCGCGGCGGATCGCGCAGGCCCCGCCGAGGAACGTCGTGACGGCGGACGAGCGCTCCGGGTCGCCGGCCCGCAGCCGCGGCACGTGCCGCCGCTCGCCGCGCCCGCCCTCGGGGTCGCGGACGCGGAACGACACGACGCCGAGGTCGGGCTCGGCGGAGAACCGGTCGCGCAGGTGGGCGCCGAGGCCGGTGGAGCCGTACCAGCCGTCGTCGTCCAGGAAGAGGATCACATCGCCGCAGGACGCCTCCACGCCCCGGTTCCGCCCGCCCGGGATGCCCAGGTTCGTCGGGAGGCTCAGCGTCTTCACGCGCTCGTCGTCGAACGGCGCCGCGTCCGCGCGGTCGCCGACCGGGTCGACGCCGTTGCCGACGAGCACGACCTCGACGTCCACGTGCTCCTGCTCCAGGGCGCTGCGGACGGCGCGGGCCAGCTCCTCCGGCCGGTTCCCCATGGTCAGGACGACGACGCTGAGCTTCACTTCAGCCTCCGGGAGGCCAGGATGCTGACCAGGTGGAGCAGGGTCTGCACGACGGCGACCGCGGCCACCGCGACCGTCAGGACGCGGACCGCGACCGGACCGTCGGCGCCGAGGACGGCGTCGGCCACGGCGGCCGCGAGGATGAGCAGCGACAGCTCGACGGCCCCGATGATCCGGTGGAAGCGCAGCATCGACGCGGCCTGGCGGGCCAGCGCGATGCGGGTGGAGCGGGGCCGCAGCGCCCGGTCGCCGCCGGACGGGTCGGCGGGCAGCCCCGACTTCGCGCGGGCGACCACGACGTTGTCGGTCTCCGCCTTGATCAGCGCGGCGCCGAGCGCGGCGACGAGGCCGAGCTCCACCCAGCCGCCGTTCCGCCAGCCGCCCTGCGCCATGAAGCCGAGCCCGGCGAGCAGGGAGATCTCCGACAGGTAGTGGCCGATGCGGTCGAGGAACACCCCGGCCACCGACGTCTGCCGCAGGTACCGGGCGACCTCGCCGTCCACGCAGTCGAGCAGCAGGTACACCTGGACGAGCACGGCACCGCCGAGCGCCGTCCACAGCGGATCCGCGGGCAGCGACACGACCAGGCCGGCGAGGACGCCGCTCGCCATCATCAGGTAGGTGAGCTGGTTCGGGCTGAACCCGAGGCGCAGCGCGAGCCACGCGAAGTACGGGGACACGTCCCGCATGTAGAGGCGGCCGGCCCAGTGCTCCTCGTTGCGCCGGTCCTTCAGGCCGGGCGGCTGCCCGTACCGGCGGACGTCGGCGACCTTCGCGCCCTTGCGGTGCGGGCGGTGGTCGTCCCCGGGCGACTCCGCGGAGTGCCCGGGGATCTCAGCCTCCATGGGCCTGGACATACTCATCCACCGCCTTGCGGGCCTCGCCCTTGTCGAGATTGAGGTATTCCAAGATGGTGTAGCGGCCGGGCCGGGTCTGCGGCGCGAACAGCACCGCCTCGGTGAACTGCTCGGCGGACAGCCCGATGTCGCCGGGCAGGCGGGGCAGCCCGTGCCGGCCCAGGCAGTCGAGGATCTCCGCCAGCCGCTCGCCGCCGGCCCCGAGGCGGGTGGCGCGCAGGTGGTAGCAGAACGCCGCGCCGATCCCCGCCAGCTCGCCGTGGTTGGCCGTGTCCGGGTAGAGCTGGTCGATGGCGTGCAGGATCTCGTGGTCGCCGCCGCTGGCCGGGCGGGAGTCGCCGGCGAACGCCATCGACATCCCGGACAGGACCAGGCTCTCGGCGAGGACGGTGAGGAACCGGTCGTCCTCGATCGAGCCGGGCAGGTGCAGCAGCGCCTCGGCGGCGGTGCGCGCCACGGTCAGCGCCATCCGGTCGATCCGCTCGCCGCACTGCTCGGACGCGAGCACCCAGTCGTCCACCGCCGAGAAGTTGCTCAGCACGTCGCCGATCCCGGCGCGGATGAGCCGTCCCGGCGCGGCGTGCACGTAGTCCAGGTCGACGATCATCGCGAGCGGCATCACGACGCCGAACGAGCCCTTGCCGCTGTCGTGCACGAGCGAGGCGACCGGGGAGCAGATCCCGTCGTGGGACAGGTTCGTCGCGACCGACACCATCGGTATGCCCGACAGCGTCGCCGCGTACTTGGTGGCGTCGATCGTCCGGCCGCCGCCGATCCCGACGACGGCCTCGTAGGACCCGGCGCGCAGCTTGGCGGCCAGCGCGACGGCCGCGTCCACGGTGCCGCCCTCGACCTGGAACACGTCGCAGGCCGACAGGGACGGGCGGACCTGCTCGGCGATCTGGTCGCCCTGGCCCGGGCCGACCGCGATCGCCACCCGTCCCTCGGTGGCGATCCGCTTGTCGGCGAGCAGGTCGCCGAGGGCGGCGACGGCGCCGCGCCGCACGTCGATGGAGAGCGGCGCGTTCAGCATCCGCGTCAGCAGGGGCATGTGCCTCCTCGCTCGGTGGAGCGCCCGGGGTCCGGCGGGTCAGTAGCCCTTGGCGATCCGCCGGGCCTTCTCCAGGTCGTCGTGGTTGTCGACCTCGACCCAGTCGACCTCGCCGATCGGCGCGACGCCGATGCGGCCGCCGCGGTTCACGTGCTCCTGGTAGCCGTCCTCGTAGTAGAGGTCGGGGTCGCGCTCCCAGGTGGCCTTGAGCGCGTCTGCCAGCGGCTCGGCGGCGGCGGGCTCGATCAGGGTGGCGCCGATGTACTCGCCGCCGGCGGCGGACGGGTCCATCAGCTTGGTGATGGTCTTCAGGTGGCCCTCGCCGTCGAGGATGACCTTCATCTCCTCGTCGGCGAGCTTCTTCACGTCGTCCACGGCGAGGAGGATGTCGGGCCCGCGGTTCGCCAGCAGCGTCTTCTCCACGCTCACCGGGTGGACCGTGTCGCCGTTGACCATGAGGACGCCCTTGGAGAAGTGCTCCCGGGCGAGCCACATGGAGTAGGCGTTGTTCCACTCCTCGGCCTTGTCGTTGTGAACCAGCGTGATGCGCACGCCGTACTTGTCCTCGAGGGCGGCCTTGCGCTCCTCCACGGCGCCGGCGCGGTAGCCGACGACGATGACGACGTCGGTCAGCCCGACCTCGGCGAGGTTGCGGAGGGCGATGTCCAGGATCGTGGTCTCGCCGTCCACCGGGACCAGGGCCTTGGGGAGGGTGTCGGTGTAGGGCCGCAGCCTCCGGCCCGCACCCGCCGCCAGCACCATGCCGATCATGCTTCCTCTTTCCTCAGGTCGAACGTGATCCGTGCCCGCAAGGTAAACGGTCGGCGCGGCACACGCGAACGAGCCGGGCCCATCGCGGGGCGGACGGTGCCGCCGTGGTGGCGCGGCGCCTGCACCGTCTGCGCGGACCCCGACACGGCGAGGTAACCATACTCGATCCCGCGCGATCGGGCGGTGCGAGCCGGTTCGCCCGCGCCCCGCCCGGGAGCCGTCCGGTACGTTGAGCGTGGCCGGGATGCCGGGAAGACTGGGGAGACATGGCGGCGCGGACGGTTGCGGTGGTGCTCGCCGGCGGGGTCGGCGCGCGCATGGGCGCGGGGCGCCCCAAGCAGCTCATGGAGGTCGGCGGGCGGCCCATCCTGGCGCACGCGATCGGCGCGTTCGACGCGCACCCCGGCATCGGCGAGGTCGTCGTCGTGATGGCGGCCGGGCACCTGCGCGACGCGGCCGCGATCGCCGCCCCGTTCCGCAAGGCGGCCGCCGTGGTCGAGGGCGGCGACACGCGCACCGCGTCGACGGCCGCGGCGCTCCAGGTGCTGGACGGGCGCCCAGACGACGTCCGCGTCCTCTTCCACGACGCGGCCCGCCCGTTCGTGGACGCCCCCGTCATCGACCGCGTGCTGGACGCGCTCGACGACTGCGAGGCGGTCGCCGTGGGCGTCCCCTCGTCCGACACGGTCGTGGTGGTGCGGGACGGCGTGGTCGCCTCGATGCCGCCGCGCGAGACGCTGAGCCGCTTCCAGACCCCGCAGGGCTTCCGGCTCGGCACCATCCGGAAGGCGTACGAGCTGGCGCTGGCCGACCCGGGCCTGCGCGCCACCGACGACTGCGGGATCGTGCACCGCTACCTGCCGGACGTCCCCATCCGCGTCGTCGAGGGCAGCGAGCGCAACCTCAAGGTCACCCATCCCCTCGACGCCGTCGTCGCCGAACATCTCGCCGCGGAGGTGAAGCCTTGATCTTCGAGAACTCCCCCACGGTCATCGGGCACCGCGGGTACGGGTCCGGCGACCTCACGCCTCCCGGGGCCGCGGCGCCCGTCTCCGAGAACACGCTGCCGTCGCTGCTCGCCGCCGTCGACGCGGGCCTGTCCTGGGTCGAGATCGACGTGACGCGCACCGCCGACGACCACCTCGTCCTGCGGCACGACCCGACGACGGTGGACGGCGACCACCTGGTCGACCTGCCCGCCACGGCGAGCGGCCTGCCCCTGCTGGCCGACGTCTTCGACGCGCTGCCGCCGGACGTCGCCGTCGACGTGGACGTCAAGACGGTGCTGGAGGACGCGCTGGACGAGCCGTCCCGCCGCACCGGCGCGCTGCTCCTGCCGGTGCTGCGGCGGGAGGCGCAGCGGCGGCGGCTGCTCGTCACGTCGTTCGACCCGTCGCTGCTGACGTTCCTGAAGGGCGAGCTGCCGGGCGTCCCGGTGGGGCTGCTGACGTGGCTGCGGTTCCCGCTGTGGCACGCCGTCCCGGCCGCCGCCGGGCTCGGCCTGGACGTCGTCGCCGTGCACACCGGGTCCTGCGGGGTCGACCACCCCGACACGCGGCTGCGCCCGCTGGAGCACTGCGTGGACGTCGCGCACAAGGCGGGTCTGGAGACGATCGCCTGGTGCCCGTCGGCGGAGGCGGCGCCGACCTACGCGGAGGCCGGCTTCGACGCGCTGGTCGTCAACGACGTCCCCGGCGTCCTCGCCGCCGTCTGACCGCGCCAGCGGCCGGGCGGCAGGGAGGCCACGACGAGCGCCACCCCGATGATCGTGAAGGTCCCGTTGGCGGCCATGTTCGTGTACCCGATGAAGAAGTCGTCCGGCACGATGTCCGGCGTGCCGTGCTGGACCATCCACAGGGTCTTCGTGACCCACAGCACCCCGACCGCGGTCATGAGGACGCCGGGGATGAGCGAGGCGAGCGCGGAGAGCCGGGCGGTCACCACCAGGCCGATCACGGCCGCGCCCGCCAGCAGCACCGCGAACGCCGTCCAGTCGGGCGACACGGAGGCGCCGTCGATGCTCGCGCCGAGACCGCCGGCGACCGACCTGCGCAGCCTGTCGACGCTGTAGGCGAGGCAGCCGGCGATCAGCGGGGCGGCGACCACCCCCGCGAGCGCGCCGAGCGCGTGCCGGGCGGCGAGGTTCATGGTCGGCTCCTGTCGGTCGGCGTCGAGAGCCCGCTCAACGTACAGAAGCCGCATACCGGGATGATCACGTCCCGGTATCGATCACTTCGGACGGTCGCCGCCGTACATGCGCGTCCACTCGCCGGGGCCGTCGTCGTCCTCGCTGTCGATGGACGGCTCGGCCTTCTTCTCCTGCGCGGGCGGCGCCGCCGGGGACGCGGGCGGGAGCGGAGGCGGGTTCGGCGCGGCGGGCTGCGCGGGCGGCGCCGCGGGCTGCGCGGGCGGCGCCGCGGGCTGCGCGGGCGGCGCGCCGTACTGGGGTGCGCCCTGCCAGGACGGGCCGTGCGCCGGCGGCGGCTGCGGAGCCCCCATGGGCGCGGGGCCGCCCGGCATGGGCGGCGGGCCCATCGGCGCGGGCGGCGGGCCGGTGAAGCGGGGCACCGCGCCGGCGCGCGTGCTCGCCCTCCACCGCGACGGCGGCAGCGACGCCGCCAGGAGCGCGACGCCCAGCAGCAGGAAGACGCCGTACGGGGCGAGCACCGTGTAGCCGATGTGGATGTCGCGCGGCAGCAGGTCGCGCCCGGAATGCCCGACGGACCAGCGCGGAGCGACGACCCAGAGGATCCCGACCACCGTGTAGACGAAACCGGGGATGAGCGAGGCGAGCGGGGAGGTCCGGGAGCCCGCCACGAGGCCGACCAGGACGGCCGCGACCACGACGAGGGCCGTGGCGGCCCAGCGCTCGCTTCCGCCCCTGATGACGAAGTACCGGAAGTACTCGGTGTACTTGGTCGCGCCGTAGGACAGGCACAACGCGATGACCGGCGTCACGACAAGGCCGATCACCACGCCGAGGCCGTGGCGTGCTCCGTTGGACATGACACCTCCGTACCGCGGGCGGGATCCCGCCCAACCTAACGGTGAGGCGGGCCGATGACCACCGGGGATACGCGGGTGGGTCCAGGTCTGCGCGCTATTGGACGGATTCGCCGGGCTTCACCGGGGTGGGCTGGCCGAGCCGCGGCGGGCTGGTCAGGAAGCCGATGCCCCAGGTCACGTGCATGGTCGCGAACACCAGCGGCAGCCGCACCCAGGCCGAGAGCGGCAGCCCGCGCCCTTCCACGACGGCGCCGAGGATCATCGCGGCCGCGTACCCGCCGGGCAGGATCCAGCCGGGCCAGAACCCGAACAGCCCGGCGACCGCGCCCGCCGCCATCGCGACCACGGCGATCGGCGGCGCGAGGTAGCGCAGGTTCAGCGTGCCCTGGTGCTCGCGCCCCACGACGCGCCGCCAGCGGCCGGTGTGGAAGTACTGCTTGGCGAGGGCCCGCAGGTTCGGGCGGGGCCGGTAGGTGACCCGCATGCGCGGGGTGAAGAAGATCCGGCCGCCGGTCTCCCGGATGCGGTGGTTCATCTCCCAGTCCTGGGCGCGGACGAACGTCTCGTCGTAGCCGCCGACCCGCTCCAGCGCGCTGCGCCGGAACGTCCCGAGGTAGACGGTCTCGACCTCGCCGGCCTCGCCGCCGGTGTGGAACCGGGCGTTGCCGACGCCGAGCTTGGACGTCATCGCGCGCGCCACCGCCTTCTCGAACGGGGTGACGCCCTCGGCGGCCATGATCCCGCCGACGTTGTCGGCGCCGGTCTCCTCCATCGTCTCGACCGCCGCGCGGACGTAGTCGGACGGCAGCAGCGAGTGCCCGTCCACCCGGACGATGATCGAGTACTGCGACGCCTTGATCGCGATGTTGAGGCCCTGCGGGGTGCGCCCGGTCGGGTTGGCGACGACGAGGACGCGCGGGTCCTCGGCGGCGAGCTTGCGGGCGATCTCCTCGGTGCGGTCGCGGGACGGCCCGACCGCGAGCACGAGCTCCAGCTCGCCGGGGTAATCCTGGTTCAGGATGCCGCGCACGGCGTCGGCGAGGTGGCGCTGCTCGTTGAGGACGGGCATGACCACCGACACCGCGGGCCAGGTGCGTTCACCGGACTCGGGACGGGACTTCACGGCGTACTGGGCTTCCTGGTTCATGGCGCGATGGGCACGGGGAGACGAATTCATGTGGACTCGCGGGCGCGCGCCGGCCGGCGGGACCGGAGGCGGGCGCCCCTTCCTCTCTTGCTCGCTTGCCTGACGCAGCCCACGCCACCCAGGTTCGCGTGCGGGCCGCCGGGGTGTGGTCAAGACGGCGCCACGTTACTGCAAGGACACGAGGTCCAGGTAGCGAACGGACGGGCGCCCCCCACTTTAGAGTGGTGGGGACTCGCGGTGGAACGTGATCTTCGGGAGGGCGGCGGCCGGCATGGCAGACGGGCACGACTCGGGTCGCGGCGGTCCCGCGGACGCCGATCCGCTGGAGCGCTACTTCCGGCCGCGTCCGGGCTCGCACGCGGCGCCGGGCGGCGACGACGGCGACGGCATCGAGGGCGTGACGATCGACGGCATGCCCGCGCCGCGGGTGACGGTGGACGGCCCGCGCGGCCCGCGCCGGCCCGGCCGGCAGCTGAGCCCGCGCGCCGCGATGAGCGCCCGGCGGCAGAAGCGGTTCCTCACCCTGACCGGGACGATGTCGGCGTTCGTGCTGCTGACCTCGGGCGGCGCGTGGGCGTTCCAGAACTACGTCACCGGCATGATCGACAAGGTGTCGGTGGACGGGCTCGGCAAGGGCCGGGACGCGCCGAAGGGCGCGATGACGATCCTGGTCGCCGGCGTCGACCGGCGCGAGGGGCTGACGAAGGCGCAGCAGAAGGCCGCCAAGCTCGGGCACGAGCCCGGAGAGCGCTCGGACACGATGCTCCTGGTGCACGTGTCGCGCGATCACGACAGCGTGTCGGTGGTGAGCCTGCCGCGCGACTCCTACGTCACGATCCCGGCGCACAGGTCGAACGGGTCGGAGGGCGCGAAGGGGACGCGGGTCCCGGCCCGTCCGGGCAAGCTGACCTGGGCGTACCAGTTCGGCGGCCCCGACCTCACGGTCAGCACGGTCAAGCAGGCGACGGGCGTGTCCATCGACCACTACGTCGAGGTGAACTTCTACGGGTTCGTCCATATGGTCGACGCGCTGGGCGGCGTCGACGTGTGCGTCGAGCAGCCGGTCAACGACGCGAAGAGCGGGCTGAGGCTCCCCGCCGGCACGTCCCACGTCGACGGCCTGAAGGCCCTCGCCTTCGCCCGCGCCCGCTACGCTCTGACCGGCGGCAGCGACCTCGGCCGCATCGACCGGCAGCAGCAGTTCATCGCGGCGATGATGAAGCAGGCGCTGTCGACGAAGACGCTCGGAGACCCGGTCAAGTCGACGAAGTTCCTGAACGCGGCGCTGAAGTCGCTGCGGGTCGACGAGAAGCTGGCCGACAACCTGCCGAAGCTCGCCGACCAGATGAAGAACCTCTCGACCGACGACCTCACGTTCGCGAAGGTGCCGCTCGCCGACCCCGACTACAACGCCGTCCTGTGGAACGCGCCGACCCCGCAGTCGACCGTCCAGTGGGACCACGGGAAGGCGCGCGACCTGTTCACCCGGATCCGGCGGGACGAGCCGCTGGCCCGGCACACCGCGAAGCCGAGCGCCACGCCGACGCAGAAGCCCGAGGACGAGCTGACCGTGCCGCCGGACGACATCTCCGTCCGCGTGCTGAACGCGATCGGCACGCCGGGCCTCGCCACGAAGGCGGGCGGCCAGCTGCGCGGGCTCGGCTTCAAGGTGACGGTCGCGCCGGGCGTGGCGCGGCGCGGCCTGCGGACCACGCAGATCCAGTACGGCCCCGACCGGGCGGACTCGGCCAGGACGCTGGCCGCCGCGATCCCCGGCGCCAAGCTGAAGAAGGTGCCGTCGCTGGGGTCCCGGCTGCAGGTGATGGTGGGCGCGGACTGGGACGGCGTGAAGAAGGTGAAGGTGGCCCCGAGCCCGTCGCCGTCCTCGTCCCCGGCGATCGAGACGGGCACGGCCACGTCGAAGCTCTGCTCCTGAACCTGTCTAGAATGGCATTCTAGGACGTGGGAGGAGCCGCATGACCGAGGACGCGCCCGCCGAAACGTACTACGAGCCGCTGGGGGACGGCCGGTTCGCCTCCACCGCGGCCACGGCCGGCCCCTGGTCGCCGGGCCTTCAGCACGCCGGACCGGTGGCGGCCCTGGTCGGGCGGGCCTTCGAGCGGCACGACCCCGTCCCCGGCACCCGCGTGGCGCGCGTGACGGTCGAGATCCTGAGCCCCGTCCCGGTCGCCGAACTCGAGGTGAGCGTCCGCACCGCGCGTCCGGGCAAACGGGTCAGCCTCCTCGAAGGCGAGATCACCCACGAGGGGCGCACGGTCGTCCGCGCCACCGCCTGGCGGATCCTGGCGGCGCCGTCCCACCTGGAGCCGGTGGTGCACACCGCGCCCCCGCCGTCCCTGCCCGCCGCGGCGCGGCCCTTCGGGGAATGGCACGGCCTCCACGTGCACGGCTACCTCGCGTCGATGGAATGGCGCCTGGTCCACGGCTCGTTCGCCGAGCCCGGCCCCGGCACGGTCTGGGCGCGCTCGCGCATCCCGCTCGTCGCCGGCGAGACCGACACGCCGCTGATCCACGCGCTCCGCCTCGCCGACAGCGCGTCCGGCATCGGCAGCCAGCTCGACCTCTCCAAGTGGCTGATCATCAACACGGACCTGACCGTCGCCCTGCACCGCGACCCCGCCGGCGAGTGGCTGTGCATGGCCGCGTCCCTGCATGCGAACCCGGGCGGCAGCGCCCTCTGCGAGGCGACCCTGGCCGACCGCTCCGGCGACCTCGGCCGCGTCCTCCAGACCCTCCTCGTCGACGAAGTCTCGTGACCTAGTGTTGTCAATCGATCACTCTGGGTAACAATCGCGGTGACAGACCGAAGTCACCATCAGGAGCCCAGAACATGTCGACAAGGTTTCTCGCCCTGTTCACCACGACCGCCGCCGTGTCGGTGACGCTCACCGCCGGCATCGCCGCCGCGACCGCCTCACTGGCGGCCCCGCCCCCGTCTCCGGCCGCCGGCGCGCCGGCGGCCGCGCCGCCGTCCCCTTCGGCCTCTCCCTCGCCGTCGTCCTCGCCGTCGGCCGCGCCGTCCGCCGAGGACGACGGCGCGAAGGAATGCGCGGACGCCGACTGCGAGATCAAGATCCACGACGGCCAGACCATCACGCTCGACAAGAAGTACGGCGTGGCCCCGATCCACATCGGCATCGAGGGCAGCCGCGTGACCTTCACCATCCGCGGCTCGGGCTCGAGCATGAAGAGCACGGTCGACGCGGGCTGGCGAGGCGACGCCAGCGCCACGTACAACGGCATCACGCTCCGCCCGCGCCAGAACAGGGACGGGACGATGACCCTGAAGATCTCCCACAACTGAGCGGCTCCGCGGGGGCGGGCCAACGCCCGTCCCCTATCCGGAGACCCGGGGAGCGGACGAGGCCCGGTCGCGCCAGGCCCGCTCCAGTTGACGGGTCAGCAGCGGGTAGACGATCAGGTACCGGAACGGCGCCGCGCCGCCACCCTGATCCTCACCCCCGGCCCGTAGGCCGCGGGCGATGTGCGGGCCGGGGGCCGCGCCCCCGGCCTTCCGGCGGCTACTTGAGGAGTTGGCGGGCCATGACCATGCGCTGGATCTGGTTGGTGCCCTCGTAGATCTGGGTGATCTTGGCGTCGCGCATCATCCGCT